>JBIKMC010000170.1:0-7282 GCA_044359405.1 Burkholderiaceae bacterium
GCACCTGCTCGGCGAGGGTACGCTCCCGCAACATCAACTCTTCGAGTCGAGCCCTGTCCTGCAGCATCACCTCACGTCGCTTGACCTCCAAAGCTTCCAAGGCTCGATCCATATGCATCATGAGATCGCCCTTGCGCACCCGGTCACCCTCCTTGACGAACAGACCCTCGACCCGACCCGCGGCGGTGACGCTCAGCTTGAGATCGCGCGAAGCCTGCGTGACCCCGGAGGTGGGCATTGGGCCTTGGGTGGGCAACCCGGCGACGCTTGCACCGGAACCCGACGTTGGCGTCCTACCGGCCATAGGCGCGGCACTTGCGGCGGGCGGTGCGGTCACCGATACAGCGGCCTCGCCAGGCGTTTCCGGCGCGGGCTTTCGAACCGGCGTTTGCGGCCAGTCAGGTCGCGCGCCCGAACCGCTGGAGGGTAGTGACTGGGGCGCCGACCGCTGAGCACCGGACGCGGGGACATTCAATGCCGGCGAAGAACTCTGGGCGCATAGAGTTGCAGCCGCAATAAGACCCCAGGTGCCGACCAGTAGCCGAAGCAGCGTGCGTCTGACAGACATGAGGTCCTTGGATCAACGGAAGCGATCGAGCAGATGACCTTGAGCCGCTTCCAAAAGAATGTCAGCCTTGCTCCAGGCGGCCTGCTGCTCGACGACTGCGAGCCGCGCATTGATCGCCCGCTCTTCCCGCAGCAGAATCTCGCGCATGTCGCTACGGCCGGCGGCAAAGCGCGAGCGCTCCAGCTCAAGCTGGCGCTGCTCGCGCGCCGCCACGTCCTGCCACAGCCTTACCCGCTCGGCTGAGCTAGCCACCATGCTGATGGCGGTATCGATATCGTTGGCAATCGACACCTCAATGGCCTTGAGCTGCAAAAGCGCATCTTCACGCCGCAGTTTGGCCGCCACAATATCGGCCTTGGCCTGCTGATTTTCACCAATCGGCATGGACATCTGAACGCCAACCGTCCAGGAGGGGTAGTCCTCCATGCGGCTGAACGAATACGCCTTGGAGGCGCTGCCCAGCTCCCAGTTGTTCAGCCCATAGCTGGCCACCAGATCAATCTTGGGCAGCCCCTGATTGTGTGCATAGGCCAGTTGCACACCCTCGCGCTCGAGCATCGTCTTGCGCATACGGTAGTCATCGCGACGATCAAGCGCCTTGCGCATGGCCTGATCAAATGAAACCGTCTGATCACGCACCGCCGGCATGCGATCGGCCGCCCGCAACCGGGTCGAATTCTCGGTGGCCGTCGCCATCAGCAGCGTGCGCACCCGGCCCACTCGCTCCTGCAAGCCCTGCCGCGCTTCACTCAGACCCGACTGAAAGCGCCCAAGATTGTTCTCAACCTCCCAGATCTCAGACTGAGGCAGTCGCCCCTGGCGATTGAGTGCGCGCGCCTCCTGCAGCAGACGCTCGCCCATGCGGACCTTTTCCTGCGAGGAAACCAGACGCTCCTGCGCAAGCGCCAGCTCCCAGTAAGCAAACACCGCTTCGGCCACGACGCTGGCCTCGGTATCGCCGCTGGCAAACTCAGCCGCGCGAGTCTCAAGCTCAGCAACGCGCACCCGTGCCAGCGTGACATCCCGGCCCGCATCACGTGCCAGAGGATGGGTCACCGACAGACCGTAGTAGGACTTGTAGTCCGATGCCCCCGCCTCACCAGGGGTTCCCTGTCGGGCAACGTTGTTGATGTTGGAGAAAAACTGCGACAGCGTGGTCTTGGCCTCCAGCTTGGTGCCGGTGGCGAACAGCTGCGAGACACCAACCGAGTAGTCGGTGCCAAGCCGGTCATAGACTTTTTCATTTCTGCGCGCAAACTGCTCTTCGGGCGTGTTCTCAACCAGCTGACGCCCGCGCACCAGCGAGGCATTGGCCTGTGTCTGAAAAGCCGCACGCGCTCGATCGATACTGGTTTGCGTGACCTCGCGCTCCGTTCGCTTTGACACAATGGCCTTGTTCACGGCCCGGATCTGACGCACGAAATCCTTCAGATCAAGATCGACCTCGCGAACCTCAGGCGCCGTGCCTGAAGCGGGAGTCGGGGAAGCCGCCTGGGCCAGTTCAATGGGCCTGGCGCGCGCATCGGCGCCCTCAGACTCCTTAGCCTGTGACGGAACAGCCGGCGCGGACGCAAGGTCTGCTCGATTGGGGGCCGACGACGCCTCAGTCGACACCGATGAGCCTGCACGGGCACCCGCTGGCGCCGAAGAGGTCACTCGGACACCGGCCGGCGTTACCGTGGAAGGCTGCGCCACCGTGGAAGGCTGCGCCACCGTGGAAGGCTGCGCCTTGGGGGCTACGGCGCCCGAGACCTTGGCACGCTCGAGGGTCTGCGATTTGCGCGACGCTTCGGCGCTCGACTGTGCTGCCGCCGGTCCGGGCTGAATCGCGACCATCAGCAGACCCGACGCCATGAGCGCAAGGGCAAGCGGCTTCATCTGACAGGCCCGGCTGCGACGTGCAACGGATCTGATCAAAGCTACGGACCCGGACAATTTCCTATTCGGACGTCTGAATGGCAGGCTCATGCCATCCCCCTAATGAAGAACTGCAGAAGAAAACACCCGGTATTGTCCGATCTTTAAGGTCTTGAGTCTGCCCTGAATTTCGACCAATTCCGACCAATTCGAACCAAATCGACAGCCAAGGAGACATTCATGGATCAAGCCTGCCCGTTCGCCAGCCGGCGCGCCTCGCGGGGGCAAGTACATCAACCAACGCAAACCGGTCGATGCGCGCGGCCGAATCTTGGCCCATGCTGTCGGCTGCCGTGAGTGTGCAACAATTTCCTGAATTAGCCTAGTCACTTAGCTTCCTTACCGAAGGCATCTTATGAACTTTGACTTTGCCAAACTGCCCGCCAACCTCTGCTACAAACTGCTCGTATCACTGGTTGTTCCAAGACCAATTGCGCTCGTGTCAACCATGAGCCCTGCGGGCGTTGTGAACGCCGCGCCCTTCAGTTTCTTCAACCTCATGGGCGACGATCCACCGATTCTGATTGTCAGCATTGAGAATCGCCCCGATGGCCGCCCCAAGGACACGGCGCGAAATATCCTAGATACCGGCGAATTCGTGGTGAACCTGGTCGATGAAGCGACTGCTTCCCGAATGCACGCCTGCAGTCAGGACTTCGAGCCGGAGATCAGTGAGCCGGAGCAGGTTGGATTCACCACAATCGCCAGCGAGGCCATCAAACCACCGCGCCTGGCTGAATCGCCCGTGTCGCTCGAGTGCAGACTGCTGCAGCAAGTGCCCATCAGTGAAAAGCGACTGCTGGCTATCGGACAGGTGCTGTGGCTTCATTGCCACGACGGCCTGATTGACCCCAAGACGTTCCGGGTAAATATGGACCGCTACTTTCCCGTCGGGCGCCTGTACGCGGATCAGTACGTGAAGACCCGCGACCGCTTCGCGGTCACGGGTAGCCCAGATTACGTTGAACAGGTTCGCAAACTCGGCCGCCTGTGAGGCCAGCCTGATCAGTGAGCCCGTTGGGCCAGTACCTGTTCGGCCCACAGGGCGCATTGCAGCAGCACTTCATCCGCACCACTGGCACCGACCATCTGTACGCCCAGCGGCAGCCCTTGGGGGCCAAGCACATTCGGCAAATTCAGGCACGGAACGCCTAAGGCGGTCCAGATGCCGTTAAACGACGAATCACCGGTGGATGTCAGGCCCAGGGGCGCCTCATCGGCGGCCGGCGCAGTCAGCAGCACATCAAAGGCCTGCATGGCCTGAGCCATCCAGGCTTGCCAGCGGGCTCTGACAATCAGCGCATCACGCCACTCAGACCGCGTGGTGGCGAGCCCCGTGTCAATTTTCTCGCGATAGATCGGGCTGTACTGAGCGCGATGAAACTGGGTCTCCCAGACCATACCCCTTGCGATCTCGTAACGCATGATGCAGGCGTGCGCATCGAACAACTCTTCAAACTGTACCCCGGCGTCCAGATCTCTAAGGTCAGCGCCCGCCGACGAGAAGCAAGCAGCCGCCTGCTCGATGCCCCGTTGCATGGAGGGCTGCACCCGCGACCAGCGCGGCGTGCGAAACAATCCGACCCGGGGCGGTCGCGGTAAAGGCGCAACCGCGTTCAAACCGCACAGAGCCTGCGCGAACAGAGCGACATCGCCTACGTCGCGCCCAAACAGTCCGACGGTATCCAGTGACTCGGCAGATAGCTTGAGCCCCGCTCGCGAAATCTCGCCAAAGCTGGGTTTGAATCCCACCACCCCGCAGAATGAAGCGGGTCTCACCGTTGAACCGCCTGTTTGCGTGCCCAGGGCAAGCGGCACCATGCAATCCGCCACGGCAGCCGCCGAGCCCGATGAAGAGCCGCCCGGCGTATGGGCCGGATTATTAGGATTTCGAGTCGGAGGGGGATGCAGGTTGGCGAACTCGGCAGTGTGGGTCTTACCCAGGATGATCGCCCCGGCTGCTCGCGCAGCCGCCACGCAGGCCGCATCGCTCATGGGCTGCCAACCCTTGTAGATCGGCGAACCATGCTCGGTCGGCAGCTCACGGGTGTCGAATACATCCTTAACACCCACAGGTATTCCGTGCAGCGGCCCGGTCAACGAACCAAGACGATCGAGGGCCCGCGCATGCGACAGTGCGGCCTCAGGGTCAATCGCACTCCATGCGTGAATCGTCTCTTCGCGCGCCTTTATGCGCTCGAGACAGTCGCGCACCAGTTCCTCTGCACTGAGCGAGCCGTCTCGAATCATCCGCGCCGCCTGCCTTGCGGACAGGCGGCAATGGTCGACTGGCATTTTCATCTCGGTCAGCCCAGGCTGCCCGGCACAACACCGGCAGGCAAGGATTCAATGTGGTCGCAGATGGCCCCCGGTGTCGTCAGCCAGATCCGATCCCGATAGCGCAAGATATGTTCAACCACGCGACGGAACTGCCGTAACCGGTACGGCTGCCCAAGGATGAAACTGTGCAGAACAATGGGCATGACCAATGGCCGACGCACCGACTCGGCCAACATCTCGTCGAACTGATCGATCAGGTTGGCGCAGAAGTCGAGCGACGGCGTCCGACGCGAGACGCACTCGAGCGAGTCGTTCAAGTCATGTGAATACGGTACCGACAACAGAGGGCCATGTCGCGTGCGCATCCAGATCGGCTGGTCATCCATGGCCCAGTCAAGCGTATATCGAAAGCCCGCCTCTTTAAGAAGGTCCAGAGAGATGTCAGATTCTGAGATGTAGGGCCCCAGCCAACCCGCTGCTTTTTTTCCCTGGTGGCGCTCGATCGCGCCCGCTGCCTCAGCAATACAGGCACGCTCTGCCTCGGGTGACATATCGGCCTGACGTTCAGCGTTGGTTCGGCCATGGCCGACGATTTCATGCCCCTGATCGGCCAGAGCCTTCACCAGTGATGGGCAGTAGTCATACAGCTCGGTATTGACCAGAGCGGCGTAAGTAATTCCATAGGTCTGGGCAAATTCGAGCATTCGCCACGCGCCCACTCGATTGCCGTAGTCACGCCAGGCAAAACTACGATGATTCGGCGGCGGATGCGGCACCGCATAGTCATTGCCAAGGCCCTCTCCAAACGGGAAGTGCTCAACGTTAAGACACAGATGAACGGCAAGCCGCCGGCCGCCGGGCCAGGTGTAGTGGGGCCGATCAACAATGGCCGAATAGTCGTAGCGGTTATGGGACTTGAGCACGCGAACCTCCAGAGACCGGCATCGAAGCGCGGGAAATCAGACGAACCGCGCCATACTGAGCGCGGACGCTTTGTCGGGTGTTGTCGGTATCGGTCAGGATCGCAATGCCGATCAGAGGCCCAGGGGCCTTCCCATACACGGCCTGAAAGTCTTCAACGACATTTCGGCGGTATTTTTGCCAGAGCCCAACCCCCTCAGAACCACTAGCGACCACCAACTTTCGAACCCGGTCGGTGTGCGGATTCTTCAGAACACTGCCCACCGGCTGCCGGTTCTCCCAGATGTACATGAGCGTGGCATAAGGCATCTCCCGACCACCAAGAAGGCGCGCACTCTCAAAAAAGATTCGGTCTCGAAGCGGCAACGCCTGCTTATCTCCATCAAAGGCCAGTACAAGCCGAACAGGAGAGTCCTCCGCGTACCGATCGGTGTTGTCAGCGCCCTCAATCAGCGCGTCGATTCGCCACTGCCACTCAAGCACCGGCGCCTTACCGACATCCAGATTAAGTTCGCGCATCAGTCCTGATGCCGACGACACAGCTTCGGCCGCGATAACAACGCCGGCCTCGGCATCGCGCACGACCTTATACCGGGTCTGGGCTTTCGACGGGTGCAGTATCCACGGTTGCCAATCCGCCGGCAGGGCACGGCTATCTTTCGCAAAAGCGAGCAAGGGCACGACACCGGTGCGGGAAAAATCTATCGCCGAATTCGGTACCGACGCATTGACGGTATCAACAGGATCACGGCTTGCACAGCCCGACAACATCGTGAGCATCAGAGAGATGAGCAAGAACACTCGCATACCGCCCTCCAGAAGCGCGTGCCCCAAAACAGAACTAGGCGCAGGCAACACCGTAGCGACAAGAGCGGAAAGCTGCAAGACCGCTCAACAAAAGGGACGAAAACTGCAGACAGAATGCAAAAAGCCACCGGGGCGCAAACCTCGGTGGCTTTTTGTCGGCTTGATTTAGCCTAACGATGTCCTACTTTCACAAGCGAATGCTCACTATCATCGGCGATGCGGCGTTTCACGGTCCTGTTCGGGATGGGAAGGGGTGGTACCACCGCTCTATGGTCGTCAGGCATAACTTGTTGTCGGGCTGTGCAGGCACAACCCAACCAATTCACGAGAAGCGTATCAATCTTGATCAAGTGGAGCCAAACTCAGCACGCCAAATGACGCTTAGAGTCGGGTTGTGAAGCACTCAACAACAGCTTGCGGCATGGCGCTAGCTGATTTGCTTCGGCGACCCGCCGAAGCACGCAAAGTTATAGGGTCAAGCCTCACGGGCAATTAGTACCAGTTAGCTTAACGTGTTACCACGCTTCCACACCTGGCCTATCAACGTCCTGGTCTCGAACGACCCTTTAGGGGGATCAAGTCCCCGGGAGATCTCATCTTCAGGCGAGTTTCCCGCTTAGATGCTTTCAGCGGTTATCTCTTCCGCACATAGCTACCCTGCGATGCCACTGGCGTGACAACAGGTACACCAGAGGTGCGTCCACTCCGGTCCTCTCGTACTAGGAGCAGCCCCCGTCAAATCTCCAACGCCCACAGCAGATAGGGACCAAACTGTCTCACGACGTTTTG
>JBIKMC010000172.1:0-7249 GCA_044359405.1 Burkholderiaceae bacterium
TGGTTTCATGTTCGCACTGGGCTGCATTCAATCGATGAGCTGTCACACTGACCGTTGCCCTACCGGGGTTGCCACACAGGACCGGCTGCGCAGCCGGGCGCTGGTGGTGCCCGACAAGGCGCAGCGCGTGTTTCAGTTTCATCGCAATACGCTTGAGGCCTTGCGCGAGCTGCTGCAATCGGCCGGACTTGCCCACCCATCCCAGCTGCGACCGCATCACATCATGCATCGGGTCAGCCGCGATGACGTCCGCCCGCTATCCGAGGTTTACCGATTTCTTTCGCCTGGGGCTCTGCTTGAGCCGGGGGGCGCCCAGGCCTGCGGCTCGCCCTGGTCGGCCTGGTGGGAGCGCGCTCGACCGGACAGCTTCAGACCGGTTCACGCCTAGCAGACCTACTTCAGCGGCAGGGCGATGCCAATGGCGATGAAGATCAGCGCACAGCTTCGATTGAACAGGCTACCGCTTCGGGCCAGCCAAGGGCGCACGCGGTGAGCCCCCGCGGCGATCAGCATTTCAGTGGCGAATTCAATGACCACGAAGGTGCCCGCCATGATGGCAAACTGTGCCGGTAGTGCCGCCGTCGGATCAATGAACTGTGGCAGGAAGGCAGCGAAAAACAGCAGCGCCTTGGGATTGGTGAGCGCGGTCAGCAAACCCTGCCCAAAGCGCGATCGTGACGAGCCAGAGCGGAGCAACTGCGCGTCGTCTGGCGTTCCTGGGGGCGGCGCAGCCCACAACTGAATCCCCAGCCACACCAGATAGGCTCCGCCCAGCCAACGCAGGGCTGAGAGCGCGCCCGGCGTGGCTTGAAGTAGCGCGCCGATACCGAAGAGCGACATGCCGATGAGCATAGCGAATCCCAGCGTGCCACCGATAACGGTCGCTACGGTGGCTCTGGCCCCCAACAAGGCACCGTGCGTGAGCGCCAGCAGTCCATTGGGACCGGGCGACAGTGACAGCCCCACTGCCGCGATCAGGTAGACCAGCCAAGTCTCGAGCGACACGCTACCGCCCTATCTCCGCCGGGCACGCCATCGCCGGATCAGCCAGGGGGAGAGCAGCAGCAGCAGGGCGATAGCCAAAATCGTGGCCGAAATGGGGCGGGTCATGAAAGTGGTGTAACTGCCCATGCTGATGGTGAGGGCCTGGCGGAGCGACTGCTCAGCCATGGGGCCCAGGATGAGGCCAATGATCATGGGGGCTACTGGAAAATCAAAGCGCCGGCAGATGAATCCCAGCACGCCGAAGGCGAACAGCAGCAGCAGGTCAAAGGCCGAATTACTAGCGCCGAAAACACCGGCTGCAGAAATGACGATGATGCCGGCGTACAGCCAGGGCGGCGGGATGCGCAGCAGTCGAACCCACAGACCCACCAGTGGCAAGTTGAGAATGAGCAGAATCACATTGCCGATGTACAGGCTTGCGATCAGGGTCCAGACCAGAGCGCCCTGCTGAGTGAACAGCGTGGGGCCCGTCTGTATGCCATAGGACTCGAAGGCCGAAAGAATAATGGCCGCCGTCGCTGAGGTCGGAATACCCAGGGTGAGCAGCGGCATCAACACGCCCGCTGCAGCCGCATTGTTGGCGGCCTCAGGACCTGCCACTCCTTCGATCGCGCCACGGCCAAATTCCTCGGGGTGCCGGGACAGTTTTTTCTCGGTGTAGTAGCTGAGCAGCGTTGGCAGCTCGGCGCCCCCCGCAGGCATTGCGCCGATGGGAAATCCCAGAAGACTGCCGCGCAACCAGGGTTTCCACGATCGTCTGAGGTCTTCGCGACTGAGCATGAGCCGGTCGGTGACCCGGTAGGTTTGAGCGTTCTGAGCTTCTCGCCCCTGCCAGGCCAGGAATAGGGCCTCGCCGACGGCAAACAGTCCCACTGCGGCGATGGTGACTTCGATGCCATCGAGCAATTCGACCTGACCAAGCGTGAACCGTGGCTGCCCGGTCTGCAGGTCGATGCCCACCAGACCAAACAACAGACCGGCAGCCAGGCTGACCAGACCGCGCAGGACGGAGTTGCCCAGCACTGCGGTGACCGCAACCAGAGCCAAGACCATCAAACTGAAGTATTCGGCCGGCCCGAAGGCGAGGGCCGCCTCGACCACCCAGGGCGAAATGAAGGTCAGGGCCAGCGTGCCAATGGTGCCAGCCACGAAGCTGCCGAGAGCCGCGGTGGCCAGTGCAGCTCCGGCGCGCCCCTTTCGAGCCATTTTGTTGCCCTCGAGCGCGGTGACCACCGTGGCCGACTCACCCGGCGTGTTGAGCAGAATAGAGGTGGTGGATCCCCCGTACATGGCGCCGTAGTAGATGCCTGCGAAGAGCACGAACATGCCAACCGCTGGCGCCTTGAACGTAAGAGGCAGCAGCAGGGCGATTGTGAGGGCTGGGCCGATGCCCGGCAGCACGCCGACCAGTGTTCCGACCAGGCATCCTGCGAAACCGTAAAGCAGGTTGATGGGCTGCAGCGCCGTGGCAAAGCCCTGTAGCAGGGAGTCAAAGGCGTTCATGAGCCCTGTCTGCCAAAGCCTGCGATAGCGGGCCCAAGGTCTACGCCCAGCAGCAGCGAGAACAAGGACCAGAAGACGATGGCGATGAGTATGCAAGCTGCCAGCGAACGCATACTGACCGGTTGATCGAAGGCACGCGCCACCCCCAGCGCGCTCAGGCTCGCCGCCACACAGAATCCGGCTGGTTTGATGAGCAGGGCGAATACCAGGCATCCGCCGATAAACCAGCCCGCCCTGCGGTTTGCGCCGGGCAGGGGTTTGGCCTCGGGGTCGAGTGCGGCGTCGGGCGCACGCCCTCGCCATGCGCTGCGAGCATAGAGCAGCGCGACCACAATGAGCAGCGCACTGATCGCGGCCGGCACGGTGGAGGCGCCCACCTCGGCGTACATCGGAGATGCCGGGATGAGCACCACCAGCCAGGCCGCCAGACCACCGGCGGCCACCAGGAGCAGGCCAACGAGTCGGGCGTACATGGCCGCGTGCGCGCTGCTGGGTCAGGCCAGGCCCAGATCCTTCAGGACCTCTTCGGCTTCTGCAATGCTTTTGGCGATTTCCTGCTCGAACGCCGGGCCGACCAGGAAAACATCGGTCCATTTACGTTTTTCGAGCGTCTCTTTCCAGCCCGCCGAGGCGTGAATCTGTTTGAGCAGTTCCTGCAGCTTGGCGCGTTGGTCAGCCGAGATGCCCGGAGCACCAAACACACCACGCCAATTGGCTGCGGTGACATTGACACCCAGTTCGAGCAGGGTGGGAACATTGACGCCGGGGATACGCTTGGTACCGGAGACAGCCAGAGCCTTCATGCGGCCCGATTCGATGTGCTCCTGAAATTCAGAATAACCTGAGATGCCGGCAGTAACCTGACCACCCAGAATGGCCGCATTGGCCGGACCGCCGCCAGCGAACGCGACATAGGCCGCCTCGCGGGCGTTTCGACCCAAGGCCTTGATAACCAGCCCCAGCAGCTGATGGTCTGTGCCCCCAGCGGAGCCTCCAGCCACCGATACCGCTTTGGGGTTGGCCTTGATGGCAGTGGCCAGGTCGTTCCAGTTCTGAATCTTGCCGCTGGCGGGTACGACGATAACGCCCGCCTCTTCGGTGAGACGGGCCAGCGGTACCACGTCTTTCATGGTGACCGGGCTTTTGTTGGTGATGGCAGCGCCGACCATGACTGAGCCGCCGACCATCAAGGTGTTGCCCTGCCCCTTTTTCTGGTTGACGAAGCGGGGTAAGCCGACCATGCCACCGGCGCCCCCCACGTTTTCGAATTGAAAGCTGCCAACCAGGCCCGCGCCTTTTGCAGCGGCCTCGAGCGCGCGAGCCGTTCCGTCCCAACCCCCACCGGGTGCGGCCGGGACGAACATGTTGATGCTGTCGAACAGGGCTTTTGTCTGTGCGAACGCCGAGCCGGGAAGCGCGGTACACGCACCGAGTGCGGCGGTGGCACTCAGAAAGTCACGACGTTGTGGTCTCATGATTGGGAATCTCCTTTGATGGTAAATGCCTGCGATGGCAACATCCTAGCGCAGGCCGGCGTTTCTATCCTCGAGTTCGATACGGAAGGCTGCGCGAAGTTCGCGCAGGCGCGCGTCGATGCGTGAGGCCTCGTAAAAGCTCATCGAACGAGTGCGTTGCGCCAGTTGCAACTGCTCGATCGCGGTTGGCCAGGCGCCCAGCAGGGCATAGTGTTCACCCATCGACACATGGGCTTGTGCGGTCTTACCCAGGGCTGATTGGGCCTGCGCCAGCATCTGCCACAGGCGAGCATCGCCCCGGCGCTCTTCAAGCGCGCTACTGATCAATGCCTCGGCTGACTTCCAATCGCCCAGCAAGAGCAGGCAACGGGCCTGCGTGTGCGTGAGCGCAGGCGTGCGCTGCGAGCGGGCGATAGCCCGCTCAACCACGACAAGCGCCTCGCGCGGTCGATTGAGGGTCAGCTCAAGCTCAGCGGCGAGCCGTTCGACAAAGGGGTGGGCTGGCGGCAGCAGTTTGCGCGCCTGTTCGATGGCGCTGCGCGTGAACGCCTCATCCTGCGCCTGCAGGCCTACTGCGGCGAGGCCGAACCAGGCCAGTGCCGGGTCGATCGCCCGCTCGGCTAGCTGTCGCTCGAGGACTGAACGGCTGCGCGACAAACCGTCCAGCGAGCGATCGAGCGTGGCGCGCAGACGCACGCGCAGCAGCAAAAACTCCAGACTGTCGGCGCGTTGGCGATAGCGACTCTCCAGTACACGATTGCGGATATCGCCCATCCGCTCGATCGTCAGCGGATGGGTGCGCATGTAGACCGGGGCAGCGCTTTCATTGAGTCGTGATGCCTGCTGCAGGCGCTCGAAAAAGCTGGCCATGGCCACACCCTCGAACCCGGCCTGTTGCAGCATCTCGAGCCCCAGCCGATCAGCCTCGCGCTCGGCATCGCGCGAAAAGCCCAGCATCTGACCCTGCTGCAGCGTGGAACCCAGAGCGACGACCCCACCGGCCGCCTGAGGGTTGCTGCGCGCGGCCAGCGCCGCCAGTACCAGGGAGGTGATCATCAAAGCCATGCTCTGCCGCTGTGCAGACAGCATGCGGGCGATATGGCGTTGCGTGACGTGACCGATCTCGTGGGCGAGCACTGAGGCAAGCTCGGACTCGCTCTGGGCACTTGCAAAAAGTCCGGTGTGCACGCCGATGAATCCGCCCGGCAGGGCGAACGCATTAAGGGTTCGATCATCGATGGCGAATAGCTCAAAGCTGAACCCTGATGCGGCGGGCGTTGCCGCCAGTCGCGCCACAAACGCATTGAGAAACTCGGTCAGTTCGACGTCGTCCAGCAGTACGCCTGCGCGGCGCAACTCGCGCATGACCGCCTCTCCGATGCGACGCTCAGCCGCTGGCGTCAGCTCGTCTCCTGCCGCATCGCCCAACTGGGGCAGAGCCTGGGCAAACGCCGGTGGCGCGAACCCTGATGGCGGTGCGGTCAGAACGACGGCAAGGATTGCTGCCAGTACACGGCCAGCCAACCGGGAGAGCGTGCGCTGCTTTGGCGCGGGCATTGGCTGGGGCCGCAGCGCGACAACTGACGTGAGGTTGGGCGCCATCGCCTTTGGAGTGGCAGTCCGGCCGGACTGGGCAGATCTGACGATTTTCAGCATGGTCGGATTGCTATGATAGACCGCCTCCAAAAACACGTTGTCGTTCACTTATTTTCGGGCGAGTCTACGCTGCCATGCTGAATCACTTCGATGCCGCCGGCCAGGCGCATATGGTCGACATTGCCGATAAATCGAGTACTCGGCGGGTGGCTGTCGCCATCGGCGAAATTCATATGCGTCCGGCTACCTTTGACCAGGTACGTAATGGGTCGGCCAAAAAGGGGGACGTCCTGGGAATTGCCCGCATCGCCGCCATTCAGGCGGCCAAGCGCACTGCGGATCTCATCCCTTTGTGCCATCCGATTGCGCTCACGCGTGTGTCGGTGTCATTTGAGCTTGACGAGGCGGCCCCGCTGGTTCGCTGCCAGGCTCAGGTGGAGTGCGAGGGTAAGACGGGCGTTGAGATGGAGGCGCTCACAGCGGTGCAGGTGGGGCTGCTCACCGTCTACGACATGGTCAAAGCGATTGATCGCGGTATGACGATCACCGGAGTGAGACTGCTTGAAAAGCATGGCGGCAAGTCGGGCAGCTGGGTGGCGTAAGTCGGGCGTCGGTATCACGGCTTTGGCCTGGGGGTAGCGCGGGCTGATACGCGTTGCGCCCTGATTGCCGCAGCCGGCAGGGTTTGGCCATCATGGCTTCAAGCAGTCCCTGCGGGTAGGTTTTCGTGAGCAACGCCGAAAGAGCGTGACCTTGACCGCCGGGAGTATGTCGATCTCCCGGGAGCTTGGCCATGCCTTTTCCTTCGCTGTTCAGTGCAACTTCACTCGCCCTGTTAGCCGCTGTGACGGCGCTGGTGTCCGCGGGCCTGACGGCCCTTCAGATTGTTATTACGCTGCTGCTTGTGGTCACTCAGATGGGACTGGCGGTATGTCTTGCCCGCCGGACCCTGCACTGCGGCTGGCCGCAGTGCGCTCGGGGAATTTTGCGTGACGATGTAAGGTGGACGCGAATCGCCTGCACGCTTCTGGCCCTGACACTGACGCTGACCGCGCTCCATCTGATGTGGGCGACGCCCGACTGTCCTCCTGCAAGGCGGCTTTTGCGTGCCGCCCTCCAGTGGGCTATTCCGATGGCTGTACTGGTCGGTGCCTGTGCGCACCGGCTTGATGAGACCCGGGAGGACGAGGCCCGGTCACCACAAACCCAGAGCCAGGCCCGCCGCTAAGCTGGCTCCCAATTGCGCGGCCTGCTCAAGCTGACCGGGCAGGATCTGTTTTCGGGCGGTGATGGCCTGAGGCGTCTGTGCCTCGGTGCACACCACCAGCGGCTCGGCAACTGGGCGCAGGCGCCATCCGGTACAAATGCGCTGCAACTGCCTGACCGCGCCCTGCCCGTCTGAGCCTGCACACACCATCAGGGCATACGCGCGGCCGGCCAGCCCATCGAGCACGGGGTAATAGCATCGATCAAACAGGTCTTTCATACGCCCCGCCATGCTGCCCAACATTTCGGGCGTGGCAAACAGGTACGCATCGGCGGCCAGCAAATCGGCTGGTGTTGCCTCGTCACAGCGAAGCGTACGGACCTGAACCAAACTTTCCCCGTCGACGGCCGCCTGTGCGGCCGCGCTGGCGGCAAGGGTGAGCTGGCGGGTACCATCCGTGACT
>JBIKMC010000173.1:0-7220 GCA_044359405.1 Burkholderiaceae bacterium
ACCACTCCGTTCACGACCACCGAGACGGGCTCAATCTCGATCGAGATCGAGGCCGAGCGTCAGTTCCTGACGATTGATGGCGTGAAGCCGACGAGTGCGGTCACGGCGTGGCTCACGCCCGCGCAGTCTGTCAGCACGACGGCTGGCACCGCCGTCACGATCACCGAGGGCACGAGCTTCCTTCGCACTGACGGCGTTTCTCGCAATGCCACCCGCTTTACGGGCACTGCCGCAGCATTGAACGCGCTGTTCAATACGGTGGGTGAAGTCTGGTACGACACGACCGATGGCAACGTGCTTCGCATCCGCACCGCGGGTGCCATGGAGGCGCTTGCCGCCATCTCGCTGATTCAGGTGAGCGCGAGCGCCACCACCGTCTCGGGGCCGGGTGCGGTGTCCATAGCACTCCCGGAAAAAGTCACGATCACGAGTGGTGTGCAGTCGTCGGTCTCGCTGCCGAGCGTGTTCACCAGCGCAAGCACCAGCGCCGACTATTTGCTGGAACTCACCGCCGCGTCGGGCGTGCTCAATGCTGCAACGCTGACCGCGGGCGCCAACGTAGGCGGCGTCACGCTACAGACGGGTGCCACCAGCACGGTCGTCACACTCAAGGGCGACCTCGCGAGCCTGAACACCTATCTCAACAGCGGCAACCTCAAGTTCACGGGCACGGGTGCCTTGCTCACGCTCAAACTGACCGCGAGAGACACCTCGAATCAGGTCATCCAGACCTTGCAGGCCGCCACGACGCTCACCGCGGCACTGGACGCGATCCCATCGATCACGGTACCGCCAGCCCTACTGGTCGAGCCCGCCCAGGCCTCGCCGATATCGCTTGCGGGCACGCCGTTCACAGGCACGGGTACGCTGACGCTGGAAGTGAGCGTCACGGCGGGCAGCCTGGTCGCAACAACCGGCGGGTTGACCGCCACCGCTCTGGTGGCAGGAACACCCGTGAGCGGCGTCACGCTGCTGGCGGGCTCCACCAGCACGCTGGTGAAGCTGCAGGGTACGGCCACCAGCCTGAACAGTTATCTGACAAGCGACAAGCTGCGCTTCACCCACACCGGGTTGGGCACACTCGCCTCGCTTGGGCTGAAGCTCGCCAATGCCGATGGCTTGCGCAGTGCGGCGGCCACATCATCGCTGCAGGCCGCGATCCGAACCGAGGTGAGCGGTCCGCAGCCTCTGCAGCTCTCGGTGCCGAGCAGCTACAACGTTGTGGCCAGCCTCGCCTCGGCGATTGCGTTGCCGGGCACTGTTCTGACGGGCGACGCTGCGGTGTCGAATTACACGCTGACGCTGAGCGTACCTGCAGGCTCACTCAGTGCCAACGGGTCGACGCTGAGCCTAACCGACGGCAACGTCAACGAGAAGGTTATCGCGCTCACCGGCTCGATTGCCACGCTCAACCAGTATCTGGCCTCGGGTCTGCTGCGCTACACGGGCGCAGGTGCCGAGTCGCTCACGATTCGGCTTGCATCGGCCACGCGGTCGGTCGAGGGTACGGTGGCCTTGCAGGCCGCGGCAGCCGCCGCATCGCTACCCATCACGCTTCCCGCCACGATCGGCATCGTCGACAGCGTGGTGAGCCGTGTCGTGCTCGGCGCGAGCGCCTTCGGCTCGGGATCCACGCTGCTTAAGGTTACGTTGACGGCCAACGACGGCACCATTGCTGGTGTCGATAGCGGTGGCGTAACAGTTGCTGACGGGGTGAGCCCCGCATCCAAGGTGTTCACCGGCACAGCCACCGCGCTGAGCGCGTATTTCGCGGCGCCCGCCAATGCGGGTGATCCGCTCACGGCGAGCTACAACGGCCCCAGCGAGCAGACGCTCACTGTTCGTGTTGAGCGCGTTGACAATGCGCTGATTTTCTCCGAGGCGCGCACGCAGCTGGTTGCCTTTGGTCCCACCAGTACGGCCGCCACGGTTTCGACCATTGCCAGCCTGTCGCAACAGGCCTGGATCACGCCTGATGTGTCATCGCAAATCGCGCTTGCTACCGTGGATTTTGTGAGCAACGCAGCCGCCGGTGATTTGCAGATGCAGATCAGCGCTGATGTTGGCACGGTGACCTTCGTGGGTCTCGCAGGCCCCGCGAACGGCGTGTACACCATCAACGCTGTGGAAACCTCGACGGTGACGGTAAACGCCGGCGCGTCGATCGCGATCGAGGGTAGCGCGGCTGCGCTCGAAACCTATCTGCAAACCATGAACAACGTGCGGTTCACCGGCACCGGTGCAACGCTTTCGGTCAAGCTGGCGCACCGGATTGGTGGCGCCTGGATCGAAGGCGCCCGCTCGAGCGTGAGCCTTGTCGCGCCCACCCAGCCAACCATCACCCAGGCGGTCGGCGGCAGTATGGTCCTGCCGAAGGAACTGGTTGCCACGCCGGGCGCGTTGTTGCCGGTCCGGTTGCCAGCGGATGCCTTTGATGCGGCCGATGCTTCGTTCACGGTCGAGGTCGAGGCCCCGCGCTCTGCGCTCTCGATTGCCGGCATGGCCGATCCGCTTGCAACGATTGGCACTATCAATGGCGTGAGCGTGCAATCGGCCAGCATCACGCCGGCTGGCGGCGGTGCGTCGATCGCAGTCACCCGCTTCACCGGCTCTGCGGCGGATCTGAACGCCTTCTTCAACACCAGCGGTCAGGTGCTGCTCGATGCCACCGGCCGCTCGGCGCTCAAGCTGCGCCTTGCAGGCAGCGAAGGCACGATCGCGATCACGACCAAGACTGCCGAGGACGTCGGGTACGGCGCGGCGATCACCCTCCCGCAGGCCTTCCTGGTGTCCTCGTCCACAGCAACGGCACTGTCGTTCGCAGCCAATGCAATCGCGGTAGGTGGATCCACCACGGTGACGCTGCGCCTTTCCGTGGGTGCGGGCGATCTGCAGTTTTCCGGCCAACCGGCGAGCGGTAGCGCCGCGTACGACTCCGGAACGCGAACGCTTACGCTCACCGGAACAGCATCGACGCTCAGCAGCTATCTGCAGGCCGGGTCGGTCGGTTTCCTGGGCGCCGCGGCAACAACGCTCGATGCGGTGCTCGAAACATCGGTTGCGGGCAGCCTGTTTTCATCGAGGGCGCGCGCAGAACTGATTTTCTCGCTCGACCCGACACTGTCGGTGGTGGTGCCCACCTCGCTGTCGGTCTGGCAGGGCGTAGCCACCGATGTACGGCTTGCGCCGAACGCGTTTGTGGAGTCGGGTGCTACCGGTACCGAATTCTCGGTGACGATCACGGCGGGCGGATCCACGCTCGCCTGGGCTTCATCCGGCGCGCTCAAGCACTCCAATGGCAATACGCTGAGCACAGGCTCGGGCACAGCACTGACTGTGCGCGGCACGGCCGCGGCCATGAACAGCTTCTTCAGCACCGCTGGCAATCTGCGAGTCACGGCGTCGACATCGGTCAATTTGAGCCTGTCGGTCAACTATATCGATACCGTCAACGCAACAGGCTCGTACATTGCGCTCATGCCCGTGGCACCGCCCACGGCTGCCGTCACCGGCCTGCCTGATCTGCGTACGTTGGTAGGAAACGGTTGGAGCTTGTCACGCACAAATAGCTCGGCTCAGGAGTTGTGGCTGACGTCGCTCACGACGGGAGAGATCTCCCGCGGAGAGAACTTTGACCAGACCGGAAGTGGCTGGGTTCGTGCCGTTGCCACCGACGACTATGTGTTCTGGATCACGTCGGACGACCGCTCGGAATTCAAGCTCTACGATGACGTGGGCAACCTGATTGCCCATGCGATCGACACTCAAGCCAATGGCGACCCGGGATACAACACCTCGTGGAGCGGCCAGTCGTACGGCAACACACACTATTCGTCGAGCGTACGCCTGGAAGCGGGCCGCTACTACCGTTTCGAGGTCAAGCATCGCGAAGATGGCGGCGCCAACGAGTTCTTCCGTGTGGGCTACACCCTGGCCCAGGACAAGCCAGCCAACCCGCCATTTGTCGTATCCGTTGCGGCAAGCTCGCCCAACTATCCGCCGGTTGGAACGCTGTCGGGCGCGACCGGAAACACCAACGACGAGCGGCCGGGCAATGTGTTTGACGGAATTGGCGGGGCGTTGATGCTCTCGTCGGGTTCGCCCTACACCTATCGAAGCCAGCCCGTCGACACGGTTCTCTACTTTCAGACGACCGGTACCAGCTCAGGGTCGGTTTGGGGCTCGGGCACCTACACGGATGACTCCGCGATTGGAAAAGCGGCGGTTCACGCGGGCGTTCTCGCGATCGGACAGACGGGAGTTGTAAAGGTAACGCTGAAGGGTTCGCAATCCAGTTTCGCCAGCACCACGCAAAATGGAATCACCACTTCAAGCTACGGATCGTGGGGCGGCAGCTACACGATCGAGGCAGTCGCCAACACGGATAGCAACAACAAGAAATATCTGAACTTCGACGAGTTCGGCGACAGCACTACCGGCCGGAACAGTGGCGTGATTGTTCGGCTGTCCTCGCCGACCGCGGTCAACAGTATCCAGTTCCAGCGTGCAAACTACACAACCGCGTGGGACCCGCTCGAATTCACCATCTTTGGCTCCAATAGCAACCTTGACTGGGGCAGCTCTGCGTGGACATCCATCTATTCGGGGCCAACAAAACTCGAGAACACTTCGGGAAGCTACACACTGGGCAACTGGCAGCAGGGCCCGGCTGTCGTAGAGGGTGGGCTGGGCACCAACACTACCGCCTACTCCTACTACAAGATTGTTGTCACCAAGACGCGTGGTTCGCAGAGCGGCGTCACCAGCGGCGGCGACTACTTCATGCAGCTGGGCGAAATCACGCTCGGCTACGGCAATGGGCTGAAGGTGGGCGCAATGCCCGCGCTCGCCGCGTCCCCCTTGCCGCTTGAGCTGCAGCGAAACGGATCCGCGCTATCGCTGGTGCCCGATTTCCCTGGTGAGAATTTCACTGCAACGCTCACTGGTACAGGTGCGGTATTGACCGCAACCAACCTCACCAATTCGGGTGTGACAGCGTCTGGCGATGGTACGTCCACGCTCGCGCTTACCGGGACGTTGGACAAGCTCTCCGCCTATTTGAACGGAGCGGGCAACGTTCGATATCAGCAAGGCTCTTCTATTCAGACGCTGTCGTTGACGATTACCCCGCCAGCGACCACGCTCCGGGTATTTTCCAATACCGCGACGACGAGTTATTCATCGCAACCACTTGATCTTGCGACCGCTGATTCGAGCACCAGAAACCATGTGGTTTCGCTGCCGCAGGGTGCGGCGCTACCGGTGTCTTCGGGCTCACGGTCGGTGACGATCGCGGGTTCAATGGGTGCTTCGTCGAGCCTGTCGCGTTCGCCGCTGATCGAGGGTCTGCCAGCCACGCTCTGGATCACTCCCAGTGCATCGTCGCGACTCGACTTCGTGTCCGCGCTGCTTGCCGACGGCAACTCCGATGCCGATGACACACTGGTGCTGACGCTCAAAGTTTCAAGCGGCAACGCCCTGGCGGCATCGAACGCTGATGCGAACGTAGTGGTGGGAGGCACCGCAACCGCGCGTACCCTCACAGGCAAGGCCTCAGCGCTTGCAGCGTTCCTGGCGCGCGGCGACGTGAGCTACACGGGGTCTGCCGTTACGCTAGCGGTGGAGCTTGCACCGGAGTCGCAGCCAAGCCATGTGGTGTCCACCACGGTCAGCCTGTCGGCGCCCACTCAGACAGCGGACGCTGCGATCCAGCTCGCTGTTCCCATTGCGGTCTACACCACGCCGGGCGCGCTGGTCGCCATTCCCTTCTCTGGCTCGTCGGTCACAAGTTCGGACAACGTCCAACTTACTTTCGAGGCTAGTGGCTTCGCGACGCTGGGGTGGCAAGCGAGTGCTGTGGTCACTGCGGCCAGCAGCTCGGCTGTTTCGCTCTCAGGGAGCGCGTCCGCCGTGAGCGAGTATCTGGCGGGCGGCGGGGTGAAGCTGGGATCCACAGGCACCGGCTCAGTCAATGTGACCCTGGTAAGCGGCGGCGTTACCACCGTGCGCAGCATTACGGTTTCCTTGCAAACGGCAACAGGCGCCGCGCGCGTCATGCCCGCGGTTGTTATGCCGCGAACTTTCAATGTCGGAGCGACCGGCGGCCAGATCGTGTTCCCGTCCAGCGCGGTGACGGGCACGGGCTCGCTGACGCTCACGCTTTCGGTAGCGTCGGGCAGTCTGAGCTCATCGCTGTTTGCGACGGGTGCAACCAGCCACGCGTCGACCTCGCCCGTCAACGTTTCGGCGAGCTATGACTCAAGCACCCGTACGCTGACCCTGACTGGGCTTGCCACCGACCTCAGCAGCTATCTGCAGAGCACTGAGCGCGTGACGTACGCCAGCGCGACGGGCCTCCCTGCGGGTCTTACGATCACTGTCACGAATGCCAGCGGTGACAGCAGTATGGTCACGTCGTCGGTGATTCCGGCTGTGGCAACGCCCGAGATTACGAGTCTGCCCGGAACGCTTGCGATTACCGCGGACACGCTGTCGTCGCTGCTCTTTACGAACGCGATGCTGGGCGATGGGAACGTCGGTGCGGACGACTCGTTGACGCTCAGCTTGAGCGTGCCGGTCGGAGATCTCTCAGCGACCGCAGCGGGCGGCGTCACAGTGGTGAGCGGTACTGGCACGAACACGCTGGTGCTGAGCGGTACCGCAGGCAACTTGCAAGCGTTCCTCCGTGGAACAACGGTTGGCGTTGGGCCAGTGGGTTATACGGGGTCCGCCACCACACTCACGGTCGAGTTGTCGAACGCATCGGGCGGCAAGGTGTCGACGACCTCTGCGCTCGCGGCGCCCACGCAAGCGACGGTGGCAGCGGCCGTGGCGAGTTTGAGCGCGCCTGGTACGGTGAACACAACGCCTGGGGCGGTGGCCTCGATTCCGTTTGGCTCGCAACCGCTGGTGGCGGCTGGGCCGGTGACGTTGACGTTCACGGCAAGTGGCGGCGCATCGCTCAAATGGCTGGCAGATTCGGCGGTGAAAGCTGCGAGCGGCGATGCATCGGGTATCACGGCGGACACTGGAACTGCGGTAAGCCTGTACGGTACGCCCGACGAGCTCAACGCCTACCTTGCCGGGGGCAAGCTCAAGGCGGGCGGTACGGGCACCATCACGGTGACCGGCGGTGCCAGCGGCTCGATCACCGTAAGCGCGCTGTCGAATACAGCATCGACACGCACGCAGCCCACGCTCAACCTCCCGCTCACGATCGG
>JBIKMC010000174.1:0-7219 GCA_044359405.1 Burkholderiaceae bacterium
ACCATCACGCAGCGCCGCAAGCCCCGCCGCCATGCTGCCCAAGGCCTTGCGCTCGACACGGCCGCTCAGCCCATGAGCCTGCAACATCATGGAGGTGACGATACCGGTGACCGAACGCGGGCCCGCGTAGGCGAGTTTTCGGCCGACGAGATCGGCATATCGCGTGATCGTTGGGTCATCGCGGCGGCAGACCCAGACCTGATCGGCGACGCTGTGCACACCGCCGTGCACGATCACAATGTCGAGCCCTTTCTGAATGGCCACAATCGCCGATGCCAGACTGACCTCACCATAGGGGATCTCTGACGCCATCGCGTTTCTCAGCGTCGCGCCACCACCCGCAGACCCTATAAAGCCGCGCACTTCCAGACCGGTGAGCTCGCGAAACCACCCCTTGGCCTGGGCCACGGCAAACGGCAGCCCGTACATGCCGGCACCAAAATGGGTAACGGTCAGGTCCACCTGCTGCGCGCGGATGGGCCAGGGCGACAAAGCCGTTGCAGCGACGCCCAGAAGAGCAACCCTCATGAATGAGCGCCTGTGCTGGCGCATGTCAGACTCCGGCAGGAAGGCGGTGTAATCGGTCAGTATAGCGATGAGCGCAAGACGCCTGCTAAGATCGCGCGCCCTGTCTGGAGAAGCGACGATGAGCCTGCCCTGCGAACGCATCGAGTTGGCCCCCGGTTATACGGTTTCGCGCCTGATCAAGGGTGGCTGGCATCTGGCCGGAGGCCACGGACAGGTCGACCGTGGGCAGGCGATCGCCGACATGGCCGAGTTTGTCCGCGCCGGTATCACCACGTTTGACTGCGCCGATCATTACACAGGCGTTGAGGAGCTCATCGGCGACTTCCGCGCAGCCCATCCCGAGCTCGGCCGGCAGGTGCAGATTCATACCAAGTGCGTACCTGATTACGATCGCATGACAAGTTGTGATCCGGCTTACCTGCAGGGCATCATCGATCGGTCACTCAAGCGCCTGAGAACCGATTGCCTGGATCTGGTTCAGTTCCACTGGTGGAATTACAGCGTTCCCGGCTACATCGAGGCCATGCAGGCTCTCGACCATCTTCGACAGGCCGGCAAGATCCGCTTTCTGGGCCTTAACAACTCGAACGTGGTCCGCACGCGAGAGCTGCTTGATGCCGGCATCCCGCTGCTCAGCACCCAGGTTCAGTATTCGTGCATTGACACGCGTCCTGAAAAAGGACTGGTCGATTTGTGCCGCGAACGGGGGGTGCACCTGCTGTGCTACGGCTCGCTGGCCGGAGGCTTCGTCGCCCAAGGCTGGCTGAACCAGCCCGAACCCTTTGAGCCCCTGGCCAATCGGTCACTGACCAAGTACAAGCTCATTATCGAGGACGCCGGTGGTTGGATCTGGTTTCAGAAGCTTCTCGCATTACTCGAAGACATTGCACGCGGTCACGGTGTCGATCTGCCTCAGGTCGCAACCCGCTGGGTACTCGATCAGGCACGGGCCGCCTGCGCCATCGTGGGCGCTACATCGTCACGTCATCTGCAGGCCAATCTGCGGGCCAGTGGTCTTGTATTGACCGCCGACGATCATGCGCGCATTCGTGCCCTGATGAACAGCCGCGAGCCAGTGCCGGGCGATGTCTATGACCTGGAACGCGACAAGACGGGACGACACGGTCGCATCATGCGTTACAACCTGAACGAGGGCCGCCATTAAACACGCAAGGGCGATCCATTGGACCTCTGGCCCTCGGCAGGCAGGGTCTAAACCTGGTCGGGCAGGGACGGCAGGCCACGCCTGATTCAGTGAAGCGGCTTGACCACCCGGCCACCCTGCATGATGAGGCGTAGCCGCTCACCCTGTCCGAGCAGGCAGTTGATATCTGTGAGCGGATTCCCATCGATCAGCAGGATGTCTGCGCGCGCGCCAGGCACGATCTCGCCCAGAATGCCCTCGCGCCTGAGCAGTGCCGCCGCATGAATCGTCGCGGCCCGAATCGCTTCCAGGTTACCCAACACATCGGCCCGCAGACGAAACTCTTCAGCCTGCAGACGATGCGACTCGCCCAGCAGGTCACTGCCAAACGCCATGGTCACACCGGCTTCGCGAAAAATCTCCAGGGACTGGATGGCACCGGCGCGAGCGGTTTCAATCTTGGCAACCGATTCAGCGGGCAAGCCCAAGGCCGCGCCCTCACTGGCCAGGGCCTCATACGTGATCACGGTTGGCACGGCAAAGGCGCCATGCCTGGCCATGACCTGTGCCGCCTCAGGCGTTACCAGGTTGCCATGCTCAATACTGCGCACGCCGCACTCAACCGCGCGCGCAATCGCCTTGCCGGTATACGCATGCGCCAGCACGTAGGTATCTGAGTTGCCTGCCTCTTCGACGATGGTGGTGATTTCTTCGCGCGAATAGCCCAGAAAGTGAATCGGGTCGGACGGCGAGGCAACCCCGCCCGAGGCCATGATCTTGATCTGCGAAGCGCCGCGTAAAATTTCTTCGCGCACCGCCAGTCGAACCGCGTCAGTGCCGTCAACCACGCGCGCAAGCACACCGACTTTACTGGAGCATGCGCAGGGTTCGATCACGTCGGTTCGCCCGCGCCCATCGCCATGTCCACCCGTTTGTGAGAGAGCCTTGCCCGACGCAAAAATGCGGGGGCCGACCATCATGCCCTCAGCAACCGCAGCATCAAACGAACCGTCAGCGCCGCCCGCATCACGCACCGTCGTAAACCCGCGCATGAGCATGCCCTTCATGATGGGCATTGCACGCAGGGCTGCAAACAGATTCGTGGAACGCGCGGTCTGCGCAAAGTTATAGCTGGATGCGATCACATGCACGTGACAGTCGATCCAGCCCGGGGCCAGCGTAAAGCCCCGCGCGTCGATGACCTGATCAGCGGCCGGGACCTTTGCCTGCGCACTGACCTCGCGGATAGTATCGCCCTCGACCAGCACGCAGACGTTTTCTCGAATACAGCCGGCGCGAGGATCCAGCAGATTGGCGTGGTCAAATCGGATACGGGTCGACGGAGAAGTCATGGCTGGCAGTCATCAAAAATGGCGCAGCGATCATCTTGCAGCAGTCGAACCGCTTTGTCACACAACGGGTCTTGCCGCCATGGATACGCCCTCGGCGCTGATCCATCAGCGTAAAAGCTTGGCCAGTACTGCCACGCCGCGCCTTAACGCCTCGGGCGCAAAACCGCCAAAGCCCAGCAGCAGGGCGGGCGGATGGCACGTCGTCAGACGAAACCTGGACAGCGGCGCCAGTTCGATGCCCTGCTCGCGACCGCGAGCGGCAATTCGCTGATCGTCCAGGTCAGGGTCAAGCCAGGCCAGGGTCTGCAAGCCCGATTCGGCCGCGGTCAGCGACACAGACTGTCCCAGGTGCTGCCGACAGGCCTCAAGAAGGGCCGCCTGTCTATCCTGATAGAGCGCACGCATACGCCGTACATGGCGCGCCAGATGGCCATCCGCAATGAAGCGTGCCAAAACGCGCTGCTCCAGCGCACTGCCATGCCGACCCGCCACGGCTCGTGCAGCCACCAGCGGCCCCCGTAAGCTGCGCGGCGCCACAATGAAGCCGATCCGAAGCGATGGGAACAGCACCTTTGAGTAGGTGCCTACGTAAATGACATGCTGCCCGCCATCAAGCCCCTGCAGCGAGGGGATGGGACGCCCCTCGAATCGATACTCGCTGTCGTAGTCATCCTCGATGACCCAGGCACTGTGACGTCGCGCCCAGTCGATCAGCGACAACCGGCGGGGAAGACTCATGGTGACACCCATCGGAAACTGTCGCGATGGGCATACGATCAACACACTCGGGCGATGAGCGACCGAGCGCCCGTCCGGCGGCAGGGATGCCCCCTGATCGTCGACGGCCAGTGGGACAACCTGCAGCCCCGACGAACGAGCGGCCGACAACGCGCCGGGATAACAAGGGTCTTCCAGACCCACCACATCGCCAGGCGCGGTGAGAACCCGTAAAAGCAGGTCAAGCGCATGCTGTGCCCCGGCCGTAATCACAATGTCATCGGCCCGACATTGCACACCCCGGGCAATGGCCACATGCTCGGCAATCGCCTGTCGCAGCACAGATTCGCCCTGCGCCTCGGTCTCGCCCAGCAAATGGCCCTGACCGCCAGCTGCCGCCGCCTCCCGAACCAGTCGCGCCTGCAGGCGCAGCCACGTGTCCAGCGGAAACTCATCAAGCGCCGGATAGTTCACCCGAAACGGTAGGGATGGGATCGCCTGGCGCAGGGACGCCGGTACGAAGCTGAAATCCTGCCGCGGTTCGCGCGCCGAGAGCGCCGACGGGCTCTCGGTCGCGCCCAGGCGCGGTTCGCGGGCCCGAACCGATTCGGCATGACCGCCTGCGACCGCCGCCGGCAGAAGCGGCGAGACGTAGTGTCCAGAGCCCCTCAGAGCCTTTACATAGCCCTCAGCCTCCAGTCGCGAATAGGCACTGAGCACCGTATTGCGCGCCAAACCTTCCTGCGCAGCCAACGCACGGCTTGAACTCAAGCGCTGCCCGGGGCGCAGAGCCCCGCTCAGGATGGCCTCGCGAAGGCGCGCATACAGCTGCCCGTGCAGGCTGTCGTGGCGGGGGCTGTCAAGTGGATCCATAGAATTTTCCAAAACTGGTCCTTGCGGTGCGCCACTATCCCGCTTAGCCTACGGACGTTGCAAGCACTGGCTGACAGAATGACTTGCATCCGCGCGAAAAATGGCACGCCCAGCCCGGGCGCCACTGCTTAGGGCCAGCACGAGATACGGCCGCAGTCGCGCGCAACCTTGGGGAGGAGACATCATGAGCATTCAGCGAATCGTCGCCAAATTCGCGGCGCTGCTGTTCGGCACGGTGGTATCAGTGGCCGCGGCGCAGACGCCCCAGCGAGGCGGCACCCTGCAATCAGCCCTGTGGCCGCAACCACCCGGCATCGTGCCCGGCCTGTTCCTGCAGGCCCCGGCCCTACTGCCCGGCACCAAAATGTTCGAGGGCTTACTCACATACGACTTCGACCTCAAACCGCAGCCCATGCTGGCCGAGTCCTGGGCCATTTCTGCGGACGGTCTCAAGTACACCTTCAAGCTGCGTCGCAACGTCACCTGGCATGATGGCAAACCGTTCACGGCCGACGATGTGGTCTTCACCTTCGGCGAGTTTCTGGTCGACGTGCATCCGCGCTCCAAGGCGGTGTTTCAGCGCACAACCGTCACCAAAGTTGACAGTCACACTGTCGAGTTCAGCCTTAAGGAACCGTTCAGCCCCCTGATCCGCAGCTTTGATGCGATCGGTGCGCCCGTGCTGCCCGCGCACCTGTACAAAGGCACCGACTTCCGTAAGAACCCCAACAACGAAAAGCCGGTGGGCACAGGGCCCTTCGTGTTCAAGGAGTGGAAGCGCGGTGAGTACATCCATCTCGTCCGCAATGACAAATACTGGCGAGAGGGCATGCCCTATCTGGATGAGGTCTACTATCGATTCATTCCTGATGCGGCTTCGCGCGCTCTCGCGCTGGAAAGCCAGCAGATTCACCTGGCCACACAGAACGACCTTGAGCTGATCGACGCGGCGCGGCTGTCCAAGCTGCCCTACCTTGAGGGCACGCACAAGGGCTGGGAATGGGGCTCGCCCATCGCCTGGATCGAAATGAATCTACGCAAGCCGCCCTTCGATGACCCGCGTTTTCGGCAGGCTGTGCTGCACGCAATCGACCGCAACCAGTTCCGCACCAATATTTTTCAGGGCTTCGCCAAGATAGCCACAGGTCCGGTTCATTCAAGCTCGCCCTACTACGAGCCCAATGTTCGTCAGTACGATTTCAATCCGGCCAAGGCCGAGGCACTGCTCGATGAAATGGGGCTTAAAAAAGGCGCCAACGGTGTTCGCACGACCGTCAAGCTGCTGGGACTGCCCTACGGAGAGGTCTGGAATCGCGCGGCCGAAAGCACGCGTCAGGCACTGCGCCGGGTTGGTATTGAGGTGGTGCTCGAGTCGACTGACGCAGCAGGTTGGGTCAAGCGCCTGGGTGACTGGGAGTTCGAGATGATCATGACCTTCCTTACCACCCTGTCGGATCCCGCCCTGGGGGTCTCGCGCACCTTCATGAGTGACAACCAGCGCAAAGGGGTCCCGTTTACCAACGAAGCGGGCTACAACAATCCCAAGGTGGACGACCTATTCCGCCGGGCGGCCTCTGAAATCGACGACACCAAGCGCAAGCAGCTGTATTCCGATGTGCAGAAAGCACTGGTCGATGATGCCGCCCTTGCCTGGCTGGTCGAGTTGCAGTGGCCCACGGTCATGAACCGCAAGCTTCGTAACGCGGTCATCAATGGCATGGGGCCTAACGGTAACTTCGCAGAGGCCTGGCTGGCCAAGTAATTGCGACTGCTCGCGCCCCTTCTCGCCTGGCTGCCGCGTGCATTGCTCACGCTGGCAGCCATCGGGCTGCTCAATTTCGCCCTGATCCGACTGGCGCCGGGTGATCCGGTCTCAGTGATTGCCGGCGAGAGCGGTGCGGCGGATCCGGCCTTTATCGAGCGAGTCCGTGCCGAGTACGGCCTCGATAAGCCCCTGCCGGTGCAGATGCTCACGTATCTGGGGCGGCTGGCCAGCTTTGATCTGGGCGTGAGCTATCGCGGCAGTCAGCCGGTCACTACCCTGATCAGTGAGCGTATTCCGGCCACCCTCATTCTCACGGGTAGCGCCCTGCTGGTAGCCGTGCTGGCAGGAACTTTCCTCGGTATTGCAGCGGCCCGTCGACGCGGCGGGCTAGTGGATCTGAGCATTGGATCGGGCGCGATGTTTTTCTATGCCATGCCGGTATTTTGGGTCGGCATGCTGCTGGTGCTGATTTTCTCTGTGGGCTTGGGATGGTTTCCGGCCTTCGGCATGAAGTCGCTGGTGCCGCGCGCGGGCGTGCCGGAATGGCTCGATAGGCTGCACCATCTGGTATTACCCTGCCTCACGCTGGCACTTTTTTATCTGGCCGTCTATGTACGCTTGGCCCGAACCTCTACGCTCGAAGTGCTCAATCGCGATTTTGTGCGAACCGCCCGTGCCAAAGGGCTGACCGAGGCGCAGGTGATGCGCGGTCACGTACTCAGAAATGCGCTGTTGCCGATCGTCACCATGGTGGGACTGCAGACCGGGCATCTGCTGGGTGGCGCCGTGGTTGTTGAAACCGTATTCGCCTGGCCAGGCATTGGCCGGCTGGCCTTCGAT
>JBIKMC010000176.1:0-7197 GCA_044359405.1 Burkholderiaceae bacterium
GCGCGTACAGCCAGCCCAAAAGCTGCATATCGTCGAGGCGCTACAGGCGCGAGGCGAGGTGGTATCGATGACCGGCGACGGCGTCAACGATGCGCCGGCGCTGGCACGCGCCGATGTCGGCGTGGCAATGGGAATCAGCGGGACGGAAATCGCCAAAAGCGCAGCCAAGATCGTCATCACCGATGACAACTTTGCCACCATCGTCGGAGCGGTGGAGCAGGGGCGCGTCGTCTACGGCAATCTGAAGAAGGTCATTCTCTACCTGTTCGCGACCTCGGTCGACGAACTCGCTGTGCTGCTGCTGGCGCTTCCTCTCGGGCTGCCGATGCCAATCGCCGCCGTGCAGATTTTATGGATCAATATCGTCACCGAAGGCACGTTGACGGTAAATCTGGTGATGGAGTCGCCCGATGGCGACGAAATGCACCGACAACCGGTGCCGCGCGACGATCGGCTGCTGGATCTGCCTATGCTCGGCCGCACGCTTCTGATGGCCGGCACCGCGGCATCTGTAGCGTTCGGCTGGTTTGTCCTGAGGCTTGATGCTGGCGTCGAGTTGGAAAGGGTTCGCACCGAGGTGTTCACACTCGTGGCGGTGAGCCAATGGTTCAACGTTCTGAATTGCCAGTCCGCCACGGATTCGGCGCTCGGCCTGAGGCTGTTTCGCAACCGCTGGCTGGCCGGCGGCCTATTGGTAAGCGTTGCGCTGCAGGCGTTTGTGCTCTACGCGCCGGCGATGAACGCGCTTTTCCATACCGTACCGTTGCCGCTCGCTTCGCTACTTTCTCTGCTGGCGCTGGCCAGCCTGGTGCTTTGGGTGGAGGAAGCTCGCAAGCTGATCGTGCGTTTGGCGTATTGGAGCAGATCGGCATGATGTCGTTCCCCGGGCTTGTTGCCCAGTTCATGTTCTGCGCCGTGCTCATCGGGGCGGCTGGATTCGTGCTCAGCCGCAGCGCCGACGCCCTGGCGGAGGCGAAGGGCTGGGGGCGAAGTTGGGTCGGCCTTGCTCTTCTGGGTACCGTGACCTCCTTGCCTGAACTGGTCTCGGGGGTCAGCGCCGTGGCGTGGATTGACGCGCCTAACCTCGCGGTTGGCGACGCGCTCGGCTCTTGCGTCTTTAACCTTGGGCTACTGGTGGTGGTAGACGCGCTTCAGCGCGACCAGCCCATGTATCGGGAAGCGAGCAGCGTGCATTTGCTGTCTGCGGCGTTCGGCCTGATCTCACTCGGCTTTGTAGCGATGAGCCTGCTACTCGCGCCGTACGTGCCTGCGCTATTCCATGTCGGGCTATATAGCCCGCTAATGGTCATTCTCTATCTGATTGCTCTCGCCAGCGTCAGTCGCCATGAGCGGGCTGCTGTACTGGCGGCTGGGGCCCGGAATACCGAAGCTATCGATCTGCGATTTCTGTGGCGGCGCTTCGCTGTGGCCGCACTTGTTGTACTGCTGGCCGGAGGTTGGCTGCCGCAGGTGGCTGATCGCCTGGCGCACGCCACGGGCTTGTCGCGCAGCTTCGTTGGTACGTTGTGGCTTGCGTTCGCGACCTCGCTACCCGAGATGGCCGTCACGCTTGCGGCGCTGCGCCTGCGTGCACTTGACCTCGCCATAGCCAACCTGCTCGGAAGCAATCTCTTCAACATCGTCGCTCTCGCTATCGATGATGCTGCCTATTTGCGAGGTCCGCTGTTTGCGCACGCTGCATCGGCGCATGTCGGGACTGCGGTTGCTGGCATGATCATGACCGGTCTTGTGATCATTGGGCTGGTGATCCGCCCGCAGGGACGGGTGCTGCGCGTGGTGAGCTGGGTGAGCGTCGGAATCGCCGTCGGCTACGGCATCAACGCGGCACTCATTTACTTGGCTGGGACCTGAACAGAGGCACCCGGCTGGCTTTTCGGCGTGAGGTTCTCAACGATTAACCTAAGACAGGCAGGTCAGGATCTCCCGTCAGCCGTTATTGCGTCTGGCTGATCAGCGGGTTTTGTTTGAGGATGGACATCGGATGATTCGGTCCCGCCTGTTCGTCGTAGCGCTCGAAGCGTTGGTCACCCGCACGTAGGCGATACGCGCCCGGATGGTCAGACCGTAGATATGCCGTACTACTTTGAGCTCGACCGCACAGGGAGCATTGCGGCCATGACCGCAGACCAGTTCGCGAAGGTGACGGGCCAAGGGCCCGCACCCGACCTGATTGCTCAATGGGGTAGTAGTGCTCCCCTTGCTCAGCTTAGCGCCGATCTCGCTCGTATTTGGGAATCAGCAGCGGCTCGAAACTGCCATCCGGTGTGGTCGGATCAACTGGCGCAGGCTCCTCGACCTAGTGCCCTACGCAGGCGCGAGCGCAGCCACTGCTCATCAAGCATCAGCTGCACCTTGCTCGGGGCGGGTGGTGTGGTCGAGGCCGCAGGGCCCTCGGGCACAGATTGCAGGCTACTTAATGTGTTGAGGCTTCTGTTAAGAGTTTGCACCGAGGAACTTTCTGCAGCCGCTTACCCAACTCACGACGGGCGACTTGCGTGTCGTGGTGAGCCTGCAGTGCGAGCCACCAGCCGTCACTGACACCGAAGTAGCGACACAGCAGCAAATCGGTTTCTGCAGTCACTGCGCGCTTGCCAGCGACGATGTCGTAAATACGTGTCACGGGGACGTCAATGTCTTTGGCCAGGCGATAGGCGGTCAACCCCAAAGGTTTGAGGAACTCCTCCTGCAACATTTCGCCCGGCGAGACGGGTGCGACGGCAGCCATGTGATGACTCCTTTTCAGTGATAGTCGACGATTTCCACATTGTGGGCGCCGTCTTGGTTCCAAATAAAACAGACCCGCCACTGGTCGTTGATGCGGATGCTGTGTTGTCTAAGCCGATCACCTGAGAGCGCTTCGAGTCGATTGCCGGGCGGAACTCGCAAGTCCTCCAGTCGATTGGAAATCGCCAGTTGGGTGAGTTTTCTGAGTGCTACCCGTTCGATGTTGACCCAGCGAGCCACTCTCTTGCCTTTGTAGAGTGTCTCAGTGTCGGTGCAACGAAAAGAGCAAATAGCCATTTTGGCGACGTTACTGCATCGCGTTATGAATGTAAAGCAGTAATAGTCTTGGAGATGGCGAAGCACACCGGCTCATGGAGAACTTTCGACCGTCGCTTCGACCCTGATTCGGAAAGTCGAGGATCGGTAGGAAATGAGCGGCGCCGGGAATCATCACTCCTACACCCCCATTGATCTCAACCCGCCCCCGAGAGCACGCAACGCGGTGGGAGAGCGGTTAGCGGAAGCCCTCCTCCGCTCCACCAAACTCCAACGCCTAACCGCTCTCGGTTGGGCGTTGTCGTTTCTGCGAGCCCCGCGCCACGCGGGCCTCCGGCCGATTCTGCGTGTGTCGCGCAATTTCCGCAGCGGCTGCGAGTGTCGAGAGTTCGACGCTGTTCCGCTCTCCTTTTCTCGAAGCCACTATAAACTCGTCCACTTCAACACACGCAGAAGGCTCGATCATTCAATGGCTTATACGTGTGTCACGGAGAGCAGTTCGTGACATGGGTTGGTGGGGCGGTGCAGGTTGGCGAACTTTATGCGGCCCCCGCACACGGCATTGCATACAAGACCTCGCGCTTACATGACCGCACCAGCGCCCGATAGGCAAACAGCGACCCCTCGTATTCCGGCTTGCCCTTGCACTGCGCCTTCACCTTGAAGAGATCCATTGGCTTGTCGCTCGATAGACCCGCGCGCCGCATCGCGCGATCGCTGTCGACGGGCACATCCCGGAACGACCAAAGCGCGCGAAAGATCGCAGCCTGACCGTATGTGACTCGAATCGGCCCGTGTTCCCAATCGGGAAGCGTGGCCCAGTGAAAGTTTGCCGAGAGCGGACCTTAGTTGGGCGCCGACGCATCCCTGGGCGAGGGCTCTTCCGCAGTGGAACCGGACGATCCCTCAATCAGCGAAATCCGACCACCGTGGAACATGAACCGCTCCTCGATTGGTAACCATACGATTCCCGATAGAAACGGCGCGCCGCGCGCTGCAGGTGATTGCGGTGCGATGACGCGGATGCCGGGCTTGCGCATCTACCTGACCAAGGACGGTCTGAAGATCATCATCCTGATCGGTGACGGCATCAAGAAGCGTCAGCAGCATGACATCGACCAAGCGGTGGCGCTGTGGGAAGACTACAAGCGCCGCAAGGCATCAACCAGACAAGGAAAGTGAACATGGCACTGACCCGTGATTTCAAAAAGACCGTGGCTGTGTCACTGACCGGTCTAATGGAGCCGCCCATGATCGGGTCTAATGGAGCCAGTTCAGGGCTCCCGACGGCGTGCATATTCCATTGCCATCGAAGTGATCCTTCATAACGGCTTGAACGGGCTCGACAAGGCGATGGGCTCTCAGGCGATCAGTCTCGAGGACGATCGCCGTCTTGTGTATTGCTGCGCCGTGGGACAATAGCGGTCATATGACGCCCTTATCCTTTGCCGAACTCGGCCTGCCCCCCTCCCTGCTTCAGGCCATCGCGCAAGTTGGCTATGAGGCCCCCTCACCGATTCAGGCAATGGCCATCCCGCCCCTGTTGCAGGGAAAGGACCTCCTGGGCCAAGCCCAGACGGGCACCGGCAAGACGGCGGCCTTCGCGCTGCCCATCCTGGCTCGGCTGGAACCCAGCGCGGGCGCGCCTCAGGCTCTGGTACTCACGCCCACGCGCGAACTGGCCATTCAGGTGGCCGAAGCGTTTCAGCGCTATGCGCATGCGATCCCGGGCTTTCACGTGCTGCCCATCTATGGTGGCCAGGGCTATGGCACGCAGCTGTCGGCCCTGCGCCGGGGCTTGCATGTGATCGTGGGCACACCTGGGCGCATCATCGATCACCTCGACAAGGGCTCCCTCGATCTGTCAGCCCTGCGCACGCTGGTGCTCGATGAAGCCGACGAAATGCTGCGCATGGGTTTCGTGGAGGAAGTCGAGCGTATCTTGAGCGCCACGCCCGAGGGGCGCCAGACGGCGCTGTTCTCGGCCACCCTGCCAACCGAGATTCGTCGTATCGCCCGGACCCATCTGCGCGAGCCCGCCGAGATCACGATTGCAGCCAAGACCACGACTGCAACCAACATCCGGCAACGGCATTGGCTGGTGAGCGGCATGCATAAGCTCGATGCACTCACCCGCATCCTGGAGGTGGAGTCCTTCGAGGCCATGATCGTCTTCACCCGCACTAAGCTTGGCACCGAAGAGCTGGCCGAAAAACTCCAGGCCCGGGGTTTCCCCGCAGCTGCAATCAATGGCGACATGGTGCAGCAGCAACGAGAACGCACGATTGCCCAGCTGCGCGAAGGCGAAATCGACATTCTGGTGGCCACCGATGTGGCAGCGCGTGGGCTCGATGTGGAGCGCATCAGCCATGTCATCAACTATGACCTGCCAAGCGACGCCGAAACCTATACCCATCGCATTGGCCGCACCGGTCGGGCCGGTCGCAGTGGCGAGGCGATTCTGTTTGTCACGCCGCGTGAACGCGGGCTGCTCAAGGCCATCGAACGCTCCACGCGCCAGCCGATTGACGCTCTCGAGCTGCCCACTATTCGGGCTGTCAACGCGGTACGCATCGCCCGCTTCAAGGACCGCATCACTGAGACACTGGATGCGGGCGGCCTGGAGGCCTTTGCCAGCATCGTGAGCGAGTACGAGCAGGAGCATGGTGTTGCTGCCATCGAGATCGCAGCCGCCCTGGCGCGCATGTCGCGCGGAGGGCTGCCGCTCTTGCTTGCCAAGGGTCAGGATGCCGCCGAGGCCCCCGCCGCCGCCTCGGATCGCCACTCGAATCGTTTGAGCGATCGATCCGGTGATCAAGGTTCGGACCATCCTACCGAACGCACAGCTCGCCGCACCTTCGCGGCACGCGAGCCGAGCTCGGCAATTGCGGGGGGTACCGACGCTGGGGGCGATACCCGCCCCAGACCCAAGGCGCCGCGCGCACCGCGCGAAACCGAGTCAGCACGACCCTGGGAGGGTCCAGCCAAGCCTGTCCGATCCAGTCCCGGCTCAGGCGGGTTTCAGACTTTCCGGGTGCAAGTGGGTGAAGCCCATGGCGCCAAGCCTGGCAACCTGATGGGGGCCATTGCCAACGAGGCGGGCCTGGAGGCCCGTCAGATCGGCCGCATCCGGGTGCTCGAGCACCACAGCCTGGTGGAGCTCCCCGAGGGTCTGCCCGCTCGCATCATCAAGCACCTGAGCAAAGTGCGGGTGGCGGGACAGATGCTTCGCATTCACCTCGCCGATGCGATGCCACCTCGCGGTCCACGGACTTCAGCCAGCGATCCTGCTGCGCGGACCGAGCGCCCCTCAAGGCCAGGAACATCGCGCTCAGGTCTTTCGCCGCGGCCGCGTAAAAATACTCGCCCTCGGTAATCCGATCGGTTGCCGACGCGATCGCGGGTTTCGTGATGGGCGCTTCAGAGGGGTACGAGAAGGAGGAACTTACTCAGCGAGATCAATAGGGCAAAAGCGTATCGAGTCGGCGCCGGCGATCACCCGGCTCTGGCCGCCTGAGAGCCGGCAGCTGAGCGATGTACCCACGCCCCCTCCCCAAAAAAAGCGCACGTGCATTTTGCGATTGATGTACTATCCATGAGCTGACACGTACAGGACCCTTCGTCCTTAGGTCTTTCTTCCCGCTCCAGTGTTCTGCTGGCGGTCGAGTCGAACTCCCTTTTTTGAAGATCCTCTTGGCGTTTCTTCGCTGAGCACCCTTTTTGTGCCCGGCAACTTTGAAAGGAAATCGACATGACAACCGAAACTGGCACTGTGAAATGGTTTAACGAGGGCAAGGGCTTTGGCTTCATCGCCCCTGACGGCGGTGGCAAAGACCTCTTTGCCCACTTCAAGGAAATCCAGGGCAGCGGATTTAAAACGCTAGCCGAAAACCAGCGCGTTCAGTTTGAGGTGACCCAGGGGCAAAAGGGCCCTCAGGCTTCCAACATTCGCTCATTGTCTTGAACAGTGAATGAGTGCTGAGGGTCGCGGGACATCCGACCTTGACTGAAAAAAGCGCGGCACAGCCGCGCTTTTTTCTTTCTGGCTCTTCTTCTCTCATCCCGGTTCGAGTGAGCCCGCTCATTCCAAACCCATGCGCGCGAGCCTAACTACCCGCCGCTGATCTCCCCCGCTTCTATCTAAAGGGCTGATTTGAAAAACCTGCAGGAAGCAAC
>JBIKMC010000177.1:0-7194 GCA_044359405.1 Burkholderiaceae bacterium
GGGCAGCGAGCGGTCGGTATCATCGCCATGTCCGGTACGGCCGGCCGCGAGCCAGGCCTCGAGGCGATGCCGCTCGAACAGAAGCTTGCCGTTGGCACGGGTGTGCGGGATTTGTCCGCGGGATACCAGGTGGTAGACCGTTCGCGCGCTGATCCGTAACAGCTCTGCGACCTCTGGGGTGGTCAGACGCTCGATCGATCGAGGCCCTTCCGTGCGCTTGAATACGTCATGTCTGGTGGGCACGATGGTGATTCTCTGAGCGAATGATTTGACAAATTTTACGGCAACCACCAACCGCACGGAAAAATTGTTAGCGTTCGAACATGCTCTCAATGCACCATGTCTGACGTCTACTCCAGCCTTCAGTCGGTTAGCGACTTGCTGACGGGTGAAATCCCCGGTCTGTGGCCTGTTGTCGGCCTTAGTCTGCAGGTCAGCGCGTTGGCGACCCTCATTGCGTCGATGGCCGCGTTCCCGTTAGCTGCCTTGCTGGCTCTAACGCCATTTCGGGGACGCTCTTTGGTCATTGCTACCCTGAACGGGTTGATGGGGCTGCCTTCAGTGGTTGTTGGCCTGCTGGTTTACTTGCTGCTGTCTCGGGCCGGTCCCTTGGGCTCAATGGGCATCCTGTTCACCCCTGCGGCCATGGTGGTAGCTCAGACGGCTCTCATCTTGCCGCTCATGACGGCTCTTGCGCGCCAGTCGCTTGAGGATGCCCTTGAGGAGTTGGGCCCGTATTTGAAGTCCCTCAAGGCAAGTCCGTGGCAGTCTGTGCAGACCATTCTGTCCGAGGCCCGCGTGTCGCTTCTGACCGTAGTTCTCGCAGGGTTCGGGCGTGCTGCAGCCGAGGTGGGTGCGGTCATGATCGTTGGAGGCAATATCGATGGCGTCACCCGCACGATGACCACGGCGATTGCTCTTGAAACCAGCAAGGGTGATCTGCCTCTGGCCCTGGGACTTGGGATTGTTCTGGTGGTCGTGATCTGGTTAGCCAATGCGACTGCCCAATTGGTCCGTCGCTACGCGTCGCGACTCCACTCCTGAGGCGTGAGGCGAGATGCACACTCAGCGGCAACTCGTGATGCGGTCTGTGAGCCTGGTGCGGGGTGGAGCACGGCGCTTACATGCGGTCGACCTGTGTCTCGCGCTGGGCAGTCGCTCGGTTCTTCTTGGCCCGAATGGTTCGGGCAAGACCAGTCTTTTGCAGTTGATTCATGGACTGCTGGTTCCGGAATCTGGGCTGATTCGGGTCGAGCCCGCGAATCATGACGCGCCTGATCGCGACGGCACCCCGGATTTCGCATTCGTGTTTCAACGGCCTGTGATGCTCAAACGTACGGTAATCGGTAACGTGGAACACGCCCTGGCGATTGGCGGAGTTGATCGGCTGCGGCGACGTCGGCTGGCGTACAGCGCGCTTGAGTGCGTTGGGATTGCAGCGCTGGCTGAGCGCCCAGCGCGTCGATTGTCGGGCGGCGAGCAGCAACGAGTCGCCATAGCCCGTGCGGATGCGCTGTCGCCGCGATACCTGTTGCTGGATGAGCCCTGCGCCAGCCTTGATCCGGCGTCCACGCTTGCGATTGAGCGCTACCTGCTTGAGCGTGCGAAGGCGGGGCGAGGTTTTTTGATGAGTACGCATGACCTTGGACAGGCCAGGCGCCTCGCCGAATGGGTGGTGTTTGTCCGTGATGGACGCATTCTTGAGTGCACGCCCGCCGATCAGTTCTTTTCGACCCCTGTGTCCGAGCCCGCTCGTCGTTTCATGTCGGGAGAGCTCGCGCTGTAGACCTTGCGAGTGGCGCTTCATTCCGGGCTCAGGCAATGACCGACCGCTCGGACTGATGAGCTGCAAGCTTTATCGGCCACCATAGATAGAGAATGAATCGTGACAGCAAACACTGAACCACAGACCTCGTCCCGCAACGCCCCCCCGCGTCCCCGTCGTCGCATGGTTGCGCCGATACTGGCCTTAGGCGTGTTGACGGCCGGCATGCTGGTCGGGAACCCAGGCGCTGCCCAGCAGCCCTTTATCGTGGTGGCGTCGACCACATCAACAGAGCAGTCCGGCTTGTTTTCAGCGCTGCTGCCGGCCTTTACACAGAGCAGTGGCATTTCGGTTCGAGTGGTTGCGCAGGGAACGGGACAAGCATTGGCGACTGCTCGCCGTGGCGATGCTGACGTGGTGTTTGTGCATGACCCGACGGCCGAGGAAAGGTTTGTGGCGGAGGGCTACGGTTTGGCCCGGCGAGAGGTCATGTACAACGACTTCATCGTCGTCGGCCCCAGGTCAGATCCGGCAAAAATTCGCGGCAAGCGCGATGTCCTGGGGTCCTTGGCTGCGATTTCGGCCGTGGGTGCGCCGTTTCTATCCCGAGGCGACAAGAGTGGAACCCATGCCGCTGAATTGCGTTACTGGAAGGATGCCGGGGTGGATCCCGCACAGGGCAAAGGCGCTTGGTATCGCGAAACGGGTTCTGGCATGGGGCCCACCCTGAACACAGCCTCATCGATGAACGCGTACGTGCTGACCGACCGTGGCACCTGGCTGAACTTTCGAAACCGTGGACAGCTCGAGACTCTGGTTGAGGGAGACCAGCGGCTGTTCAACCAATACGGTGTCATCGTGGTGAACCCCGCGCGCCACCCGCATACGAAAGTCGATCTGGCGCAGAAGTTTGCTGACTGGCTGGTATCGCCTGTCGGACAGAAGGCGATCGCTGACTATCGAATCGGAGGTGAGCAGTTGTTCTTTCCGAACGCCGCGCGCTGAGGGAGCTGGTTGGGGCGCTCGCGGTGCCGGATGTAGCCTGATTTCAGGCGCCGCGAGTTGTTCACCGCGCTCATCCGCTCTGACCGGATGGGCCATTCGCCGCACGCTTTACTCCGGGGCCACGCGCAGACCCAGGCGGTTTGCCGCGATGACCGCCTGGGTGCGGTTTCGCACCCCAAGAACTCTCAGCACGGCGCTGACGTGGATCTTAACTGTGCCCTCGGCCAGTCTGAGCTCTCGGCAGATGAGCTTGTTGGGAAAGCCCCGTAAGATAAGTCGTAGCACGTCGCATTGCCGCCCTGTGAGGCCCAGTTTTCGCGGATCAGTGGAGGCAGTGGCGTGCAAGGGTCGAGCCCCCTCCATGGCGTTGTAACTATCGCTGGTGATGGCCTCGCGAGGCACATAAACATGGCCGGCTGCCACCATGCGCAGGGCGCTTCTCAGGACGTCGGGGTGTGACGTTTTCGGGATAAAGCCTGCGGCGCCCAGCTCCAGGCAACGCAGTATGATCTCGCGGCTTGAACTGGCTGAGAGCATGACGATCCGGGTGCGGGGGTGTTGTTCGCGCAGACGCTCGAGGGCGTCCATACCATCAATATCCGGCAGACCCAGGTCAAGCAGCACGCAGTCATAGTGGGGGTTCGTCTGCAGGGCGCGTCTGGCTTCCGCATAGGCGGGGGCGAAGTCAACTCGTATATCACTGGCAATGGTTTCAAGTGCCAGGCGAATTGCCTCACAGACGATGGGGTGGTCGTCAACCAATAGAAAGCGGCGGACCGTCTGGGCTTCGGTGGATTGAATCGTTTGCATGTTTTTCTCCTTGAAACGACGTGATCAGTTGTGAAGCATTAAAGTGACGCCTCATGAGTGATGATTCCTGGCGTTTCTGCGTAGCACCAATGATGGATTTCACAGACCGTCATTGCCGCTACTTTCACCGTCGCCTCAGTCGCAGGGCCCGCCTTTACACTGAAATGGTGACGACTGGAGCCCTGATCCACGGGCCGCGTGACCGATTGCTCGGTTTTGATGACAGCGAGCACCCGGTGGCGCTGCAGTTGGGTGGATGCGATCCCGCTGAACTCGCGCAGTGCGCGCGCATGGCCGAGCAGCGCGGCTACGACGAGGTGAACCTGAACTGCGGTTGTCCGAGTGAGCGAGTGCAGCGGGGCGCCTTTGGCGCCTGTCTGATGGCTGAGCCGCGCCTGGTTGCAGACTGCGTGCGCGCGATGTGTGATGCGGTGAGCATTCCAGTGACGGTAAAGCACAGAATAGGTCTCGATCGTGATGAGTCGTACGACTTTGTGCGCGACTTTGTTGGCGAGTTGGCGCGGGCAGGATGCGGGGTTTTCATCGTTCACGCGCGAAACGCCTGGCTGAAGGGCCTAAGTCCCAAGGAGAACCGCGAGATTCCACCACTGCGCTACGAGGTCGTTCAGGCCCTCAAGCGCGACTTTCCTGAGCTCCGATTTGTGCTGAATGGGGGGCTACGCACGCATGATCAGGCCATGTCCGCGATGCAAGGTCTTGACGGGGCGATGGTGGGGCGGCAGGCCTGCGAGGATCCCTGGTTTTTGGCTCAGGTCGATCAGCTTTACTTCGGTGACCCCGCCGCGGTGGCAGACCGGGTAACGGCAGCATCGGGCATGCAGGGCTATATTGAGTCAGCGGTCGCGGCCGGCGCACCCGTGCGTGCGGTGGTTCGACACATGCTGGGGCTGTTCAACGGGCTCGCGGGTGCACGCCATTGGCGGCGTTTGCTGAGTGATTCGGGCGCCTTGAGTGAACATGGCACGAATGTTGTAAACATTGCTCTCGAGCGCTGCGGATTCGTCCATGGGGCGTCGGAGCTGCCTCAGCGCTAGTGGGGGCGTAGACCCCAAGGCCGCAGCCGTTCATTTGGAAACAGCTGCGGTAGGGCGCCACGGGCCGAAGGCCCAGGCCGAGGCTCAGGCTTGATCGGCTGCCGCTTTGGGTGAACGCTGTGAACGGGTGTACAGCAAAATGGCGGCAAAGGCTGCCCCCGACAGCGCGGCCTCCAACCAACCCAGTGCAGCGCTAAGCGCGGTGGGGTCGCTCATGCCACGCACCAACCCCTCAGTCAGGTAGATCATGACAAGCATAGACCACCACTGAAACGTGCGCAGACTTGCTCGCCACAGCGAGGGCAGTGCAATGAGCAGCGGCAGCACTTTAAGCGACATCAACCAGGCGCCGGGTCCGAGCGGCGCCAGCCAGAGCTCCCAGGCGATTCCCAGAATAATCAGGGCGATGAACAGCGCCAAGACGATCTGACGCAGGCGAGGTTCAGTCATCGCAGCAATCCTCAGGCTTGGTCAGCATGTTCGATGGGCACGTTGGTCATCGCAGCCGCGCAAGAAAGGTCTGCAGCGAGTTGAGAGCCGACTGCGGTCGCTCGCTCATGATGGCGTGGCCGCAGCCAGCCAGTTGGACGGTTTCGGGGGCGGGTTGATCGTGGGCCTTGGCCGACGCCGCGAGTCGGTCAATGAGCACTCGGGCCGCGCGGGGGGGCGTCATCAGATCGCGCCCACCCATCAGAACCAGCGATGGACACCGCACTTGATCAGCCCGCTCGAGCGCATGCTCGTACGCATTGCAGGCCAGAAAATCGTTCAGCAACACGCCCGGACTCTGCCGCTCCATCAATCGTCGGTTTTGTACAAAGATGGAGAAGCCAGGCCCCGGGCATGCCGGTCGCGCGAAGACATCGGTATGCGACCAAGCATTGATCATATCGAAGGCCCGTGCTTCATCGCTTCGTGCGGCATCGAGCAGCGCATCGGATACTTTCATCGGGGCGGCGGTTCCAAGCAGGGCGAGCCCCACGACGGTTCCCGCGGGCGCGCGCGAGGCAGCATCCAGTGCGATTAATGACCCCATGCTATGGCCCACCAGGACACTGCGCCGGCTGCCCGTTGCCGCGAGCACGCTTAGAACCCAGTCGGCCATCTGCCCGACATCGGGAAGCAGGGGCCCCGCGCTACGACCGTGTCCGGGGAGATCGAGCGCCAGAACCGAGTATCCATGATGAGCCAGATACCGCGACTGAAGAATCCAGACACTGTGGTCATGCTGCGCGCCGTGAATGAACACTACCGTGGTGCGGGTTGGGTCGTGGGGTCGCGAGCCTGTGTAGGCATAGGCGGTGCGGCCATCGATAGGCAGTTTCATGGGATTAGCCCTTCTCGGCGCTACGGAATGCCGCTTTCAGATCGGCGATCAGATCTTCCGGGTCTTCCAGGCCGATCGACAAGCGCAGGGTGCCCTCGCTGATGCCGGCAGCGGCCAGCGCCGATGCATCCATGCGGAAATGGGTGGTCGAGGCCGGATGGATAACCAGCGACTTGGCATCGCCCACATTGGCCAGATGCGAGAAGATGCGCAGCGCTTCAACAAAGCGGCGTCCGGCAGCACGGTCGCCGCGCAGGTCAAAGCTGAAGATTGAGCCACAGCCACGCGGCAGCAGGCGCTGGGCCAACGCGTGATCGGGATGATCGGGCAGGCCGGGGTAGGCGATGCGTGCAACCAGCGGATGCCCGGCCAGAAAGTCGACGATTTTTTCTGTATTGGACACGTGGCGCTGCATGCGCAGCGATAGGGTTTCGATGCCCTGAAGAATCTGGAATGCATTCATCGGGCTGAGGCACGCGCCGAAGTCGCGCAGGCCCTCGCGGCGCGCGCGAAGTAAAAACGGCGCAACCGTCGATTCCTCCGAAAACACCATGCCGTGAAAACCCTCGTAGGGCTCGGTCAGTTCAGGAAATTTGCCCGAGGCATCCCAGTCAAACTGGCCTGAGTCGACCAGCACTCCGCCGATCGCCGTGCCGTGACCGCACAGAAACTTGGTGGCTGAATGAAACAGTAGGTCTGCGCCGTGTTCAAAGGGACGCAAGAGGCAGGGTGGGGTGAACGTGCTATCGACCAGCAGCGGCACGCCATGATCATGGGCAATACCGGCGACCGCCTCGATGTCGAGCACGTCCAGCCCCGGATTTCCCAGGGTCTCCGCAAACAGCAGTCGCGTATTGGGGCGTAGCGCCCCTTTCCAGGCGGACAAATCTCGCGGCTTGACAAAGGTGGTTGTAATGCCGAAACGGCTGAGCGTGTAGTGAAGCAGGTTGTGCGAGCCGCCGTACAGTGCGCTGGATGCGACGATGTGCGAGCCCGCGCCCGCTATGGTGGCGATGGCCAGATGAAGGGCAGCCTGCCCGCTGGCTGTGGCGATGGCGCCCACGCCTGATTCCAGTGCGGCGACGCGTTCCTCGAGTACAGCGACTGTCGGATTGCTAATCCGCGAGTACACATGGCCTGACTGCTCCATGTTGAAGAGCGCCGCGGCATGGTCCGAGTCTTTGAACACGAATGACGTCGACAGGTAGATCGGGGTCGCACGGGCACCTGTC
>JBIKMC010000178.1:0-7166 GCA_044359405.1 Burkholderiaceae bacterium
TGGGGGCGGGCTCGTGGGCGAGGCAACAACCCGCCAGCTGACTGCCGAGGCCAGCGCCAGATTGCCGACGCGCTCGACTGTAAAGGTCACCGGCACGAACTCGTCGCTGGTTACCCCGGTGGTCGGATCGCCTTCCGTGATGGCCTGGCTTCGGCTGGCCTCAACCAGGCGTACGAGGACATCGTCGTTCTTGACCAGGGTCAGCGCCTCCTTGCCCAGGCCGGTGGTGACCGACGTGCCGGGCGACATGGAGGTGAGCGCCACCTTGATGGTCTCATCGGCTTCATAGCGGATGTCGCGTCCCACCAGCAGTGCAAATTTGAGTTCTTTCTGGCCGGGAGCGAAGGTAAGCGTACCCGACGGACGACCAGCGTTGTCACCGATCACATCGCTACGATAAGTTGCGACATTGATTGATGCATCGACGTTGTCGGGTACCGAGCCAGTTCCACCGACAAAGTCCGCCTCATCGACGCCCGAGGTGTTGGCGACCCGCCACTGAACGATGCTGGTTTGATCGAGGTTACCGCTTCGCGTCACCGTGTAGACAACATGCTGGTAGCTGTTGGGGCCATTGTCCTCGGTGTATTCAGCTGCGCTCGTCGTAATCGAGATCGCCGCGTCGTCGTTGGCAACCAGTACTGGATCGCTTTCAGAAACGTCTGCTCCATTCTTGCGCAGACGCACCACGAAGGCCTCAAGGCCTTCCTCGGCGCTATCGCCCTTGAGGGTGATGGTGCGTGTGAGTGTTGATTGGCCTGCAGCGAAAGCGAGCGTGCCCGATGGGGTGCCCACGAAGTCGGCTGCATCTGTACCCAGTGCCGCATCAACCACCTTGCCGACCACATCCCAGTCATAACTGGCGGCCTGTACGTTGCTGGTGCGAACAAAGCTCAGCGTCAAGGTCTGATCCGTGTTGCCCTCAGTCAACGAGAGGACGCTGACGGCGATGCCAAAGCCCTCCTCGTCGCCCAGAATCTGATCAACATGGGTCTGCGGGGTCAGCTGAGAGGCGTAGGGGGCCTTCAGCTGCAGGGTAAAGGCCTCGTGCAACTCCACCAGGTCATCGGCGGCCACATCGAAACCCAAGGAAGCCGTCGCCGAGCCCGCTGCAAAGTTGATCTGACCCGAGGGCAGGCGACCCAGCGAGAAATCGGTGGCGTCGACCAGGCTGTCCAGCGGATTGGAACTGCTGGCCAACACTTTCCAGTCCAAAACCAGCGGGCGGGTCAGGTCGCCGGCCCGGGTCAAGCTGTAATTGAAGCGCGTGGGATCGTTCGATGTGCCCTCCAGCCCATCGTTGTCGCGAACCACCTGTACATTCAGCGGATCGTTGTCGATCAGTAACCCAGGGATCGATGCCGGTTTGAGCTGCGCGTTGAAGCCATCGGCGTTCGCGAGTTTGAACGTGAAGCTTCGATCACCCGTCACCACGGTATCGTCGCTGGCCGTGAAGGTGACCGTTTGCGACTCGCTGATTTCGCCGTCGCTTCGACTGGCGAAGCTGAGCGTACCCGTGGGCAGCGTACCGCTGAAATCGGTGGCATCGATCTGCGGCCCGGAAGTGGCCGCCAGCAGACTCCATTCGATCTCGCTGGCCTGCGCAAGATTGCCCTCTCGGGTGACCGTGACTGTCCAGGTGGAACCCTCCGCCTGGTCAGCGGTGGTAAATACTGCAGACACCCGCACATCGTCGTTGCGAACGGTACCCACAGCACTGGCGTTACCCGTCAGCACATAGCCGTCGCCCGGAAGATCGACCAGGGACACCCTGACCGTCTCATCCGGCTCATACGCGTTGTCACCCGTGACCTCCACCCGGACCTTGGCACTGACTTCACCCGCCGCAAACGCGGCTGTACCGGTGATAGCCGCGAAGTCGTCGGCGCTGGCCTTGCCCGGTTCGTCAGCGAGGCCATCAAGACGCCAGGACACGGCCTTCTCATAGTTCGCAGGACCGACCCGGGTCATGGTGAATTCAAGGAAGGCGTTGTTACCCGTGGTCTCGACCAGCGTCACCGCACTTGCATCGAGGGTTACGATGTCATCGTCATTAAGGACCGTAATGTCGGCGATAGACTTGGTGGGATCGATGGTGGTGCCCGAGGTCGTACCGCCCGACATCACGTACGTTTGGAACTGTTGACTCCACACGCTCTGGGGTGTCTGCGGCAGGACCGTCAGGCGGAAGGTCTCGTCGAGTTCGCGAACATCGTCTGCAGCGACGGGGATATAAACCATCGTGGTCGCTGCACCGTCCTGGAAAATGACCGACCGCGTCTGACCCAAGAAACCCAGGTCCAGGGAGGACACTGGATTGCTGCCAAACGGCTGCAGCATCACATTGACAAATTCCTGACCCAAGGTGCTGCCCAGACGCTTGAGCTCCACCTGCAGCATGGCCTGTCCGCCGCCGCTATTGCCCTCGGGCAGCAGCAACGTGGCCGATTGAACCTGAATAAGGCTGTCGTCGTTGATGATGGTGGCCGTCGTCGTTTTGGCGTACCCGTTGACGACGACCTCGCCAGGGTCGGTTCCAACCAGCGGTGTTCCACCGGTGGGGTTGGCAAGCGTGATCCCGAAGGGGCGATCGACGCCATCCTCGAAGAGCGTATCCCCCCTGATCAAAAGGCGGATCGATGTAGCGCTTTCACCCGGCATGAAGCGCGCAATGCCGCTGGGCAGTCCACCGTTCGTGCCGAGCGCGTCCTGCCCCGGAACAAATTCGCCGCCGGGTGCCTGATTGGGGTCGACACGCCATTCGACGGTAGCGGCGCCGCCAGCAAATCCGACACGCGTCACACTGACGAACAGTTCAGACACACCCGTGTCGCCCTCGAGGCGACCGAACTGGGCCGTAGTGAAAAACCCGAGCGCCCCCTCATCGTCAAGCATGGCACCGGGCAAGGCCGACTTCAACAGGCGCACGCTGGGCGCGGCTGAAGTCAAGCTAACCGTGAACCGCTCATTGCCCTCGAAGCTCGCGTCTTCGCTGGCCTTGAAGCGGATTTCCTTGACCGACTCGCCCGGGGCAAAGGTCACCGTGCCCGATGGAAGAACGGCACCTTCAAAGTCGGCCGCCGAGGCAATCGGCGGTGGCGGGGTCGTGCTGCCAAAACTGCTCGGATCTGGCAACAGCACCGACCAATCGATGCTGGCCGATTGGTTCAACTCGCCCGTCCGAACCAATCGATACACAAACTCGAGCGCGGTTCCCGGATCAGTCCCCTCACGCGCAATCGCAACATCAGCCAGCGGTGTGATGTCCTGCCCATTGGCGAGCAGACGCCCGTTGGCCTGTGGCACGAGAATTTGCGAATTGCCTCCCGCACTGATCAACTCGACGGACAGATCCACGCCCGTGACCAGTCGCTGACCGGCCAGGGCCTCCAGCGTCAAAACCTTCTCGGTGTCGTTGGCAGCGAAGCTGATTTCGCCGGTGAGGGGCGAAGACAGCACGCGTGACAAGTCGTTTTGCGGCGCTCCGGACTGCTCGCCCGATGCGACGATACGGTAACGAAGGGTTTGCGCCTGATCGATACCATCTTGTCGGGACACCACAAACTCGTGGGCCATCTGCCCCGGTTGGGCACCAACAATCTCGCGGGCCTTGATACGGATCACGCCGTCGTCATTATCGATAATGGCCAAGGTTTGGCCGGTGATCCGCGTACCCGATGGTCCACCTGACAGGACGAGCGCGTACGACTCATCGGGACCGATGGCACTGTCACCACGAATCTGAAGTGTCACGGTTGCAGTCGCTGATCCGGCAGCAAAACTGACCGTGCCCGCTGGCAATGAGGCCAGCGGGTTTCCATTGGTGTCGGCGAAGTCAGCCAGCGACACCATCGAAGCACCGCGTGCAGCGACGCTGTAGGCCAACGATAGCGGGCTGGACAGATCTCCAGAGCGCGTGAGCGTGAAGGTCTGCGCCGTGACGGTTCCCGAACCGCCCTCGACGATCACGCCGCCATTGGGGACGCTGACGTCGATCGTCGGCGCATTGCCGGCCGGCACGGACGGATCAACGATATCGACCGTAGCGCTTTGGTTGTCCGGGTCAACGAGGTAGCCGGTGCTGGGATCGCTGATCGTCAATCGCGCCTTGCGCAGGCTTTCACGGCTGAGGCTCGCGGGAACCTGAACCGTGACCAGCGTAGTGTTTTGTCCATCGGTAAAGCTGGCTTGTCCCGAGGGTAATTGACCGCCAGCGAAATCGCTGGCGGCAAGGTTGTCCACGCGCCAATCGACCGTTGCCGAACCCGCTGCGGAGGTGCGGTTGACAAGAAACTGAACGGTGACTGTCTGCCCAGCGGCGGGCGAGGTCACCGGCAACAACTCAACCGAGCGCACACCCATGAAATCGGTGCCGTCAATCGTGACGTTCAGCGTCGGGCTGGGCTCACGCGACTCATTGCCGGCCAGATCCCGGAAGATGTACGAGAACTGATAGTCACCATCGGGAAGCGTTGGCGCGGTGACATAACCGGTGACTGGATCGAAGGTGGAACTAACCGGCGTTCCGTTCACCAGCAGGATGATGTCCTTGACGCCCTCCGGCAGAGGGCCCGGATCCAGGCGCAAGGTGTGCTGGTAAATTCGATCGTCACCCGCGTCGCCCGGACAATCATGATCTTCTTCGACCAACTCGAGCGCGCGATCTGCAGGGGGTGCATAGGTGTCGATCACAAGCCGCGTGGCGTTGCTGTCGGGTGCGTGGTTTCCAGCCGAATCTTCGACCCGCGCAACGTAGCGGTACTGATGCCCATCGATCAGGTCCTGGTCGGAAAATGACCACTTGAGATTACTGGTGCGGATACCGTTGAAACCGCTCACGACAACGGGGGTCGCCCCAGATTCGGCGAGGTCGGTGCGGTACAGCACGATGCGTTCGCCCGGGCCCAGTGGTGCGCTGAGCGTTCCCCACAGATAGGGCGCCTGATCATCGGTCACTGCTGCAGTCGTATCGCTGACAGCCAAAGACCCCGTAATGCCACCGACATCATCGCTGATTCCCACGATCACAACCGTCTGCGTCGGCACGACGCGGTCAACCCGGAGATTGTTGAACGCATACGAGGCAGTGACACTCGGCGTGGTTCCTAGTGGCTTGTTGAGATCGATCTGGTATTCGTAGCGGGCCTGCGACCACACATTGGCCGGTACTTCGGCAACCAGCCGACCGGTGTCCTTGTCATAGCTTTTTATCTGGACACCCGCCACAGGCGAACCCGAGGCCCCGGCCGGATACAGCACCAGGCTCAGGTCGTCCGTGTCAATCTCGGCAAGCACATCGGCCGCCGCAACCACCGTCGCTGTAATCTCGACCGTGACCGTTGACTCCAACTGGTTGACGACATCATCAACCGCCACGAAGTCGGGCAGGATGGTCGCACTGACCGCTGAGAAGTCCCAGCCGCTATCACCGGTTCCCAACAGGCCCGCGAAAGCATCCCCGTCAAGATCTTTGAAGCTGCCTGCCTCGATCGTGACGTAGTAGCGCTCGCCGGGCACCACCGGATTGGTCAGTTTGATCAATACGTCGTTGCTCTGCGCACCTGAAACAGTGACCGAGTCGCTGCCGACATCGATCGTTTCGACAAGCTCGCTCTGGCCAGGGCCGGTAATCCGATAGATTCGAATCGAATGGCTCCCGGGTTCGGCCTGCTGTACCGGCTCGGAAAAGACGACATTCAGACGTGCGCTTCCGTCGGGCCCGTTTGAAATTCGGCCCCCATCCGTGGGTATGAACTCCGTGATGGTCGGGGCCTCAAAGTCGGCATCGGAGACCGAGGTACTGACCTTGGATACATTGCCTGCACCATCGGTGGCAGTCACCTCGACCAGGGTGACCGTGCTGCTGGTCGCATTTTCCGGGCGCAGCACCGCGAAATCACCGGATGTCAGACCATAGCTCCAGCGACCATCCTGACCCACCTCGACCGAGATCGGGCTGCCGCTCCCGATGGTCAGCGAAAGCGTAACGCCAGGCTCTGCCGTGCCTCCAATCGATACGGGACTGACATCCAGCACCAAGCCGCGCGGCGCAGTGGTATCGACCACCATCGCCAGCGGCGGACTGGACTCGCTCAGCGAACCCGCCTGATCGCGGTAGCGATAGCTGATGATTTGCGGCCCATCGGCGATAGGCTGCATCGGCGTGATCTGGCGAGTGCTTGGATCAAAGCTGGAGGCGACCGGCAATCCATTGACCAAGAGCTCGACCGTGTGCACATCGGCGGGCAGATTTCCGGCCGGCAGCTCGAACGTCGGGCGATTGAAGTAGGTCAGGTCATCGGTGTTGCTGGTACCCGCACTGTCCTTGGCGCTGATCAGATCGAGCGGTTGCAGGGGCGCGAGTGCCGTGGTGTCAACGGTGATAGTGAGCGTCGGGCTGCTCTGGGAAACGTTGCCAGCCTTGTCAATGTACCGATACGCGACCTGATGTTCACCCTCGCTCAAGGCGTCAACCGGGGTGACGCGCCGGGTGGCTGCATCGTATCGAGCCGGCACCGGCTGACCGTCGATAAAGAGCTCGACATCGGACACATCGGGTGGCGGCGCCGGAATCTCGAAATCCGGGCTCTTCACGAAGGTGAGATCATCGTTGTCGCGAGCCCCGGTGTCGCTCGCGGCGACGAGGTCAGGCGCCAGCAGCGGGTTGGCGGGCGCAGTGCCGTCGACCGTGACGACCAGGGCGGGGCTGAGTGCACCCTCATTGCCCGCATCATCAACCCAGCGGAACCGAATGCTGTGCTCCCCATCCGGCAGCGGATTGTCAGGCGTGAACCGCTGCGTCGCCGGGTCATAACGCCCCGTCATCGGCTGACCGTCGACGTACACCAGCACCCCGTCAATACCCTGCGGCAACGGCCCAAGATCAAACTCCGGACGCCGCTCGCTCGTCACCTTGTCGCTGTCGCTCGAACCCGTGTCGCTGTCGGACCACAAATCGGCCGCAGGCGGCGCAACAGGCGCCGTCGAATCCACCTCGATCGTCAAGGTCGCGCTGAGCGACCCACGATTGCCCGCCGTGTCCTCCAACAGGTACTGGATCACATGCTCGCCATCCGGCAGCGGCATCAACGGCGTCAACTCCCCCGTCGTCTCATCAAACTGCGCCGCCACCTCCACCCCGTCCACAAACAACTTCGGACTCAGCG
>JBIKMC010000179.1:0-7149 GCA_044359405.1 Burkholderiaceae bacterium
AACATGAGCCCCGATCTGACAGCCGGGACCGACGCGAACCCTGGGACCAATGACCGCATAAGGCCCAACCTCAACCGAGCTGTCGAGCTCGGCCCGGGGGTCAACAACGGCGCTGGAATGAATCAGCGTCATTGCGCGGAGCCATGCGATATGGCGGCATTCTGCACCTCAGACTCAGCAGCTGAGGTGGTCGCCAGACGACCTACGGGTGGATCAATGTCACGCAGTGTGCACATCAGTTCAGCCTCTGCCGACAGCTGACCGTCGACTAGCGCCCGGCCGGCATACTTCCAGATGGAACGCGCCACTTTGACGATTTCAACCTCGAGCCTGAGCTGGTCACCTGGAACCACCGGGCGTTTGAAGCGGGCTCCATCAATGCCCACGAAGTAGTACACCGAGCGATCGTCCGAGACACGCCCCATGGTCTGGAAAGACAGGATACCCGCCGCCTGAGCGAGCGCCTCGATCTGCAGCACTCCAGGCATCACGGGCAGATGCGGAAAGTGCCCGTTAAAGAAAGGCTCGTTGATGGTGACGTTCTTGATGGCCACGATGCGTTTGCCCGGCTCGACCTCAAGAACGCGATCAACCAGCAGCATCGGGTAGCGATGCGGCAAATGCTAGAGAATCGAACGGATATCGAGGGCAGTCATGAGCTCTCCTGAGGACGGATGGAGCGTTCGGATTCCAGTCGGCGCAAGCGCGTTCTAAGGTCGGGCAAGCGCCGCAACAACACCGCAGCCCGCTCCCAGTCGGCGTTGCTCATCAGCGGAAATATCCCCGTGTAGAAACCCGGTTTGTCGATTGATGTCGTAACGAGGCTCATGGGCGAGATAGTGACCCGATCACAAATACTGAGGTGGCCCAGGATGCCCGCTGATCCGCCGATCATGCAGGCGCGCCCGATGGTCGCACTGCCAGCAATGCCCACGCAGGCGGCAATTGCGGTACCCGCTCCGATGCGAACGTTGTGCGCAATCTGAATAAGATTATCGAGCTTGCAGCCATCTTCGATGATGGTATCGTCCAGGGCCCCGCGATCGATGGAACAGTTCGATCCGATTTCAACACGGTTACCGATCAGCACTCGTCCCAACTGCGGAATTTTCTCCCATCCCTCAGGGCCCGAGGCGAAGCCAAACCCGTCCGAACCGATGACGGTACCGGCATGCACGATACAGTCGCTGCCCAGTTCGCATTCATCTTCGATGGTCACATTCGCGTGGATTACGCTGCCGTCGCCGATACGGCAGCGCTCGCCGACGACCACTCCGGCTCCAATCTGACATCCGGCACCGATCTGACTCAGACGACCGATCACCGCATTGGGCCCGACGCTCACCCGCTCGCCAAGGTCAACATCGGGTGCAATACAGGCGCTGGGATGGACATCAGCCCCCTGGCAAGTGGACTCCACAGCAAGCGACTGCATATGTCGCGCCAGTCGGCCATACGCAAGATAGGGATCGGCACACGTCAGGAGTGCGGCGGAGTGCGGAACATAAGGGGCGTCGTCATCTCGCGCGATGACTGCAGCGGCACGGGTCTGCTGAGCGGCAGCCCGATACCGTGTCGACGCCAGAAAGCCCACATCTCCGGTCTGAGCTGTGTTCAAACTGGCGAGCCGATGAATTCGAACCTGCGGATCGCCCCGCTCAAGCCGCACCCCGATCAGCCGAACAAGCTCCTGGAGCGACAGGCCTTCGGCGAGCGGCCGCATGCGATCAGCCTGACCCCTACTTGGCCGCAGGGGCAGGGGCCGCCTGTGATCCCAGTGCGCGGATGACTTTCTCAGTGATGTCGATACGCGGGCTGGCGTACACGGCCTCTTGGAGAATGAAGTCGAATTTCTCTTGCTCGGCAATCTGGCGAATGACCTTGTTCGCCTTCTCAATGACCTGCGCCAGCTCTTCGTTACGCCGCTGGTTGAGGTCCTCGCGGAACTCACGCTGCCGGCGCTGAATCTCTTTTTCAAGATCGCCAAACTCACGCTGGCGACGGGCGCGCTCGGACTCGGCCATTACCGACCCGTCGCGATCCATGCGTTCGCCCAGGCTTTTGAGCCGGGCCGCCATATCCTGGATTTCGCGGTCGCGTTTGCTGAATTCAGCCTCCAGCTTCTGCTGCGCCGCCTTTGCCGGTGCGGCGTCACGCAGGATGCGCTCAGTACTGACGAAACCAATGCGGGGTGAGGCGTCTTGCGCGATGGCCGAACCTGTCAACAAAAGGCTGGCGAACAGGCAGGCTGATACTCGAGTCATGCGACAGATTCCTGGTAACAAACAATGCGCCTAGAAAGCGCCGCCAATCTGGAATTGGAAAGCCTGTCGGCGATCTTCCGGCTTGGAACGGACCGGGCGGCCAACACTAAGTTTCATCGGACCGATCGGAGAAAACCAGTTGATACCCACGCCCGTTGAGGCGCGAATTTCGCCAAAATCGATATTGGTGTCGGTGTAAACATTACCCACATCCATGAAGACAAAGCTGCGTACCACCTGATCTGCACCGACCCCGGGAAGGGGGAAAAGAAACTCGCCGCTTCCAACGATACGGGTGGTGCCTCCCAGAGGGACCTGACGCGTACCACCGGTGATGAGGGGCTCAACGTCTTTGGGGCCGAGTGAGCTACTGTAAAAACCACGCACGGACCCGATGCCGCCCGCGTAAAAGTTCTTAAACAGCGGGTACGTATTGTCACCGATCGCGCGACCGACCCCGATATCGCCACTTAAGGCAAGCGTATAAGAGCGCGTGATCGGGTAGTACCAGGCTGTAGCGTACGTGCTTCGGACATAACGCAGCTCGGCCACTGGAAGCGTGATCTCGACATTGGCACGCTGAAGCCAGCCGCGGGTGGGTGTCAATGCACTGTCGCGCGAGTCGCGTATCCAGCCGACATTACCCAAGAGGGCAGTCGTCGTCGACCCGAACTCGTCGACCAAACGCACGTAGCGAGGGGGCGCCAGCGCACCCAGACGAATTTCGTTCTCTTCGGCGGAAACGCCTAAGGTCAGACGGTCAATCTCTGTGTAGGGTATCCCGAAGCGCATTCCCAGCCCGTTGGAGCGGAGGCGGTAATCGCCCAGGCTCAACTCGCGCGCGTTGAAGGTTCGGGTATACACATCGAGGCTACGACTGATGCCGTCCTCCGTGAAGTACGGATCGATAAAAGACATCGAAATGGTTCTGAAGAGCTTACTGGTATTGACGTCAACCGACAGTGCCTTACCCGTACCCAGAAAGTTCTGCTGATTGATCGAGCCTGAAATGATGAACTTCTCAACGCTGGAGAACCCGACCCCGAGCGTCAGGGCCCCGGTGGCACGCTCGGTGACTGTGACGTTGAGATCGACCTGATCAGGCGCTTCGGGCACTGCCTGCGTTTCAATACGCACGTCAGTGAAGTATCCCAGACGAGCGATACGCTCGCGCGACAGTCTGATCTTGCCGGCGTCGTACCAGGCATCTTCGAACTGCCTGAGTTCACGGCGAACCACCTCGTCGCGGGTCCGTGTATTGCCTGTGATGTTGATTCGGCGAACATAGGCGCGACGGCCGGGATCGACTGCGACATCGAACTCGACCTGCCGCTTCTCACGGTCGATATTGGGCACAGCGCGAACATCGGCGAACGCGAAGCCCAAGCCCCCCAATCGATCGAGAATGCGGTCGGTGGACTGATTCAGTTTGGTGCCCGAAAAGGTCTCGCCCGGCTTGAGCAGCAGCAGCTCTCGGTACTCGCCGTCACGTCCCTGCAGGTCACCGCTGAAGTTGATGCCGGATACCTGGAACCGCTCCCCCTCCTCGACTGAGATGACCAGCTCAATTTCCTGCTTGTCGGGACTGATGGCAACCTGGGTGGAGCGAACGTTAAACTCAAGATAGCCGCGGTCAAGGTAGTACGAACGCAGCACTTCAAGATCAGCCGACAGCTTCTCGCGGGAATACTGATCTGAGCGTGTGTACCACGACAACCAGGTTGGCGTGGACAACTTCATGAGGCCCAGCAGTTCTTTTTCTGGGATGGCCTGATTCCCCACAAACCGGATGGCAGCAATACTGGCCGCCTCGCCCTCGTCGACCGCTAGAACGATACCCACGCGGTTACGCTCAAGCGGCGTGATGGTGGTGGTGACCTGCGCGGCATAGCGGCCCCGCGTCAGGTATTGACGCTTGAGCTCCTGCTCGGCTCGCTCGAGTAGGCTGCGATCGAAAATACGCGACTCGGCCAGCCCCAGGTCACGAAGCGCGCGCCGCAAGGTCTCTTTGTCAATCTCTTTGGTGCCCGTGATCTCGACACTGCCGATGGCCGGCCGCTCGTCGAGCACGACGACCAGTACGTCGCCGTCGACCTGAAGTCGAACATCGCGAAAAAAACCGGATGCAAACAGCGCCTTGACCGCCGCACTGGCGGTCTCCTCAGTAACACGCTCACCCACCTTGACGGGCAGATAGCCAAAGACCGTGCCGGGCTCAATGCGTTGAGCCCCCTCAATACGGATGTCGCGAACGGTGAACGGTTCAAAGGCTGCGGCGATTCCGGTCCACAAACCGGCGAGCAGGCCAAACAGAAGGCCGATGCGGGAAATCTGGCGGGAGATGCCGAGGTTGCTCGAAACCAAACGATGAGCACGACATAGCGGGAACGGAAATGGAATCTGGCCGCTCATGCTCAGGAGCCAATCAAACGCGAAAGATCGTTGAACAAGGCCAGCGCCATCATCATGATTACCAGAGTTAGACCAGCCTTCTGTGAGAGCTCTAGAAACCTCTCGGACAGCGGTCGGCCGCGGATTGCCTCAAGTGCGTAATATACCAAATGCCCTCCGTCGAGCATGGGCACCGGCAGCAGGTTCAACACACCCAGGCTGATGCTGATAAGCGCCAGAAAGCCCACGTAGCTGGCCCAACCGCTCTTGGCCGTCTGCCCCGCAAGATCGGCGATCGTGACGGGACCGCTCAGATTTCTGACGGAAAGATCACCGGTCAGCATGCGCCCCAGCATGCGCAACGAGAAAACGCTCATCTCCCAGGTCTGCCGCACGCCGTGCATCAGACCGTCCGATACGCCCAGACTTACCTTCTCGGTCAGCACGCGATCACTGAGGTTCGCACCGATACGGCCGACCGCCTGCGCGGCGCCCTCGGCCTTGAGCGCCTTCGGCGTCACTGTCAGTGTGATTTCATCGCGACCCCGAAGTACCATGAAGGCAAGCGGACGGTCAGGGCTGGCTCGTACGATCTCGATAAGCTCACGTGCGCGTTTGATGGGCTGTCCCTGAACACGCAACACCTGATCACCCGGTAACAGACCCGCTTTCTCAGCGGCCTCGCCGGCCACCAACTGGCCGATGAGCACCTTGCCGGGGGCGAGCGTCAGCCCGAGCTCTCTCAGAAAATCGGTCTCGGCCGCGTCCAGGGGCAGGCGGCTGGTGTCAAGACTGACCTCGCGGCGAACTCCCTGACGCTCAATACCGAGAAGTGCCGGTTGTCGTGTAATGACCGCGTCGAGCAGTCGCAGTCGAACGCCGTCCCAACCAGCCACCGATGTACCGCCCACCTCGACGATCCGATCACCGGACCGAATCCCGGCAAGGCCGGCTGATGTTGCAGGCGCAGGCTCATCGACCAGCGCCACCGGCCGCTCAGCGCCAGCCCAACCCAGACAGGCATACAGAACGATCGCCAGCAGGAAATTGGCCAGAGGGCCTGCAACCACGATGGCGGAACGCTGCCAGAGCGGCCGCCGCGAAAACGCGCGCGGCAGGTCTTGAGGCGCCACCGACTCTCCGGGCTCGTGATCTCGCTCATCCAGCATGCGCACGTAGCCACCCAGCGGAATCGCGGCGATCACCCATTCGGTTCGATCAGCGCCAACCTGCCATCTGAGCAGGGGCCGTCCGAACCCGATGGAGAAGCGCAGCACTTTCACACCACACCAGCGCGCAACCAGGTAGTGGCCAAGCTCGTGGATAAATATAAGGAGGGTCAGGGCGAGCAGGAAGGCCAACACTGTTTGTAAAAAACTCATGACACCGCCTTTGCCAGCGCCTGCTGCGCGTGGATTCTGGCTCGCGTATCGAGTTCGAGCACTGCTTCAATGTCAGCTCCGGCAGGCTCAGCCCCCATCGCTTGTAGAACCGTCTCGTTGATACGGGCAATCGCACCGAAACGCAGTCTGTCATCAAGAAAGGCTTGAACAGCGACCTCATTGGCCGCGTTCAGCACACAGGGCGCTGCGCCGCGCGAGCGCAAAGCTTCGCGTGCGAGCCGCAGACACGGAAAACGCGTCGGGTCGGGCGCCTCGAACTCAAGGCGTCCAATGGCAGTCAGATCCAGCGGCTTGACACCGCTGTCGACCCGATCGGGAAAGGCCAACGCATGTGCGATCGGTGTTCGCATATCGGGGTTACCCAGCTGCGCAAGCACCGAGCCGTCGTCATATTCAACCATTGAATGAATGATGCTTTGCGGATGCACCACGACATCAAGCCGGGCATCGGGAACGCCGAACAGGTAATGCGCTTCGATCAGCTCAAGCCCTTTGTTCATCATAGACGCGGAGTCCACCGAAATCTTTCGGCCCATGCTCCAGTTGGGGTGCGCAATCGCCTGCGCCGGACTGGCCGCCTCAATCTGCTCGACACTAGCCTGACGAAACGGTCCACCCGAGGCCGTGAGAAGGATGCGCCGCACCCCCGGTGTCAGCGCACCCGTTCGCTGCGTCGCGGGCAGACACTGAAACACCGCATTGTGTTCGCTGTCAATGGGTAAAACGGAGGCCTGGCCTGTCCGGCAGGCGTCCAGAAAGACCTCGCCCGCCATGACCAAAGATTCTTTGTTGGCCAGCAACACCTGCTTGCCAGCACGGGCTGCGGCGACTGCAGAGCGCAGCCCCGCCGCCCCGACGATGGCAGCCATGACGCAGTCGACCTCGCTGGCCGCCGCGATGTGTTCGAGCGATTGAGCCCCGGCGTGAACTTCAGTGCCACAGCCCGCCCGTCGCAGGCTTGATTGAAGTTCGCGCGCAGCGTCAGCGTCTGCGACGACCGCGTGGCGGGGCCGATGCGCGAGGCACTGCTGGCGCAGCAGATCCACCTGCCGATGAGCACTCAGCGCGAACACGGAATACCGATCGCGATG
>JBIKMC010000180.1:0-7147 GCA_044359405.1 Burkholderiaceae bacterium
GGCGCGCTCGACGACCAGGTTCGACAGTGCCGCCAACGCGATTTCGCTGGCCTCCTGGAATTTGTCGTTGGAACCCGAGCCTCCTGCAACCAGCGCACCAACACCGGTGAGCAAGAGTGCCAGCTGGCGGTTGGCCACCACCAGATCAGACTCTTGCTGAATCGCATTGGCCTTCGAACTGGCATCGATGGTGTCAAAGTCAACCAAGATGCTGGGGTCTCGAACACCCAATCCCAGTGCCGAGTTGACCACCGCCGCAGCGTCTTCGATGTCTTGCGCGCTGACCGCATTCCGTCCGCCGCGCCGCACGAGCTGTTCCGCCACACCTGCGATCAAGGTCGTGATCGGCGACAACACCAGATCGACTGCTTGCACGCCCGGATTCAAGCCCTCGGTTGGGATACGGAAGACAAATCCGTCATTGGGCTTGCCCGACGCGGTGTCCACGCCACCGACGGCGATGACGGGGGCGCCCTCGGGATCGACCGAGAACGAAAAACGGCCCCGGGCATCGGTATAGGTTTGGGGCTCAGACGGCTCGCCCACGTCAAATACACCGTTGCCGTTGGTATCGGTAAACGTAAATTTGCCGTCGCGGTTTTGATCAATAAAGACAGCAGAGCCCGCCATGTAATCATCGTGGACAACGCCGCTGAACAGCACCAACAATCTGGCGGTAAGGGTGGCTGGTCCCGCCGGGCCGTCCGGGTACTTGAAGTAGGCCTCGCCGCGGTAAGTGCCCTCTTGCTCAAGCGGCGCCGTTTGCAGCTTGATGAACCCGTTGGCAATGTCCTGCGTCGTCAGCCGATACGGCGTCGCGCTATTGTCGAAAGCGACCGGATCATCGGATCCAGGCCCATCGAGCTGCACTTTCAGGTAAACGAGATCACCGGCCGACAAGCGGGTTCGGTCAAACTCGATTCGAACCGTCGATCCGTTGGACGGATCGGCATCGTCGGTCGGATCGAGCACGACCGCTGTCGGCGCAGGCGGGGTACCGCGCCCCGAGCCCTGACTTGAACGGGCAAGCAAGGCACCGGCCAACCCAAGAGCGCCCCCGATCGCCAGCAGCGGGAATCGCATCCCGGATTCGATACCGGCATTGATCACGGAGGCCGCGTCAACCGACAGCCCGGCGGCCCCGGCTGCGGCGCCGGGCGCCTGAGCTTCGCCGCCGGCGGTACCGAGCCCGACACCCGTAGCCGACGGGCCGCTTGCCAACAGCATCGACGGCTCACCGACGAGCGCCGCTACCGCTTCGCTGCCGAATTCATCGCCTGATCCGGGTAAGTCGCTTCCCAGTGCGTCACTCTCGTCGATCTGTTCGTCACCACGCTTGCGGCCACGGTGCAGTTTGCCGGCGCTTGCCCGCGAAACCGCCTGACCCGCAACGACAGAGCTCGGCAGACTCGGGTCGTGCGACAACAGGCCATCGTCGGCCACCGGAGCCTGGGACGAAAAGTCTCTCCGGTCAGCTTTGGCACTTGCACGTGTTTTAGGAGTCGAGACAGGGGATTTGCGTTGGTTAGCCATAGTGATGATTCCGATCGATCAACGGGCAGCGTTCGGGGAACTCAGGAGCGGCGCGCAGAACACGCCCCCACCCGGAATGGGACGGCCCTCGCCGTCAAGTGCGTTGGGATGAAAAGCGACGGCACGCAAGCGGGCGTCCTGGCGCTGGCAGGCACGGTCGGCTGCGGGCACGAGCGCATCAGGAAGCTTGCCGAACGCGCTGGGACGATCCCAACCGTCAATACCGTTCTCGCGCGTCATACGGGGCGGCGGAGATTGCGGCGCCGACCCACTCGCCTTGGCGCGGCACAGAAACCCCCCGCCATCGATGCCCGCATCGTTGGAGCGCGCGCGCGGGTGATGGCCCACCGCCTCAAGGTCAGGCCCCAACGCCAGACAGGCTGCGTCCCCACGCCGTTTGAGCGGAGCCGGAACCGACACAAACCCATCGGTTCGATCCCATTCGAAGCTCGGTCGACCACGATCAGGCGTGGGGGCCGAAGAGCGGCTCAATACCGGCGCTGATTCGGTCTGTGCCGGCAGGTCGGCGCAAGCCAGGGCCCCAAAGAGGCCGACCACGACAATCAGTGTCGTCAACAATTCCCTGGAGCGGGACCATCGGCGTGGGTCAACGATACGCATGGGCAGTCTCTCCGTTCAATGATTTGACCCATCCGTCGCCCTTCGAGCGGCTGGGAGCACCACGGGTGTTGATAAGCCTCGACCACAACCGGCTCGTCTCGACCATGTTCTCGAGCGGGCCTCGGACAGGGGCCGTCTACTGGTGAATCTGGGCAATGCAGCGCGTTTAGATCGTTGACCTCGGTTCGCCTGGGCTCAACCGAATATCAAAAACCTGTGCACAAATTACCTCTTAACGTCCTTTTTTGAACAATATCAAGGCATCGACGCGCAAGCTGTCAAAAGCTTTCGCCCATGATCAACCCCCGGCCTCAGCCGCAAGTCGGATCTGTCAACTGCGTCCACTGCAGACTTTTGACCCAGAGGGTCTGATCCAGATCGGCAAGCAGACGACGCAGGCTGTCCCAGTGGGCAGGCGACTCTCCTAACAGTTCGAGCGACGGTGACTCCATCCAGGCTTCGATTTGAGCGACGGCACGCGCCCTGGGCGTGGGGGGATTGAAAATTCTCGGATGGGTGACGATGGCGTAGAACTCGTGCACACGCGGCCAGGGAATCGCCCTTGCCCCAGATGCATCGGCGAGCGTGGTCAAACGGGCAAGCGCCAGCCAATGCCAATCAGAGTCCTCGCGATGCGCGTAAATTGGGCGTAAGGCCGTGACTGCAGCCTTGGTCAGTCTCTGCTCTGCTATCTCGCCTTTAAGCGCCAAAGCGACGTGCGCTCAGCCCGCCGCGCGATGTACAGCGGATCATCGGCATCCGACGCCTTGGGATGACGAGGCCGCGTGTCATGTCGCCCGACCACCTCAAGCCCGCCAGCTGCGATCAGGCCAAGTAATGTGTCGCGGCTGCGCAGGCCCAGATGCTCGGCGAGATCTGACAAAATCAGCCAGGCCTCGCCCTGCGGGTTCAGGTGCGCAGCCACTCCACCCAAAAAGCCGCGCAACATGGCGCTGTCAGCGTCATAAATGCCGCGCTCAAGGGCTGAACCTGGTCGCGCAGGCACCCAAGGGGGGTTGCATACGACTAAATCGGCACGCCCCTCAGGAAAGAAATCAGTCTGCTCAATCTGGACCAGGCCCGACAGACCGAGACGATGCATATTTTCGACCGCGCAGGAGACCGCTCGGGGGTCGGAGTCGGTGCCTATTACCTTGGCTACGACTCGCTTCGCCAAGACCGCGGCCAGCACACCTGTGCCCGTGCCGATGTCAAACACCGTGAGGGCTTTGCCCGGCACGGTTGGCAGTGGCGTCTGGGCCACCAGATCAACATATTCGGCACGCGTGGGAGCAAACACCCCATAGTGTGGATGAATACGGCCGCCGACCGCGGCGATCTCAATACCGCGCAGATACCACTGGTGCGCCCCGATGACCCCCATCAACTCACGTAGTGACACAACACTGGCGCCATCGGCGGGCCCATAAGCATGCAGGCAGGCCTCACGCACATCAGGTGCACGCCGCAACGCGCTACCGTAGACGGCATCGAGCTCAATCAGCAGCATGCTCAGGGAGCGCGCGCGCTGCGCCCGAGCCTGTCGGACCCGATGAAAGAGCTCAGCCGACAGCGGCTGAGCTTCGCCAGCCGATGAACGGCCAGCCTTTCGATCAGCCCGCGCCGCCAGTGCCACCAGCAGCTGGCGCGCGTTCTGAAAGTCACTGCGCCACAACATCGCATTACCCTGACAGGCAAGTCCATAGGCCTCATCTGCGCGAATACGATCATCGGTGACGAGTACCGTTTTCGGCGGGGGTACACCACGCTCAGAGCGCCAATAAGCGCTGCGTTCTTGCCCTGCTTCGCTCCAGTGGATAAGGGGCATGCCTGTAGCGGCATCCGGCCCATCAGTCGGCTGAGTCAGTTGATTCAAAATCGTTCTTCCGGTCGCAGATAGCGCCACTGGCCCACGGGCAAAGGGCCCAGCGGCACGCTGCCGCTACGTACCCGCTTCAGGCCGGTGACGCTAAGCCCCACCAGCTCACACATGCGGCGAATCTGCCGCTTGCGTCCCTCGCGCAGCACAAAGCGCAGTTGATGCTCGTTTTGCCAGGACACTCTGGCTGGCTTGAGCCTGACACCATCAAGTTCAAGCCCGTGCTGCAAACGCTTGATACCCTCATCAGACAGAGCTCCCTCGACACGCACCAGGTACTCCTTTTCAACTTCAGAGTCTTGTCCGATCAGGCGCTTGGCAACACGCCCGTCTTGCGTAAAGACCAGTAAACCCGTCGAATCGATGTCGAGCCTGCCCGCGGGCGCGAGGCCCCGCAGGTGGCTGGGCTTGAATCGAATTGGAGCGGTATCGCCAGACCAACGATTTTCTGGGCGGATGAGCACGACCGCAGGCTGATAGCCGTCCTCAGCCTGACCGGAAACATAGCCCATGGGTTTGTTGAGCAGGATCGTGACCTGCTCACTCTGATGACGGGTGGCGGCCGGGTCAATCTCAATGCGCGCCTCGGGCGACACTCGAACGCCCAGCGTGTTCACCACAACTCCATCGACCTTTACCCAGCCGTTTTCAATCCATTCATCGGCCTCGCGTCTGGAGCAAAGCCCCAACTCGCTCATGCGTTTGGACAGCCGGGGATGCTGTGGTTCCTGAAGACTTTGCGCGAGCATCGCATCGACCCGCGAAGCACGCGGTGGTGCGCGCGGCGGCGCGGGACGATCGGCGAACGAAGCAGGACGATCAGTGGACGAGGTAGACCGGTTGGGCGGTCTTTTCATGAAGTTTCTTGCTAAGAAGGGTGAAGGACGAAGTGCATCATACCGGCAGGTGCATGATGATCGAAGCAGCGATCGACGGCTGCAGAGCGCTCTCAGTGCTCAAGGGCTCGCAGCAGATTGAATAATGTGTCGATACGCTTGGGGGTCACGTTTGGCGTGTAACGGGCAACGACTGCTGTTGCAATCGCCTATGCATGGACAAGAAAGTAGAGGTCGATCTGGACAAAGTCCAGATCATCGTGCCGCCGCGCGAATGATTCGCCCGCGCCGCCTAAGTCGCAGCCGGCAGCGAGTCGATCAGCTCAATCATCCGCCGGCGCATCGCCGCATCGGGCAGTACACCGCGTCCACCACCCAGGTTGTCGACCATATTCGAAGCACGACTGGTGGCTGGCGTAATGGCTGTTACCGTCGGATGGCTGGCGACAAATTTAAGAAAAAACTGGGCCCAGCTCTGGGCACCGATTTCAGCGGCCCAGTCTGGCAGCGGACGCGAGCCCACGCGTCGCCATAGACGGGTGCGCCCGAACGGTGCATAGACCAGTACCGCAATTCCGCGATCGCGGGCCAGCGGCAAAATGGTGTTTTCAGCATCGCGTCCGTCGATCGCATAGTCGGTGCCGATGAAGTCAACGGTTTCGCTGCGCATGGCCGCGATCAGGTCGGCATACTGATTTTCAAAGGTGGTGGTGATGCCGATATAGCGCACCAGGCCCCGCTCTTTGTATTCACGCAGAATTGGCAGCTGCGTGCGGATATCGCCCATGTTGTGGACCTGAATGAGGTCTATGGCCTTGCGCCCCACCCGTTTGAATGAGGCCTCGATCTGCGCACGCGCCTGCGCCGGGTCTGCGGCCCCGCCCCCACGCGGCGCCACATTCACCTTGGTAGCCCAGAACAGCTTTTCAGCCACGCCCAGTTCTTGCACCACGCGTCCGGCCACCTCTTCAGAGGCGCCATACTGCGGCGCGGTATCAAAGACCCGCGCCCCGCCCTGAACCAGGCTTTCAAATACGCCGCGCAGAGCGGTTACATCTTCGCTTCGGGCAACCTGAGCAAACGTTGCCGAGCTGCCCAGGCCGATGATGGGCAAACGCTCACCTGTCTTTGGAATGGCTCGGGTAATCAGGTCACCGGTCGCTGCCGTTGGCGTATTGGCATTGACCCTCGAGGCATGCGCACCCAAGGCGACGGTGGTAGCGCTGGCCACTGCAGCCCGTAGAACCGTTCGACGTTGCATCATGTTGAATCTCCTTGCAATGAATGATCTCGCAACGGCTCCTGCACCTGCGACGCATGAGCACGCCCCAGCCAGAGCCCCAGCGCGCCCCATACAAGCGCCAAGGGCAGAGCCACGCTGATCATCGCCGCCAGCCCCATGGCCAGGCGACTAAGAAGCCCTTCAGTCTGGGCTCCAACGACATCGCCCGCGCGATAAACAAACGTATCAATGAAGGCCTTGGCCTTATACCGATCCGAGCGCGACACGGTCGTGAATAGGGTCTCACGGGCCGGCCGCATGATGCCGCGCTGAACCGCCTTGAAAATTGCTTCAAAGGCGACCAGTGCAGCGAGCGATCCGACCAGGGCAAGCCCAATAAACCCCAGTAATGTCGTCAGTGGCAACAGAGCCAGGGTCAGCCCAAGTCCCAGGCGCTTCATCAAGTGCCCCGCGACGAGCGCCTGCAACACCAGCGTGGTGATCTGCGTAATAAGGTCGATCTGCGCAAACACAGTAGTGCGCATGTCGACACTGCTGCCCAGCGCTGCAACCATCTGTAAACGCGTGAAATACAGAAAGGTGGATATCACCGCGAGAATCATTACATAGACACAGATGCCCATCAGGAAACGGGACGCGAATACCGCCTTGAGGCCCTCCCAGGCGGAGCCGCCGATCACGAGGTCGGCCTCACGATCAGAACGGCTCATCCTCATCGGCAAATGCGCTGACTGAACAGGGGCATCGCTCCTTAATTTCATGAGCGCAAAGGCAGCCACCAGACCCAGCAGCAGAAAACCGGCTGCCAGCAACAGCAGCGTTGCCGTACCCAGAGGCTTGGCAAGCTGGCTGGCCAGCCAGGGCCCGACAATGGCGCCCAGGGTGCCACCCACAGCAATAGCACCGAAGAGACGCCGGCTCTGCTCCTCAGAAAAACGATCGGTCATCAGAGCCCAGAACAGCATGGTGGCAAACAGGTTGAAGACGCTGAACCACACATAAAACACCTGTCCGCTGATCACACCGACCTGGGAG
>JBIKMC010000019.1:0-23265 GCA_044359405.1 Burkholderiaceae bacterium
GCGGTGCCTCTGCGGGCATAACGGTAAACCCCAGTGGTTCGATAGATATCCAAGCGGGTACCGCGAACACGATCACCGGTGCGACAGGCATTAACGTCAGCAACAACGCCGCAACCAGTATCAACACTGGCACCAGCACTGGTAACGTCTCGATCGGTAACGCCAACAACAGCACCACCATTACTGGAGCGACCTCGGTTGTTGGCGCCACCACCATCAACAACAGCAACAACGCCGCAACCAGTATCAACACTGGCACCAGCACCGGCAACGTCTCGATCGGTAACGCTAACAACAGCACGGCTATCACGGGTACCACCTCTATCACAGGTGCGACCTCGGTTGTCGGGACCGCCAACATTAATACCAGTGCCAACGCCGCCACCAACATCAACACCGGTACCAGCACCGGCAACGTCTCGATCGGTAACTCCAGCAACAGCACGACCATCACGGGCAAGAACAATGCGATGACCGCTGCCGGAGCAGGTGCCAGCAACGCCATCACCGGCCCAACGAACACGATCTCGGCCACTGACAGCAACACGATCGAGGCAACTGGAGCCAACGCCACCAACACCATGACGGCGACTGGCGGCAACACGATTAGCGCGACTGGTACTTCTAGTAACGTCATCACTGCCGCTGGCAACAACACCATATCCGCGCCGGGCGCCACTTCGAGCAACAACATCACAGCCGGCGGTGTCAACGCCCTCAGCGCGCCTTCGAACACCATCACCGCCACGGGTACGGGTAACAACGCCATGACCGCCGGTGGCAACAACACCATCACCGCCGATGGCGTCAACGCCCTCAGCGCGCCGTCAAACACCATCACCGCCACGGGCACGGGTAACAACGCCATCACTGCCGGTGGCAACAACACCATGTCGGCGACTGGCGCCACGTCGCGCAACGACATCTCGGCGGCGACCAATAACTTCACAGGGCGTTCCGTGAATAACGTCGAGGCGCCCACCAACAACATGAACGCCGCGGTGTTGAACAGCATCCAGGGTCCGACCAACAACATCGGCACCATAGTGGAGTCTGCGTCGATCAACAGCATCGGTAGTATCAATGCGGCCACTCGAGTCACGGCGACTGCAGGCAACGCCAGCCAGGCGCTCGCCAACCACAGCGCCAATACTCAGGTTACGGGCGGCACCTCAGGCCTGACCGCGCGCACAGGCGCTGCCAACCAGGCGACCCGTGCGCAGGTGTTGCTGAGCAATGCCGGCGGCACCACTGTGGATGCCAACGGCAAGATCTTGACTCAGGGTGCTCAGGGCTACGCCGAGCCCACCGTCCCCACCGCTGCAGTCACCTTGACCAACGGCTACGGCAATACGCACGGTCTGGTGGTCACCGAGTCGCAGACCACCCTGTCGGGCGGTACCCAGTCCAGCAGCCTGACCCTTGACGACCGTTATGCGCGCTTCAGCAACGCTGCCACCGGTGCGCCGATCACGGTCACCGGTGTGGCTGATGGTCGTGCCGACTTCGATGCCGTGAACGTACGTCAATTTGCTGCCGCAGTAGCGGCCGTATCGGCCCAAGCCAATATCCCTGGCCTGCAGCAGAATCAAGACCGGGCCATTGGCGTCGGACTTGGAAACTTCATGGGCAAGAGCGCCTTGGCTTTGGGCGTCAACTTCCGCAGCGACAACAACGCCCTGTTCCGCGTGACCGTCTCATCGGGTGTGGATGGTGGTGCACGGCCTGTTGTCGGCGCAGGCGCCGCTTGGGCGTTCTGACAACAGCTTCAGACGTCAATCATCCATCCAGGTTGTTCCAGGGCCCCCTTCACGGGGGCCCTGGTTTAACTGGAGCTCAGCCTAGCACCTGTGCTGCCAACAGCGCGTCGATCTCCGCGACGCTGTAACCCGCCTCGGTCATCAGCGACCGGGTGTGCGCCCCCGCTGGTGGCGCCACGGCGGCGATCCGCCCCGGTGTGCGACCCAGTCGAATGGTCGGGGCCAATTGCCGTCCTGCAAGCCCCTGCTCATCCTTGACCTCGATCACCATCTCGCGAGCTTGAATGTGCGGATCGTCGAACACCTCTTCGATGCGATTGACGGGTGCAGCCTGACTTTCAAGCGCACCGGTGAAGATGCTCAGCCATTCGTGACGGGTGCGGGTTCGCAGAATCTCGCGCACGGTCTTGAGCAGTTCATCGCGACGGGCGCGGTCGTAACGTAAAGCCATCAGATCGTCCCGACCGATCGCCTTACAGAAGTTAGCCCAGTGATGCGCCTCAAGATTGGTGGTGACTAGGTATCGGTCATCAGCCGTGCGAAAAATGCCGGAGATCGCATTCGGCTTGTTAAGCCGGGGTACCGTGGTTCCCTGCAAAACCTGCACCGACGACAACATGGAGAAGGCCAGCGCCGCCTCAGTCATCGAAATATCCACCCGCTGTCCCTTGCCGCTTCGGTCCCGCTCGCGCAGCGCCAGCAGAATGCCCGATAAGGCATGGAGCCCCGCGCCAATATCGCCCACGGGCGATCCCAGCAGCCGGGGCACGTCATCGGGCGGGTCACTGGCCAGATGCAAAAGCCCCGCCACGCCCAATGCAAGCGGGTCATGCCCGGGAATATCTCGGTAGGGCCCGGTCTGGCCAAACAGCGAGACCGAGCAGTACACCAGGCGCGGATTACGCTGCGCCAACTGCTCGTACCCCATACCCAGTCGATCGAGCACGCCCGGTCGATAGCCCTCAACCAGCACGTCGCAACGATCAGCGAGACGCTGGGCGGCCTCCTGCCCCTGGGCATGCTTCAGGTCAATGACAATGGATCGGCGATTACGATTGGGCGTGTCAAAACGACGCTCGGCGTCGAACGGAGACCGGGGCGCCTGCGGCACTGACGCCGCCTGCTGTGAGCGTCGCCCCTGAGCCCGGGCAGGCGGCTGTACACGAATGACCTCCGCGCCAAAATCGCCCAGCTGCATGCAGGCGTAGGCCGACGGCAGAAAGTCCCCCAGCTCAAGCACTCTGATGCCGTCCAATGGCAGTCCCATGAATCGATCTCCTGCGCATGAGCCCAACCGCGTCAGAGGCTGTCGGGCGATTTCAGTACCTGCGATCGCAGCACCGTGATGACTGCGTTGATACTGACACAGGTCAAAGCCGCGCAATGCCGCGCGTTTCAATCCCTCCGCGAATTTGATCAGGGATCATCGCTTCCCTTAAAGTGCCGTCTGGCGCAGTCGCTGGCCTTTATATGGCGCCCGCACGCTTACCGACCAACATTCCCGGAGAACCCAGATGTCATCCCTGCGAAGTCTTATCGCCGGTCTGGCCCTAGCCTGCCTCGCCGCAGGCGCCAGCGCCCAGTCTCGCTCCAATGAAATCCGTATTGCTCACGTTTATGACAAGACGGGACCGCTGGAAGCCTATGCCAAGCAGACTCACACGGGACTGATGATGGGCCTGGACTACGCCACGGGCGGCACCATGACCATCAATGGCAAGAAGATCGTGGTCATTGAAAAAGACAGTCAGTTCAAGCCCGATGTGGGTAAGGCACAACTGGCGGCGGCCTTCGCGGACGACAAGGCTGATATCGCCGTGGGCCCGACCGGCTCGGGCGTGGCACTGGCCATGCTGCCGGTGGCCGAGGAATACCGAAAAATTCTGCTGGTCGAGCCCGCGGTAGCCGACTCAATCACGGGCGACAAATGGAACCGTTTCATCTTCAGGACAGGGCGTAACAGCTCGCAGGACGCCATCTCAAACGCCGTGGCGCTGGATAAAGCGGGCGTCTCAGTTGCAACCCTGGCTCAGGACTATGCCTTCGGTCGCGACGGCGTCAAGGCATTTCGCGATGCCCTCAAGTCGGCCAAAATCGTTCATGAAGAGTACCTGCCGGTGAACACCACTGATTTCACCGCGGGTGCGCAGCGCATCATCGATAAGCTCAAAGATCAGCCTGGCCGCAAAGTGATTTTCATTATCTGGGCGGGGGCAGGCAACCCGTTCAAGATCGCTGACCTGGACCTCAAACGCTACGGCATCGAGATCGCCACTGGCGGCAACATACTGCCCGCCATGGCCGCCTACAAGGCCTTTCCCGGCATGGAAGGGGCAACCTACTACTACTTCGGTCTTCCGCAGAATCCTGTCAACGAAGCCATGGTGGCGCGTCACTACAAAGAGTTCAAGTCGCCGCCGGACTTTTTCACGGCAGGTGGCTTTTCAGCGGCGATGGCCATCGTCACTGCGCTCAAAAAGACCAACGGTGACACCAACACCGAAAAGCTTATCCGCACCATGGCCGGCATGAGCTTTGAGACCCCCAAGGGCACCATGACGTTTCGCAAGGAAGATCACCAGGCCATGCAAAGCATGTATCACTTCCGCATCAAGGTTGATCCTGCGTTCCCCTGGGGTGTCCCCGAGCTCGTACGGGAAATCAAGCCCGAAGACATGAGCGTGCCCATCCGTAACAAGCGCTGATTGATACAGCGGCGCGCAGGTAACCGCTGCCGGACGGCCTTGTCGGCCCTGGCAGCGCTTGCCCCGGCGGCGGCGTCAGCTTCTGTGGCCCCTGGGTCGTCTACGTCGTCGAAGTCTGCGGCCCCTGCGGCGTCGGTCCGCCGCGAACAACTCGCGTCATAGCCTGATCACCGTCTGACCTGCCATGCTCGAAACCCGAGACCTCAGCATTCGATTCGGCGGTCACACGGCCGTCGATTCGGTGTCATGCCGGTTTGAGCCCGGCACGCTCACATCAATCGTTGGGCCCAACGGTGCGGGCAAAACCACCTGGTTCAACCTCATCTCTGGACAGCTCAAGCCCAGTGCAGGCTCCGTGCTGCTCGACGGCCAGAATCTGGCCGGACTGAGTGCGGCAGCAAGAGCCCAGGCTGGGCTGGGACGGGCGTTTCAGCTGACCAATCTGTTTCCCCGCCTTACCGTGCATGAAAATGTGCGCCTGGCTGTACAGGCGCGGCACCGTGCTGGGCTTAACCTCTGGCGTATCTGGAGCGATCGACGTGAGTTGATCGACGAGGCAGATACTGTGCTTGAGCAGGTGGCGCTTAGCGCACGACGTGATGCGCTGGCGGCCAGCCTGCCGCACGGAGACCAGCGCAAGCTGGAGGTGGCGCTGCTGATCGCGCTCAAGCCACGCGTATTCATGTTCGATGAGCCCACGGCCGGTATGAGCGTGGCTGAAGTACCGGTGGTGCTTGATCTGATTCGCGCACTCAAGCGTAATCCCGAACACATCATTTTGCTGGTAGAACACAAGATGGATGTGGTTCGCGAGCTGTCGGATCGCATCGTGGTCCTGCACAACGGCGCTCTTGTCGCGCAGGGCAATCCGGCCGAGGTAATTGCCTCACCCGTGGTGCAGCAGGCCTATCTTGGGGTGGCCCCACCCACTCAGAAGCACTGAAGCCATGACAGGCAAGACCCCGCAGCCCATGCTCAAGCTCATCGATGTGCACACACATATCGGGGCCTATCACATTCTGCACGGCGTCAATCTTGAAGTACCCGCCGGAGAGGTGACGCTTCTGCTTGGACGCAACGGGGCTGGCAAGTCGACCACCCTCAGAACCATCATGGGACTGTGGCGAGCATCCCAGGGCCGCATCGAACTGGGTGCGCGCGACATCACCGCACGGGCCACGCCCGACATCGCTCGCCTGGGGGTCGCGTACGTACCCGAGAACATGGGCATCTTTGCCGACCTCACGGTGCGCGATAACCTGCTGCTGGCCGCCCGAGCCGCACGCCGCCTGTCCGACGTTGATACTCAGCGCCTGGACTGGATTTTTTCCCTGTTTCCCGCACTGCGCCAATTCTGGCTGAAACCCGCTGGCAAGCTCTCAGGCGGTCAGAAGCAAATGTTGGCCGTTGCGCGCGCCATCGTCGAGCCGCGCGAGCTTTTACTGATCGATGAACCCAGTAAAGGACTGGCCCCTTCAATCGTGCGCAATCTGATCGATGCCCTGCAGGCGCTGCGTGAAGCGCGCACGACCATCGTGCTGGTCGAGCAAAACGTCGCCTTTGCGGCCGAGCTGGGCGATCAGGTCGCCGTCATGGATGACGGCCGCATCGTGCACCGCGGTTTAATGCGCGAACTGTTGGACGATGCCGCCCTGCAGACACGACTGCTGGGTCTTTCAATGACGGAGCATTCCGCATGAGTTCTTCGGTACAGGTCACACGGCCGACGGGTACCCTCGGCAGCCGGCTTGCTGACTGGGACGGCTGGCCCGTGCTGCTGGTGCCGGCAGTGGCGCTTTTGGGGCTGGTACTGATAGGCTCGCCCCCCACCTGGCTGACGCTGACCGTCGCCGGGCTGGCCATGGGCATGATCATCTTCATCATCGCTTCGGGGCTCACGCTGGTCTTCGGGCTGATGGACGTGCTCAATTTCGGGCACGGGGTGTTCATCGCCCTGGGTGCCTTCATGGCCACCACGCTGATGGCCAGCATGGGCGCGTGGTCCGATTCGCCCAGCCTGGGCGCCAATGTGACCGCGCTCGCGCTCACCATGCTGGTTGCCATGCTGATCGCCGGTGCCCTGGGGCTTGTGTTTGAGCGCTTCCTCGTACGCCCCGTCTACGGCCAGCATCTCAAGCAGATTCTGATCACGATGGGCGGCATGATCATCGGCGAAGAGCTGATCAAGGTCATCTGGGGACCTCAGCAGATTCCGCTGCAACTGCCGCCCGCGCTGCGCGGCTCGGTGCTGTTGGGCGAAGCGGCAATCGAGAAATACCGACTGTTCGCAGTCCTGGTGGGACTGCTGGTGTTTGCCCTGCTGGCCTTCACGCTTAGCCGCACCAAGATCGGTCTGCTCATACGGGCCGGCGTGCAGGACCGCGATATGGTTGAGGCGCTGGGGTATCGCATTCGCCGGTTATTCGTGGGCGTTTTCGTGGCTGGCAGTGCCCTGGCCGGACTGGGCGGCGTGATGTGGGGCCAGTATCAGCAGATGGTCACCGCACAGATCGGCGCCCAGGTGAATGTGCTGATCTTTATCGTCATCATTATCGGCGGGCTGGGCTCTACACTGGGCGCACTCATCGGCGCATTGCTGGTGGGCTTGATGGCTAATTACAGCGGCTTTCTCGCGCCCAAGCTTGCACTGTTTTCCAACATTGCCCTGATGGTGGCCATTCTGCTTTGGCGACCACAGGGTCTGTGGCCTGTGGCTAACCGCTAGGCGGCCCCCTGATCATGCTCAGCCGTTTGCTATCGAATGATCTGCCGCGCAGCCGCTGGCTGGCCGCGCTGCTGCTGGGTATCGTCGCCGCGCTGGCGCTGGCGCCCTTCATTGTGCCGGGGGTCAAGGCACTCAATGTCGCGGCGAAGATGCTGATCTTCATCGCGCTGGTGGCAAGCTTTGATCTTCTGCTGGGTTACACCGGCATCGTAAGCTTTGCGCACACCATGTTTTTCGGCATTGGCGCCTACGGTATTGCCATTGCCTCAAGTCGCATGGGCCCGGGCTGGGAGTCGGTCCTGGTCGGCGTGACCGCAGCACTGCTGGTATCTGCGCTGCTCGCACTCGTCATCGGGCTATTTTCTCTGCGCGTGCGCGCCATCTTCTTTGCCATGATCACACTGGCCGTGGCCTCGGCCTTTCTGACGCTGGCCTCGCAGCTATCGGACTTCACCGGTGGCGAAGATGGTCTCACCTTCAAAGTCCCCGAACTGCTGTCACCCGGTTTTGTGCTGCTGGACGATCCCTTGCCCGGGCTATTCGGGGAAGTTGACCTTAGCGGCCGGGTCATCAGCTACTACCTGCTATTTGCGGGTGTGGTGGCCATTTTTCTGGCGCTGCTGCGCATCGTGAACTCGCCCTTTGGTCGGGTACTGCAGGCCATCCGCGAGAACGAATTTCGTGCAGAGGCCATTGGTTATCGGGTGGTCATTTACCGCACCTTGTCCAGCATCCTGTCAGCGCTCTTTGCAACGCTGGCGGGTGCCATGCTGGCCCTGTGGCTGCGCTATAACGGGCCAGACACCACGCTCTCCTTTGAGATCATGCTGGACATACTGCTCATCGTCGTCATCGGCGGCATGGGCACTCTGTACGGCGCCATCATCGGCAGCACCCTGTTCCTCCTGGCGCAAAGTTATCTGCAAGACCTGCTGAAACTCATCGGCAAGCTATTCGAGGCCGTACCGGGCGTAGCGGCCGTGTTCACTCCCGACCGATGGCTTTTGTGGCTGGGGCTGCTCTTCGTGCTGTCGGTGTATTACTTCCCGTCGGGTATCGTCGGTCATCTGCGCGAGCGCGCGCTGCGGCAGCAGTTTTCGAAGCGCGCATCGCAAGCTGCGCGCACACATTGAAGCCTAACGCCCACCGCCCAAAGCACCCCGACGAGTCCGCCCCAGACAAGGCAATCCACAACTAGCAAAGCGCCATGACACAAGCCCTCAAACTGATTTCTTCCATGGCGACGCGCCAACTGCTGGCAGAGCTGGCAGCGACCCACAAACAGGCCACTGGTCAGGCGATTGAACTCGAAGCCGTCGGCGGCGTTGATGCCGCCCGTCGCGTCCAGTCGGGCGAGGCCTTCGATGTGGTGGTGCTGGCCAAAGCGGCCATCGTTCAGCTGTCAGCCGCGGGCCGAGTGCTTGGTGAATCGTTGCGTGATCTGGTCCTGAGCGGGATTTCGGTCGCAGTACGTTCGGGTTGTGCGCATCCCCGCATCGAATCCGAACAGGCGCTGCGTGAAACGATTCAGCAGGCGCGTACCATCGGCTACTCCACTGGCCCCAGCGGCACACATCTGCTGGGTCTGCTTGAACGCTGGGGGCTGCGCCAGCAGATGGGCGACCGCATTGTGCAGGCACCACCCGGCGTGCCGGTGGCCTCGCTGGTGGCCGATGGAAGTGTCGAGCTCGGTTTCCAGCAACTGAGCGAACTCATCCATGCGCCCGGCATTGAGGTGATCGGCCCTTTGCCACCCGGCACTCAACAGATGACCGCCTTCACAGCAGCCATCGTGTCCGGCTCTGAGCAGATCGATGCGGCACGCGCATTCATCGCGTTCATGGCCTCACCCGCTGCCCATGAGGCCAAGCGCCACCAGGGCATGGAGCCCGCTGAGCTCGGCCTTCGGTCGCCCATCCGCTGATGCACGGTCGCGCAGAAGCAACAGATGATTCGCTTCGTCGGCACTGAACTGTTAAAGTTATGAGGTAGACATGCTCAAGATCTGCTCGTTTTAGTTCGTCTCGCTCGTCCCTCTCGGCGTTATCGTCCGTCCTGGTCAGCTTTTCGTTCCGTTCGTTCCTGGGTGTTTCTGCGCTTTTGCGCCGGCATCTGTCGCGCGCGTTCACCTCTGAAAGGAATCGATATGGCTAGGGAAACCGGCACCGTCAAGTGGTTCAACGAAAGCAAGGGCTACGGCTTCATTACCCCCGACTCGGGCGGCAAAGATCTGTTCGCTCACTTTAAAGAGATTCAAGGCAGCGGCTTCAAAACCCTGCTGGAGAATCAAAAAGTTGAGTTCGAAGTCACCGCCGGTCAAAAGGGCCCGCAGGCCTCCGGCATTCGCGTGATCAACTGATCTCGCTCGCCCCTGTCCGCAAAAAATTGATCACGGCCCGGGCAAACGTCTCGGGCATCTGATCGGGTAGGGGCACCATGCCGCCGGCAATGGTCAGCCGACGGGCACCGGTAATGGCGCCCGCCACGCTGGCCGCTGCCGGGAAGGCATGCGGATCTTCACTGGCGCCAATGACAAGCGTCGGACACCGCACCAGACCAACACGGGTTTCCATGCAGTACCGATTCACCACACGGTGACCACCGGCTGCGCGCTCGCCGGCCCGCAAGGCGTCAATCAGAAAACGCTCAAGCAGGCTCACATCTGCAGGCGGGTAGAACGGCGCACGCATGCGCCAAAGATCCAACAGATGGCCACCATCGGAGCGTCGCTCCGCGCCATCGACCACGGGTCGATCGCCATGATGGGCACGCCGATGAGCATCGACCATGGGGCACGAGGACAAGACCAGGGCCTTCACACGTTGCGGTGCGCGGGCAGCGATCTCCATGCCTATGACAGCTCCCGTGTGATGCCCCACCACCGACACCTGAGCAATGCCCAAGGTATCCATCAGGGCGAGTGCAGCATCGGCCCAACGCTCGATCGAAGGTTCGCCGTCGACAAAGGGCGGCGAAAGGCCATAGCCCACGGTATCCATGGCGATCGCATCAAACCGAGCCCCCAGAAGCGGGAGCACCTCGCGATATTCGTCCCAGGAACGGGGCGTCTGATGCAGAAGCAGCACCGGCTCACCAGCCCCGCAGCGGGCGAGGTGGATTCGGCCTGCGGCCGTTTCAACAAAGCTGACCTGAATATTCATGAACCCGCTCCGCCAAGGGTCACCATTGAAGCGTGCCGAAGGCTTTAATGGCGTCTCGCAGGACGCTCACGACATGAGCCCGGCATGCGCCGGAAATTGCAGAACCAGCAGGTCAACGCCGTCGGCACCTGCTCTCAGTACCAGGTTCGGCTCATCGCGCGAGAAGCACACGGATCGCGCGCCCAGTGCCTCGTCACCCATAAGCAGTTGGCCTGCCATCAGATAGTAGTAGCGCGGCCCTGAAGCCCGAAGCGCTTCAGCTGCAAATTCAGTGCCTGCGGGCAGGCACACTCGCCACACGCGCGCTCCGTCGGCCGTTGCTTGCATGAGCTCCTCAACGCGCAGGGCATCGCTTCGTAACAGAGGGCCCGGCAGTGGTTCAACAACCGCCGTCATGCCGTGATGCTTGGCCAAGCCTGCCCGCATGAGCTCGCGCGACTCAGGCAGATAGCGCGTCTGCTCGTCATGACAGGGGCGCAGGGTATGGTACGAGAGCCCCTGAGGCCCAGCTGTGATAGGACCATAGCCCGTTTCGGGCGATGCGTAATGCACCACCACCGGCGCAACTGCAGTCCGGCCAATGAAGCCGCTACCATCCGACACGACCTGGAACTGATGCGCCGAGTGGTAGTGCTGCCTCAAGACCCAGCCCGGAGCCTGTTCGACCACATAGGCCTGCGGCTGGGGATGCGCGCCCGGTGTTGACGTTCCCAGCAGTTGTACGCGGGTGCCACGCTGGTGAGGCGTCTCACGTAATACGCGTCCCTTGACCGCTTCATTCCAGTTTCGGTAGACCAGCATGGCTGCCCTCATTTCTTTCGATCGCACAATCCAGACTTAAGACCCGATCGCGATCACTGCCCCCCCGATCGCGAGACGCCGGCTGCATCGGAACGGGACCACCTCGGAACGGGACCACCTCGGAACGGGGCCACCTCGGAACGGGACCACCTCGGAACGGGGCCACCTCGGAACGGGGCCACATGGCAGGGTCGCCGATCTGGTGGCCAGGCCCGCTTCATCAGGTCGGCCTCACGGCAATATTGTTGCATTCCGTGCGAGCATCCGGGTTTGGGGCACGTAAGAGCCCATGGCTAATCATCGGGAGAGCATCCATGCATCTGCGCGAACTGGGTCGCAGTGGCCTTAAGGTGGCACCGCTCGCCTTCGGCGGCAATGTTTTTGGCTGGACAGCGGACGCAACGCGTTCGTTTGAGCTGCTGGACGCCTTTGTTGCGGCCGGCTGCAACCTGATCGATACCGCTGACGTCTACTCCCGCTGGGTGCCCGGCCATCAGGGCGGCGAATCCGAGACTCTCATTGGCCGCTGGCTCGCTCAGGGTGGTGGTCGACGCAACCGCGTACTGATCGCCACCAAAGCGGGCATGGATATGGGCGACGGCCGAAAGGGGCTGTCAGCTGCGTATCTACGCCGTGCCGTTGACGCGTCGCTCAAGCGCTTGGGTATTGACCATATTGATCTGTACCAGGCCCATATCGACGACCCCGACACACCGATTGAGGAGACGCTAGGCGCTTTCGCCGAACTGATCCGCGCAGGCAAGGTGCGCGCCATCGGCGCCTCCAATTTCAGCGCCGATCGCCTACTCGCGTCGTTACAGACAGCCAGCAGCCTGGGGCTGCCCCGCTACGACACCCTGCAGCCGGGCTACAACCTGGCCGAGCGCAGCGGCTTTGAGGGGGAGTTGCAGGCCTTGTGCGTGCGAGAGCAGATCGCTGTGATCCCGTATTTTTCGCTGGCAGCCGGATTCCTGACTGGCAAATATCGGCGCCCTGAAGATCTGCAGGGGCGGGCCCGCGCCGCCCGGGTCGGCCCGCACATGAATGAGCGCGGTATGCGCATTCTGGCCGCACTGGATGCGGTGGCAGCCCAGCACAACACCAGTCAGACCGCCGTGGCAATCGCCTGGTTACGCGACCGACCGGCTGTCGCTGCCCCGATCGCCAGCGCGACCAGTCTGGAACAGTTGGAGGATCTGCTGGCGGGCCTGCACCTTTCACTGGACGCACAATCGGTCGCAGAGCTCGACGCCGCGAGCACACCCTGACATTGGAAACGCGAACAGCCCCTCAAGCTAATACGTGGTTGGATAAGACTGGCATTTGCACGTATGGGGCATTGACGGATATACTTACCGGCTTTGCTAGATCCAGAGCCACAGGAGCTCTTCATGGCCCGAGTCTGTCAAGTTACCGGTAAGTCGCCGATGGTCGGCAACAATGTGTCGCACGCCAATAACAAGACCAAGCGTCGTTTTCTGCCCAATCTGCAGCAGCGTCGCCTGTGGCTTGAAAGCGAAAAGCGCTGGGTGCGGCTGCGTCTGAGCAATGCGGGGCTACGCCTCATCGACAAGAACGGCCTTGAGGCTGTCGTCGCTGATCTGCGTGCTCGCGGCGAAGCGGTTTGAGGAGTCTGAGCCATGCGTGAAAAGATCAAACTCGAATCCACGGCTGGAACCGGCCACTTCTACACCACGACCAAAAACAAGCGCACCATGCCTGAGAAGATGGAGATCAAAAAATTTGATCCCGTCGCGCGCAAGCATGTGGTCTACAAAGAAACCAAGATCAAGTAAGCGTCCGTCTCAGTCGCGCTAGCCAATGAAAAGCCCGCTAATGCGGGCTTACCGGTCTAAAAAAAAGCCCGCATTAGCGGGCTTTTTGTCGCCCGATGTAGTCGTCAAGCGGGCAATTTGGTCGACCAATCAAAGCGGTCGACCGGTCAAATCCGTCAACCAATCACTGCGGGTCGACCAGCCAGAGTGGTCAAAGGGCACTGGGGGGCTGTAAACTTTTTAGGCCGCTGTCGGGGCGTACGAGCGCACGCGCACGGCGATCGACTGCAGGCTGGGCAAGCCGCTGGTTTCAGCGCGCTGACACCACTGCTGCAGCATCTGCACCAGTTGCTCGCGTGAACGGTTGGAACGCTCCCAGATAGTCGCAAGTTCCTGACGCATTTCTACCAGCAGACTGAGACGCTCGCTGGCAGCCAACACCTTGCCAAGGCTGGCCCGCTGATCGCCACTCCAGCGGTCGGAGTCGCGATGCAGCCAATTACTGGCCGCCTTCAATAACGCGCCCTCAGGCCTGTGCTGGGTGCTGAGACGACGAGCCTCTTCGGCACATACGGCACGCAATGAGCGTGCGAACTGCTGCATGACGTCGTAGCGATGGGCGATCAGGGTTTGCAAAGCATCCAGGTCGATCGTGGGACGAAGCGCGGCCAGCTTGGGTGTGGGGGCCACTTTTTTGACCCGGGCCAGGCGAAAGATCTCAAGTGTCCGGATATACAACCAGCCGATATCGAACTCGTACCAACGGTTGGAGAGCTTGGCCGAGGTGGGATAGGCGTGGTGGTTGTTGTGCAGCTCTTCGCCGCCGATGAGGATGCCCCAGGGAAAAATATTGGTGCTCGCGTCGGGGCAGTCAAAGTTGCGATAACCCTTGGCATGGCCCAGACCGTTGATGACACCCGCCGCCAGCAACGGAATCCAGAGCATTTGAATCCCGAAGACAGCAAGCCCCAAGACCCCGAACAGGGCAACATTGAGTACCAGCACCAGCAGGATTCCGACCGTGGGATAGCGCGCGTAGATGCGGCGCTCGATCCAATCGTCGGGGGTGCCATGACCGTATTTCTCGATGGTGTCGCGGTTGGCGGCCTCACTGCGATAAAGCTCTGCCCCTTCAAGCAGTACCTTGCGCAAACCCCAGCGTACCGGGCTATGCGGGTCATCGCCGGTTTCGCATTTCGCATGATGCTTGCGATGTATGGCGGCCCACTCGCGCGTGATCATGCCCGTGGTTGCCCACAGCCAGAATCGGAAAAAATGCGAGATCACCGGATGCAGATCAAGCGCCCGGTGGGCCTGACATCGGTGCAGAAAGACGGTGACCCCCGCAATGGTGATGTGGGTGACCACCAGCGTGTAAATCAGCGTCTGCCACCAAGTGAAGTCAAGAAGTCCCTGATCAAGGAAGTTCAACAAAGAAGTCAATATCGATGAGAAAAAAGCGTCAATCATGAGTTTTCAGACAAACTGGGAAGCCCCTGAAGCTGCTAAGTGTACCTGCCACCCGCCAAGCTGGCATCATCTTTCTGTCGATACCGGTTGACCGGTCGGGGTTGATGGGCGGTCGGGCAAGCAGGACTTTGCCCAGGATCAAGAAAGTGGGGGCGACAAACGCCAGCGGCCCCCGAAAAACCCGTCCGTTCCGTGGCGCTCAGGCGTCAGGGCCAGCAGCCCGTCGCAGAAGGCGTCTCCCGGCAGCTGAAGCCCCTGGGCGCTCAGCACCGCCTGGGCCGGATCACGCTGAAAGCCCGGATACGTCGCCTCAAACCAACGGACGTTATCGATATTTTCTTGTGCGAGCAGGCTGCAGGTGCCGTAGACAAGCACCCCACCCGGCTTGACCAGTCGGGCGGCCGCCACAAGAATCGCGCGCTGCTCATTCACCAGCCTTTCAACATCGCCGGGCTGCATGCGCCACTTCAGCTCCGGGTTGCGCCTAAGCGTTCCACTACCCGAGCAGGGCGCGTCCACCAGGACGGCATCGGCGCGACCCGCGAGTTTTCTCAAGCGAACATCGTTCAGGCCATCGATGGCCAGCGGCTGAACATTACTGGCCCCCGAGCGAACCAGCCGGGGGCGCAGGCGCTGGAGGCGCGTCACCGAGACATCAACGGCGAAGATTTGCCCCAGCGAGCGCATGGCGGCAGCCAGCGCCAGGGTCTTACCGCCGGCTCCGGCGCATAGATCAACCACGGTCTGCCCGCGTCGAGCACCGACCAGCGCCGCCAGAACCTGGCTTCCGGCGTCCTGAACCTCGACGCAGCCGTCGGCAAACACCGGGCTTCGCTCGAGCGCCGGTCTGCCCTGCACCGTCAGCGCTCCGGGAAGCCAGGTCAGCTCCTGCGCCTCGATACCCTCCAGGGCAAGCGCGGCAACGACATCAGCGGGCTTTGACTTGAGGCTGTTCACCCGCAGCTGCAGACCCGCGGGCAGCAGCAGGCTGGCCGCCAGATCCGCTCTCTGGTCGGGCGACCGTTCGAGACCACACGCTGATTCACCCATGCGCTCATAGAGCCAGTCGGGCAGGCTGAAACGAACGGTTTCCGGAAGCGTCTGCGGCGATACCTGGGCAACCCGGGCAAGCCATGCCTGCTCAGCTACCGAGGCAGGGGCCAGCAGGGCCGCAGCGGGTGGCGCGCTGCCTCGCCAGGCCAACGACAACAAGGCCAGCCGTCGTGCCTGGGGGCCGGCACCGCTCTCGGCCAAATGTGCATAGAGGCGTCGATTGCGCAGAACATCAAAAACAGTCTCAGCCACCAGACCTCGGTCTCGCCGCCCCATCTGTGGGTGCGCCCGGAAAAACCGATGCAGCAATAGATCGGCCGGCCCATCCAGTTGGAGCGCTTGCGCGAGCGCCCCGACCAGGACATCTGCCTCATGCGGGCGTTTCCTGCGAGCACCCGGCTGTCGGCCCCGGGGACGGCCAGTATCACGCTTCAATCGACGTCCCACCAGGCCTGCGCTTCCTGCGGCCCCGGATTGATGAGCCGCACGCAAGCGCCGACCATCTGCAGTCGCCCCTCACAGTGCCAGCGCACCGCAGCCGGGTAAAGGCGATGCTCGAGAGCAAGTACTCGCGCAGCCAGAGAGGACTCATCATCATCGGGTTGAATGCTGAGCGCGGCCTGCGCGATGACCGGCCCTGCATCGAGCTCGGCCACCACATAGTGCACCGTGGCACCGTGCAGTTTGACGCCCGCCTGCAGCGCCCTCTGATGGGTGTTGAGCCCGACAAACGCGGGCAGCAGCGACGGGTGGATATTCATGACGCGCCCCGACCACCGTTCGACAAACGGCGCCGGCAGAATGCGCAGGTAACCCGCCAGGACAATTAGATCGGGCTGCAGGGCCTCGACGGTCTGCGCCAGCTCGGCCTCGTAGGCGGCGCGGCTGGCATGGGCTCGGGCCTCGACCAGGATGACCTTAAGCCCCATCTGCCGAGCGCGCAGCTCGCCCTGTGTGCCCTGACGGTCGACAATGACCGCCTCAATATGGGCGGACCAGGCCTCTCGCTCGCAGGCCTGGGCAATTGCAAGCATGTTCGAGCCGCGCCCGGAAACCAGCACCACGATTCTTTTCATGGCGCGGATCATAACTCTTATAATTCAAAGTTTTGCGCCAAAGACTCGGCTCAAAACCGGCGGTATTCGCCGCCATACGGCGTGTGGGTCTGCTGCGGTCTGCTGCCATTCAGCGTCGCTCACTTCATTCATCGATTCTTCATGCAGGTCTTTCACCGATTGCCCTCCGCGTCGAACCGGCTTGACTGCGCGCTCACCATCGGCAATTTCGACGGTGTGCACCGTGGGCACCAGGCGGTCATCACACGCCTCGCCGAGCGAGCGCAGGCCCGCGGACTGCCGGTCAGCGTGCTGAGCTTCGAGCCTCATCCGCGCGAGTACTTCGTACAGGCCGGCCTCAACCGCGCGCAGAGTCAGGCTAACCCAACGGCCTCACCGACCACACCGGTACGCATTCAGGGACTGCGTGACAAAGTGCGGTCTCTCGGCGCTGCCGGGGTGCATCGACTGGTCCTCGCCCGCTTCAACCAGGCAATGGCCGCGCTGTCGGCCGAAGACTTCGTGCAATCGGTTCTGGTTGATGCACTGAGGGTGCGCGAGTTGATGGTGGGTGACGATTTTCGCTTCGGACGTGACCGCCGTGGTGACTACGCCATGCTGCAGGCCTTTGCCCGCGAAGGCGCGTTCAATCTCAGCCGCACTGACACTTTGTCTGACCACGAGGGTCGCATTTCCAGTTCGGCCGTTCGCAAGGCTCTGGCACAGGGCGATCTGGCCCGCGTGCGCGATCTGCTGGGGCAGCCTTACACGATCAGCGGCCACGTGCTGCATGGCCGCAAGCTCGGGCGCGAACTGGGCTTTCCCACTTTGAATCTGCGGGTGGCCGGACTCAAGCCCGCGCTCAGCGGAATTTTCGTGGTTCAGGTGCACGGTTTGGCGGCGCACGCTCTGCCGGGTGTCGCCAGTCTGGGCACGCGCCCTGCGGTCGAACAGAACGGCCGTTTTCTGCTCGAAACGCATGTCTTTGATTTTTCGCAGACCGTGTACGGCCAAGTCGTCAGCGTCGAGTTCATGGCCAAACTGCGCGATGAAGTCAACTACCCGACGCTCGAGCTGCTGCGCGCGCAAATCGATCGGGACGCCGAACAGGCACGCGACTGGTTCAGGCAGCACACGACCGCACCCGTGCTCACGCCGCCCAAGCAAGTCCATGGCGCGCTCGTCGGGCAAGCGGCGCCCGATCTTGGCACCCTGTCGAACGCCCTGCCCGGTACCGTTCGTTTGACCGACCCTTCATCCAGCGATCCCCTACCCAGCCGAGTCCTCTGATGTCCGAAGGCAAGCCCAATTCCAATAAGTCTGCGCCGGCCTGGCGCGACACCCTGAACCTGCCCGACACGCCCTTCCCGATGCGCGGCGATCTGGCGAAACGCGAGCCCGGTTGGACAGCCGACTGGCAGACCCGCGGGGTTTACCAGCGCATTCGTGAAGCATCACTGGGTCGGCCGATCTGGGTTCTGCATGATGGCCCCCCCTACGCAAATGGCGATATTCATATCGGGCATGCGGTCAACAAGATCCTCAAGGACATCATCGTCAAAAGTCGCAATATGGCTGGCTATGACGCCCGCTATGTTCCAGGCTGGGACTGCCACGGCATGCCCATCGAGATACAGATCGAAAAGCAGCACGGAAAGCACCTGCCACCCGATCAGGTCCAGGCGAAATCGCGCGCCTACGCCACTGAGCAGATCGAACGGCAGAAAAAAGATTTCATCCGGCTGGGCGTGCTGGGCGACTGGAACAATCCCTACCTCACCATGGCCTATCGCAACGAGGCCGATGAGCTGCGCGCGCTGGGTCGACTGCTTGAAAAAGGCTTCGTCTACCGGGGCCTGAAGCCAGTGAACTGGTGCTTCGATTGCGGATCGGCGCTGGCCGAAGCCGAGGTCGAATACAAAGACCGGCTTGATCCCGCCATCGACGTGGGCTTCCCCTTCATTGCTGACCAGCTGGGGGCACTGGCCAAGGCCTTTGGTCTGGCGCAACTGCCCCTGAGCAATGGCTTCGCCATCATCTGGACCACGACGCCCTGGACCATCCCCGCCAACCAGGCACTCAACATCCATCCGGAATTTGACTACGCCCTGGTCAAGAGCGAGTGGCAGGGTACGCCCACGCTGCTGCTACTGGCTGCAGAGCGCGTTGAGCCCTGTCTGACGGCCTGGGGGATCACCGGCGAGATCGTCGCGCGCTGCAAAGGTGCAGCTCTTGAGCGCATCGAGTTTGCGCACCCCTTCGCATCGCGGCGCTCGCCCGTTTATCTGGGTGACTATGTCACGCTCGACAGCGGCACAGGCATCGTGCATTCGGCGCCCGCCTATGGTGTAGAAGACTTCGTCTCTTGCAAACGCTACGGCATGCGGGACGCCGATATTTTGCAGCCGGTTCTTGGCGACGGCACGTATGCCGCATCGCTGCCGCAGTTCGCGGGGCAGTCGATCTGGGACGCCAACCCCAAGATCATCGAACACCTGCGCGGCTGCGCGTGCCTGTTCAGCGCCAAGAAGTTTTCGCACAGCACCATGCATTGCTGGCGGCACAAGACACCCGTGATCTACCGGGCATCCAGCCAGTGGTTCGCGGGTATGGATAGCCAACCCCACGAGGGTGGCGGCACCCTGCGTGAGCGTGCCCTGGCCGGCGTCGAGGCAACCGCCTTTTATCCAGGCTGGGGCAAGGCGCGGTTGCACGGCATGATCGCCAATCGTCCCGACTGGACTCTGTCACGCCAGCGCCAGTGGGGCGTGCCCATGGCCTTTTTCGTCCATCGCGAAACCGGTGCGCTACATCCACGCACGCCCGAACTCATCGAGGCGGTTGCACAGCGCATCGAGCGTGAAGGCATAGAGGCCTGGCAGCGGCTTGACCCGCGCGAACTCCTCGGTGACGAGGCGGCGCTCTACGAAAAAAACCGCGATACGCTGGATGTATGGTTTGACTCAGGCACCACCCATCAGACGGTGCTGCGCGGTTCGCACGCCGACCAGTCGCAGTTTCCCGCCGATATGTATCTTGAGGGCTCCGATCAGCACCGCGGCTGGTTCCACTCATCGCTGCTCACCTCGGCCATGCTCAACGGCGTGGCTCCCTACCGCGCGCTGCTGACACACGGGTTTGTGGTCGACGGCGAAGGCCGAAAGATGAGCAAGTCGCTGGGCAATGTCATCGCCCCGCAGAAAGTATCGGACTCACTGGGCGCCGAGATTCTCAGGCTATGGGTCGCCAGCACCGACTATTCCGGAGAGCTCTCGCTATCCGATGAAATTCTCAAACGGGTGGTTGAAGCCTACCGTCGCATCCGCAACACCTTGCGATTTCTGCTGGCCAACCTCGCCGATTTCGACATTGAGCGCGATGCGGTGGATGTGGCCAACATGCTTGAAATCGATCGTTATGCCCTGGCGCTGGCCCGCCACTGGCAAGCGCAGATGGAGGCTGACTACCAGGTGTATGAGTTTCACCCGGCCATGTCTCGGCTACAGACCTTCTGTTCAGAGGACCTGGGCGCCTTCTATCTCGACATTCTGAAAGACCGTCTGTACACCACCGCACCCAAGTCCCCCGAGCGTCGCTCGGCGCAGACCGCGCTCTGGCACATCACCAGCGCGCTGCTTCGAATCATGGCACCTGTTCTGTCGTTCACGGCCGAAGAGGCCTGGCCGCTTTTTGCGCCGACGCTGCACAAAAAAACAGGCGGCACCATCTTTACCCAGACCTGGCACGCCTTTCCGGAGATTACCGATGCCGAGGCTCTGCTCGAGCGCTGGGCGCGCCTGCGAGTCATTCGCGCCGAGGTATTGCGTGAGCTTGAAGCGGTGCGCACCGCGGGCGCCATCGGGTCATCGCTACAGGCCGAGGTTGAACTCGCCCTTGCCCCCGAGGATCACGCCCTGGTGTCCAGCCTCGAAGACGACCTGCGTTTTGTACTCATCACCTCGAAAGCCCGGGTGATTCCGGCTGCGCCCGCCCGGGAGCGGGCCGGGGCCGACGCGGGCGCCGCTGTTCGCGTCACCCCCAGTTCGCATACCAAGTGCGAACGGTGTTGGCACTGGCGCGCTGATGTCGGCGCTGATACGAACAGACCCGGTCTGTGCGGTCGCTGCGTCAGCAACCTGGACGGACCCGGTGAGTATCGTCGCTATGCCTGACGCCACCCGCCGCTCGCCGCCCGTGTCCAGGCCCGTGTCCAGGCCCGTGTCCAGGCCCGTGTCGAGGCCCGCATGAGCCGAGAAAGAAATCGTCTACTGGACGGCCTTCCGCGCTGGCTGCTCATTGCGTTTGCAGTGCTGGTGCTTGACCAGGCGACCAAGCAGGTGGCCCTGCTGGCCTTCAAGACCGGCGAACGGCTACCGGTCATCCCTGGCTTTTTTGATCTGACACTGCTCTTCAATCGAGGCGCGGCGTTCAGTTTTCTGGCCAGCGCGTCAGGCTGGCAACGATGGTTTTTCATCGGCGTCGGTATCCTGGCCGCGATCGTCATCATCTGGTTGTTGTCGCGTCACGGCAGCCAGCGAATGTTCGCCTGGGCGCTCTCGCTGATTCTGGGCGGCGCCCTTGGTAACGTGCTCGACCGCGTTATCCGGGGCGAGGTGGTCGATTTCATTCTGCTTTACTACGAACGCTGGTACTGGCCGGCCTTCAATGTTGCCGACAGTGCGATCACCATCGGGGCGGCCTTACTGATTTTTGACGAGATACGGCGCGTCCGACGCACACGCTGAGGCTGTGCTATACAGGTGCCCATGAGTATTCACGGCAAGCAAATCCTTCTGGGCGTCACCGGAGGCGTTGCGGCGTTCAAGGCCGCCGAACTCGTGCGCGAGCTGCAGCGCGCGGGGGCCCAGGTACGCGTGGTCATGACCGAGGCCGGTACGCGCTTCGTGGGTACCGCCACCTTTCAGGCGCTCACGGGCGAGCCTGTCTTTACCGATGCCTGGGATACCCGTGTCGCCAACGGCATGCCTCACATCGACCTCAGCCGGAAGGCTGATCTGGTTCTGATCGCCCCGGCAACCGCCGACTTCATGGCTAAGCTGGCTTTGGGTCTGGCTGACGATCTGCTGTCTACACTGTGCCTGGCGCGGGACTGCCCGCTCATGGTGGCGCCCGCGATGAATCGACAGATGTGGGAACACCCGGCAACGCAGCGAAACCTGACCACGCTACGGGCCGATGGGCTTGTCGTTGTCGGGCCCACCAGTGGCGAGCAGGCCTGCGGGGAAATCGGGCAGGGTCGCATGCTTGAAGCCACCGATATCGCCGCCGCCGTCAGCGATTTTTTTGCGCCCAAATCAATGACAGGCCGTCGGGTACTGGTCACGGCCGGCCCCACCTATGAGGCAATCGATCCGGTGCGCGGCATCACCAATCGCTCATCAGGCAAGATGGGTTTTGCTGTAGCGCGGGCCTGTCAGCAGGCGGGCGCCCAGGTGACCCTGGTCGCTGGCCCAGTTCATCTGCCCACGCCACAGGGCGTCACCCGTATCAATGTGGTCAGTGCGATCGATATGCATGCAGCCGTCATGTCGCAGCTGGATGCAGCCCAGCAGACCGGCACAGGCATGGATCTGTTTATCGCGGTGGCGGCGGTGGCCGACTGGCGCGTGGCCAAACCCAGCATCAGCAAAATCAAAAAGACCGATAACAGCAGCGTGCCGCAACTTGAGTTCGTGCAGAACCCGGATATCCTCGCCGATGTTGCGCGTCGCCCCCAGCGCCCTTACTGCGTAGGATTCGCTGCCGAAAGCGAGGCGCTCGAGCGTAACGGTCTCGACAAACTGCAGCGTAAGGGTATTGACCTGCTGGCTGCCAATATCGGCCACGAGACGTTCGGCCGCGATGACAACGAACTACTCATACTCGATGGTCACTCCACGCAGCGGCTAGCGCGCGCCAGCAAGGATGTTCTGGCACGTCAGCTGGTTGCCCACATCGCACAGCGCCTGGCAAGGGCGAGCTCTACATGAAACTCGACGTACGCATTCTTGATGAACGCATTCGCGGCACCCTGCCCGCCTACGCCACTGCCGGCAGCGCCGGGCTCGATTTGCGCGCCTGCCTCGATGCGCCGCTGGTACTGGCCCCGGGCGCCGCATCACTTATCTCGACCGGGCTGGCCATCCATATTGGCGACCCAGGTCTGGCGGCCATGATTCTTCCCCGCTCTGGGCTGGGCGTTAAACACGGCATCGTGCTGGGCAATCTGGTGGGCCTGATCGACTCCGACTATCAGGGCCCGCTGATGGTCTCCTGCTGGAACCGGGGGCAGGCAGCCTTCACCATTGAGCCCATGGAACGCATCGCGCAGATGGTCATCGTACCGGTGGTTCAGGCGCAGCTGAATATCGTTGACAGCTTTGAGCAGAGCTCAAACCGCGGCGAAGGCGGCTTCGGAAGCACCGGTCGCCGCTGAACGACGGTTACCCCTGAGCGACGGTTACCGCCAAGCAAGGGTCACTGCTGCGCACGGACCGACGCTTATCAGTACCGGTATCAGTGCGCCTGATCCCAGTTGTCGCCGACCCCTGTCTGTACCTCCAGGGGTACTGCCAGACTTGCCACGCCGCACATCAATGCCGGCAACTGCGTCCGAATAAGCTCGAGCTCATGCTGGGGCACTTCAAGGACCAGTTCGTCATGCACCTGCATCACCAGCTTTGACGCGAGCTGCTCGCGGTCGAGCCAGGACTGAACGGCAATCATGGCCATTTTGATGAGGTCAGCCGCAGTACCCTGC
>JBIKMC010000020.1:0-23186 GCA_044359405.1 Burkholderiaceae bacterium
CTTTAGCCAGGCCGTTAATCCATTCGCCCAGGGCGCCCGACATGGCATGCCACCACATGATCTCAGTCTGGGCCTGAGCCGCACCCGTCACCGCGAGCATGGCCGAAAACGCAAGTGCTTTAAGTTTCATGATGTCTCCTAAAAAATTGAAATTCTTATGATGCTGACCAATTATGACAGTCTGTTGGCAGCCTAAGTACGGGCGATCCACTGACGAACCAGCACCGGCAGGGCCAGGCCCAGACCCAGCAGCGTGGGGATCAGACCCGGGGCGATCATCAGCAGCGCTGCCGCCACACACAGCAGCTGCTCACCCCGACGCATCTCCACCCATAAAAATTTTGACAAGGCGGCAGCCAGCAGCGTGATGCCCGCCACGCAGCCGAAAAAGGTGATGATGAAATCCGGCCAGGTGAAACCCTTGGCCACAATCAGCAGTGAGGGCGAAAACACAAACACGAAGGGTACAAGCGCCTTGCCAAGACCCAGACGAAATGCGGTGTTGCCGGTACGAAAAGGATCCGAGCCCGCCATGCCCGCCGCCGCGTAAGCGGCGAGAGCAACCGGGGGCGTGATATCGGCCAATACCCCGTAGTAAAAGACGAAGAAATGGGCAACCAGTGGCTGCACACCCAGTTGCACCAGCGTAGGTGCCGCTACCGTCACCATGATGATGTAGTTGGCGGTAGTCGGAATTCCACAGCCCAGCAGAATGCACACCAGCCCGGTCATGACCAGCGCAAAAAACAAAGCCACCGAGCGAGGCTCAAACAGACCGTCAGGTATCCAGGCCGTGAATCCACCGGCCAGCGACTGTGCTGCGCCCGTGATCAGGGTGCTCAGCTTGAAACCGACACCCGTCAGGGTGACCACGCCGATGACGATGCCCACTGTGGCGGCCGCCGCGCCGACTGCCAGCGCGTACTTGGCGCCCGTACCAAAGGCCTCGACCAGTGAGGGCAGGCCGATACGGCCACGTACACCCAGTACACGAATCAACACAGGCACCGCCAACAGCGTAAGCGCCAACAGCGTGATGCGCGCCGCCTCGCTCTCGATGCCACCGAAGATCAGTACCAGCAAGGCCAAGTGCAGGACGCCGAACAGTGCCCAGTTGCGCGTGGTGTTGCCGCGCTCAAGCGTGGTGAGCCCCACAATGGCACAGGAGGTGATGCCGGCAAAAGCCGCCATATAGGGCGTGCGGCCCGTGCTGAGGATGATGATCAAAAGGCCCAGGGGAATCAGTGTGGGCCAGCGCCGCGCGAATGAGTCACGCAGATCGGGGAGCTCCTCACGGGTGAGTCCGCGAAGACCATGGCGGCGCGCCTCGAAGTGCACCTGCATGTAGACGCCAAAGAAGTGCATGAAGGCGGGCACGGCGGCAGCAGCAATAATGGTTTGGTACGGAAGCGCCAGAAACTCGATCATGAGGAAGGCTGCCGCACCCAGCACCGGCGGTGTGATTTGCCCGCCTGTGGACGCCGCAGCCTCCACAGCGCCTGCAAATTCGCGCCGATAGCCCACACGAATCATGGCGGGAATGGTGAGCGAGCCGACCGTGACCGCGTTGGCAACCGATGAGCCCGACAGCATGCCAAACAGTGCCGAACCAAAGACGCTCACCTTGGCTGGCCCACCTACCTGGCGTCCGGTAACCCAGGAGGCCACATCCAGAAACAACTGCCCGAGCCCCACCCGGGTAGCCATCACACCAAACAAAACGAAGTGAAAGACATAGGTGGCGACCACGCCGACCGCGACACCGTAAATACCCTGGCTGGTGAGATATTGATGGTTGATGAGCTGTGACCAGCTCGAGCCCGCATGCTTGAGCAGGCCCGGAAACCAGGGACCTGCCAACGCATATCCGATGAAGATCAGGGCGATCACCGGCAAAGGCCAGCCCATGCTGCGCCGCGTCGCCTCCAGCAGAGCCAACAGCAGGATCGAGCCCATCAGTACATCAATGGGGCCCGGGTTACCCACGCGGAACGCAAGATCGTCAAAAATCCAGGGGATGTAAAGCACGGCAAGCACGACCGCGATCGCCAGCATCCAGTCAACCAGAGGCACACCCCCGGGAGTGCGCCACGAGCCCGGCGCCGCCCGCTCAAGAAGCGCCTTGCGATGGGGAAAGACCAGAAAAATCAACCCCAGCACCAGGGCAAGGTGTACGCCGCGGTGAGTGATCTCTTGCAAAAGACCGAAGCCGGCCGTGTACCAGTGAAACAGCGATAGTGCGATCAGCACTGCTCCGACCAGAAACTCGCCCGAGGCCGTCAGTGGCCTGAATCGAACCTCGGGGTCGAATTTTTGTTCGAGCGCCTGCAGCGCCTTGTCATCGGGCAGACTTGATTGACTCATCGTCATTCCGGCAGGCAACGCTACCGGTCAGTGCGAAGCTTGATCGACTTACTTCAGCACACCCTGCTCACGGTAGAACTTCTCGGCACCGGGATGGAAAGGAATACCCGCGCCCAGCACTGCATTCTGCAGGGTGATGTACTTACCCTTGGCATGACCGGCCGCCATCGCCTTCTGCCCTGCATCTGAATAAAGCGACTTCACGATGGCATACACCGCATTGGCGTCCGCTTTATCGCTGGTAACCCACTGCGCTCCAACCGCTAACGTTTTTACCGCCGGCACACCCTTATAGGTATCGGCCGGAATCACATCGGGTGCGAAAAACCCACTGGTCTTGCGAAGACGCTCGGCGGCTTCACCCTCGATGGGCAACAGCTCAATACCTGCGCCCGAGGAAGCCAGCTCAGCGATGGCGCCAGCCGGCGCCCCACCCGTGAAGAAGAACGCGTCGAGAGCGCCATCTTTCATTTTGTCGCCCGCCTGGTTGGGCTTGATGTACTCGGCCTTGAGGTCAGAGTCTTTGAGCCCGTAAGCGGCCAGAATCGCCCGCGCATTGACCAGGGTGCCCGAACCGGGCTCATCAAGCGCCACGCGCTTGCCCTTGAGGTCAGCCACCGACTTGATGTTGGAGCCCTTGCGCACGACGACGTGTACGCTCTCGGGATACAGATTGGCGATCAAGCGCAAACCCTGAACCGCGGGCTTACCTTCCCAGACACCGGTGGCCGTGAAGGCCCAGGTGGCGACATCCGCCTGCGAAAAGCCGGACTCAAGCGCACCGCCGGCAACGCCATTCACATTAGCCACAGACCCGTTGCTGGCCTGAGCGGTGGCGTTGATCTTGGCTTCCTGGGTCACGACATTGGCGATCATGCCGCCAACGGGATAATAGGTGCCAGCTGTGCCGCCCGTACCGATACGGAAAAACTGCTGAGCCTGAGCAGCCGTCACGGCCATTCCGAAAGCAAGGCCAAAGGCCAGAACGCGGGTAAGTTTCATCAGGTGTCTCCTAGAGTTTCACTGAATTTTAACCTGTGGCCATAGCGCAGGCGAATGAGACGTCAACCCGCAGATGCGAGCCGGGGGCTTGCAGGCTATCATCAGCCCACAACAAAACCCCAAGTTGAGGAGACCATGATGTCATTCAAAAAGCCCCAATTCTCAATGCGTAGCAATCGGCGCCACCTGCTGGGTGTCGCCGCGGCAATGGCGAGCTCTCTGTTTCTTCCGGGCCACGCTGACGCTCAGGCCTTTCCGCAAAAGACCATACGCATCGTGGTTCCTTTTCCTGCTGGCGGAACCACCGATGTGGTCGCGCGCATTCTGGCGCAGCGCATGAGCGAAAACCTGGGGCAGCCCGTCGTGGTCGAAAACCGCGCGGGAGCGGGCGGCGCCATTGGCGCTGACGCGGTCGCCAAGGCGCCCCCCGACGGCTACACCCTGCTGATGCATAACCTCACCTTCCCGCTCTCATCGGTCGCACAGACACTGGCAAATCGCTCGCCCTTCAACGTAGAAACGGATTTCGCTGGCGTGTCCATCGCCGTCAATGTCCCGTTTGTGCTGACCAGCAATCCTACGGTACCCGCCCGCAATCTTCGCGAACTCGCGGCGCTGCTGTCCTCAAACACAACGCTTCAGTACAACTACGGCTCGACCGGCCCGGGATCAGCCATGCATGTGCTGGGCGAAGCTTTCAAACGAGAAGCAAAGATCAGCATGGAACACGTCCCGTTTCGGGGGGCCGCACCCATGAAGCAGGAACTGCTGGCGGGTCGTATCCAAATCGGGGGGGATCAGCTGTCAACGTCACTGGCAGAAATCCGGGCCGGCACGCTGCGCGCGCTGGCAACCACCGCATCGCAGCGGATTGCATCCCTGCCGGATGTACCCACCGTCAAGGAACTGGGCTTTCCCGCGATGGAGCTGGAAGGCTGGAATGGACTTTTCGTACCTGGCCGCACGCCCAGGGACATCGTTGACCGCCTACATCGCGAGGTCGCCGCTGCCATCAAACATCCCGATGTCTCAAAACGCCTGATTGATATGGGCGCTGAGCCCATCGGTTCAACACCGGCCGAGCAGGACGCCATTTTGCGACGTCAAATGGATCAATTTCGACCCATCATTCGCGATATGAAAATCGATCAATAGGAGCCCGCGATGACTAGCCCGACCCCTTCGCTCAATCTCATCCGAGAAAAGCTGTTCACCTCAGTGCTGTCCGACAGCCTCGACGCAGTCGGCTTCATGAACCAGGCGCTACCGTCGCGCATCCGGCCACTGGACGAGGGATGCGTGATGGTCGGTCGGGCCCGAACTGCCGCCTTCATGGAGGTCTGGCATCACGAAGCGGGCACCAATCCCTATGAGCTGGAAATTCGTCTGGTCGATAGTCTTCAGCCCGACGAGATTCCCGTGTTCGCCTGTACCAACCCCTCGCGGGTCGGTCCCTGGGGCGAACTGCTGAGCACCGCGGCCAAGGCGCGGCATGCGGCCGGTGCGCTCATGGACGGTTGCACGCGCGATGTGCGCGCCATCCGCGCCATGGGCTTTCCGGTGTTTCACGGCGGCATCGCTCCCCTGGACAGCAAGGGGCGGGGTCGCATCATGGCGCTTGACGTGCCGGTGGAGTGCGCGGGTGTCCGGGTCACCACGGGCGACCTGATCTTCGGCGACGCCGACGGTGTCGTAGTCATTCCCAAGGCCGTTGAAAGCGAGGTACTGCGGTTGGCCTTCGAGAAGGTGACCGGTGAACGCAATACCTTGCGTGATCTGCAACGCGGCGACAAGCTTGCCGATGTTTTCGCGCGCTATGGAATCCTCTAAATGAGGGCTGCCCTGCGTGCGCGCTATCTGATTGAAACGCCGCTCGAGCCTGCACGGGTTGCCGACGTGCTGGCTGGCGAGCAAAGCAGCGGCACCTTCGTGCGTGTGGCTGGCGAGACTGATGAGTTGCGTGAACGCAGTCGGGCCACGGTGGAGTCCATCGAAGAGCTGGCCCCGCTTGATCAGCCCAGCCTGGCCAGTGCCTGGCTTGAGCGCCAGCGCGTTCGCGGCCCCTTCAGGCAGGCGCGTGTGACGATCGCTTTTCCGCAGGACAACCTTGGCAGCAGCCTGCCGACGCTGGCAGCCACGGTCGCTGGCAATCTGTTCGACCTGGGTGAAACCACTGGCGTTCGGCTCGAGCACCTGGCCCTCTCGGCTGATTACCGTCAGCAGTTTGAGCGTCCGCGCCAGGGCATTGCCGGTACGCGCTGCCTCACCGGGGTCCCGCATGGTCCAATTCTGGGCACCATCATCAAGCCCAATGTCGGGTTGAGCGCGCAAGCCACCGCCGAGCTTGTTGCGCATCTGGTTAAGTCGGGCCTCGACTTCATCAAAGACGATGAGGTCTGCGCCAACCCGGCACATGCGCCCCTGGCCCAACGCGTGCCAGCCGTGATGAAGGTCTTGCGAGCTCACGCTGACCGCACGGGGCGGCTCCCCATGTATGCCTTCAACATCAGCGATGATCATGAAGCCATGATGCGCCACGCTGAGTTGGTCGAACGCGAGGGCGGCAACTGCGTGATGATAAGTCTCAACTGGGTGGGTCTGGGCAGTGCGCAGACCCTGCGGCGTCACACGCCGCTGGCCATCCACGGGCATCGCAATGGCTTCGGCATTTTTTCGCGGCATCCGGCCCTGGGCATTGACTTTCAAGCCTGGCAGACGCTTTATCGACTGGCCGGCGTTGATCACCTTCACGTGCACGGGCTACAGGGTAAGTTCTCGCAGACTGACGAAGAGGTCATTACCTCGGCGCGAGACTGTCTGCAGCCTCTGGTCGACGGCGCGGGCAGCGACGACTGCGTGATGCCCGCATTTTCATCGGGCCAATGGGCAGGCACCCTCCCCGATACGCTACAGGCCGTGCCCAGCGGTGATCTCTTGTTTCTGTGCGGCGGCGGAATTCTTGCGCACCCCATGGGCGTTGCCGCGGGCGTCACCAGTATTCGGCAGGCCTGGCAGGCGGTGCGTGAGGGACGGTCCATTGACGACGCGGCGCGCGACGCCGCAGAGCTTCGCGAAGCCCTAATCTTCTTTGGCGGACGTCACTGAATGAGTCTTCGATTCGCTTACTACGGTGATGACTTCACCGGGGCTACCGATACGCTATGCGCCCTCGCCGGTGCTGGACTGCGAACCCTGCTCTTTCTGGGTGTGCCCTCGCCCGATCGTCTGGCCGCCTGTGGCGAACTTGACGCGCTGGGCATCGCGGGCGCCGCGCGCGCCATGGGACGCGAGGCCATGCGCGCCGAACTTGAACCCGTCGCGCGCTTCTTCGCCAGCATCAACGCCCCGGTGCTGCATTACAAATGCTGCTCCACCTACGACAGTGCGCCAGAGGTCGGTAATCTGGCTCACGCCATCGCCTTGCTGCGCCGAACCCTGCAGGCCAGTGCGCTGATACCGGTTATCGGTGGCCAGCCCAATCTTGAGCGTTACTGTGCATTTGGAAACCTGTTTGCCGCCGCTGGTAGTGGCGGAATCGTGCATCGTATCGACCGCCATCCCACCATGAGTTGCCATCCCGTCACACCCATGCAAGAAGCTGATTTACGGCGACACCTGACGCAACTGGGCATGCGGCGTGTGGACAGCGTCACTTGGCGCGAGCTCGATGCAGCGTCGCCTGAACAGGCGCTACCGAAGCGCTTGCAACAGCTGGCCGCGCAGGCGCCCGACGCAGTCCTCTTCGATGTGCTGACCGATGAGCATCTGGCCACTATCGGCAAAGCCTTATGGCCCATTGCCCAGCGTGAACGCATGCTTACCCTGGGGCCCAGTAGCGTCGCGCAGGCCTTTGTGGCGGCCTGGCAATCACTGAATGACTGGCCCTGCCATGACGCCTCCATGCGGGATGCAGGCCGTGCTGTCGACACCATCCCGGTACCGGTCGCCGCCGATGTCGCGCCGCCCCAAGATCCGGTCTTTGTGCTGGCCGGCAGCCTCTCACCGGTGACAGCAGCGCAGCTTGATCACGGTCGTGCGCTCTACACCACCGTATCGGTTGATCCCGCGCTGCTGGGCGAGGAAGATCGTCTGAACGCGCTGGCCGATCGTTGCACGCAACTGCTTGGCCGGGGTGAACCGGTCGTCGCGCGTACCGCTGAACCGGTACCTGGTGGGCCAGACACGAACACCGTTGCACAGCGCTGCGGCCGTCTTCTCGCGGCAGTGCTGGCGCGTGCGCCACAGGTAAGACGCGTGGGTGTTCTCGGCGGGGACACCTCAAGTCGGGCCGTCCAGGCGCTGGGGGTCTGGGGCCTGTCCTGGATGGGTAGCCTGAGCACAGGCGTGCAGTGGGTTCGCGCCCATGCTGACGACCCGCGTCTTGATGGTCTGGCCCTCATGCTTAAAGGCGGACAGATGGGTAGCGTTGATATTCTTACTCGCCTGCATCGACAGCCAGCGCTTCCCTATCGGAGTCAGACATGAGCGCCGTTGTACTCACCGAGCGACACGGACCGAGCTTGCGCATTACCCTCAATCGCCCCGATCGTCGCAACGCGCTCAACGCCGAGGTGCTCAGCCTGATTTCACGCGGTCTGGATGAGGCCGAGGCTGATCCTGAGATACGCGTGGTGGTGATCAGTGGTACAGGCGACAAAGCCTTCTGCGCAGGCGGCGACCTCAGCGCAAGCGCCGATGGCGCACCATTCTCGGTTGACCCATCGCGCCCCCACAATATGATTGTCGATGCCTTCAAGCGCATTGAACGCTGCGAACTGCCCATCGTGGCGCGGGTTAACGGTCACGCCCTGGCAGGCGGGTTTGGTCTTATGTGCGCCTGCGATCTGGCCATCAGCGCCGATCACGCAAGCTTCGGCGTGCCCGAGGCCAAGATCGGCATTTTTCCCATGACCATCATGCCCTATCTGCTGCGCGTTCTGCCGCCTCGAAAATTTATGGAGATGTGCATGACGGGTGAGTCCATCTCCGCTCAGGAGGCCCTGCGGATCGGACTGCTCAACGCGGTGGTACCTGCAGGCAAACTCGATGAGAGCGTTGACGCACTGATCAACACCCTGTGCGCCCGCTCACCCACCGGCATACGCCTGGGTAAACAGGCCTTCCATGCGATGCGGGACATGAGCCTGCAGCAGGCGCTTGATTACGCCGAGCTGATGTTGCCCATGATGTCGGCCACCCAGGACGCGCGCGAAGGCATGAAAGCCTTCCAGGAAAAGCGTGCGCCTGTCTGGAAGAACCGCTAGGCGCCCGCCACGTCTCCCACCACCCTGACCCGCACGCGCAGGCTGTTTCCGGGCAGATAAGCGATGGGCATATCCTCGGTCTCAATGACCTGAACGCTGTCACGCGCGGCGCCAGCGGCCACCGCCCGGTCGCATGCGATGCTGGTGGCCTGCTCAAGGGCCTGCGCTCGCGTGAGATCCCGGAAAATCTGATCAACCTCACCCGACACCTGTGCAATGGCAGCGCCTACCGCGTTGGCGCAATCGCCGTGCGCGACTCTGACCACTTGAGAGACGCCAGCCAGCCGGTCAGGGATGAGAAACGCACCGCCCCCTACCGCGATCAGCACCACATCGGCCGCCTCAGTCTTCATGCGATCAACGGCCTCTTCGACCATCCGACGCGCCTCATCAAACACACGCTGGCAGAAGTCGGGCTTGAGCTTGGATACCCGCGCGGGATCGCCCAGGCTGAGTACGCCGCTGGCTACCGCCACATCCGTGGTGGTGAGTTGCTCACCGCCAAAGGCGATCGAATCAACGGGCAGGCGATAGCCCACCGACAGCGGCCCGATGCACGGAGGGTCGCCCTGCACATGGCTGCCACCACCCAAGCCAAATGAAAACAGGTCAGGCATGCGAAACAGCGTACGCACACCACCGATTTTGACCACTGAATTAGCTTCGCGGGGAAAACCATTTTTTAGCTGACCGATATCGGTCGTGGTGCCGCCAACGTCGGCGACCACAGCGTCCATCAATCCCGACAGATACGCCGCACCGCGCATCGAGTTAGTGGCACCCGAGGCAAAACTGTAGACCGGCAGCTTCATGGCCTGCGAGGCCTCAGCCACGGTACCGTCGTTCTGAGTAATGTAAAGCGGCGCCTGGATACCGCTGGCCTGAATCGAGGCCTCAAAGGCTGCGATGGTATCGCGCGCCAGATCGGTGAGTGCCGCATTCAGCAGAGCCGCATTCTCGCGCTCAAGCAGACCAATGCGTCCAAGATCGCTCGAGCAGGTGACGACGGCCTCAGGATGCTCTGCTCGGATGATCGCCGCTGCCTGTCGTTCATGGGACGGGTCAAGCGGCGAGAAGATCGACGAGATCGCCACAGCGCGTAAACCCTGGGTCCGCATGTCGTGGGCCGCCTTTGCGACAGCCTGCGTATCGAGTGGCATAAAGGGACGCCCGTCGTATTCATGGCCCCCTTCTACCATCCAAACCCCACCGCGTACGCGCTCGGCGAGATCTGCCGGCCAGTCACAAAATGGCGGCAGCGACGCGCAGGCGGGCATACCCAGTCTAAGCGCGGCTACCCGGCTCAGGTGACGTCGCTGAACCACGGCATTGATGAAATGCGTGGTGCCGATCATGACGCCATCGATGCGCTCGCCAAGCCCACCTCGCGCCTCGGCCAATCCCTTGAGGGCGGCGAGAATGCCGCTGGTGACATCCTCGGTGGTAGGCGCCTTGATCGAACGCGTGACCTTTCCGCCCTCGATCAATACCGCGTCTGTGTTGGTGCCACCAACATCAATACCAATTCGTCTCATGAATGAAGTCTCCGTGCGCCTGGTCTGACGCGATCAGGCGAACACGCTGCGAAAATCAATGTCATAACCGAATGCACGCGGCCCGACAAAATGCAGACCGCGCGGCGACAGGAAAATGGTGGGCGGCGGTAGAGCGATAACCGTGACTCGCTGCCCATAGCGAATGGTCTCGGTACCAATCGCCTCGCCGCTGACGCTGTCCAGTACGCAGATGAGGTCGGGCGACATGGCCAGCGGCTGTCCATCGAGCCAGGCTACGATCCACTCATTCTGAAAATCAAGCGACATGCTGCTGCCCCGCCAGTCGTCCATGCCCTCAAACCGGGTCTTGCCACGCAGAAAACCTTCAGTGGCGCGACGATCGACATCGACGACCTTGCCTCGAAACAGCACCTTACCCGGTTCAACCGACAGAATCGCCGCAATCGGATCCTGGTGAAGTCGCTGGGCCTCGCGAACCGCATGTCCGATGGCGATGGCCTTGGTGGTGGTGCCATGGATAGACCACTGCTTAACTTCAGCGCCCGTTCGAGGTGCCTTGCACGTTGAGGCAATGGAGCCGTACTCGACACAGATCTTGCGGCTGACCCGCTCCATCCATTTCCAAGTCGGTACCTTTTGAACCACCGACTCCAAACCGCGACAATCAACCGTGGTCAATGGATAGGGCTGCAGATCGCCCACCGCAACGCTGGTCATCTGGGCCTCAGGATAGGCGCGCCCCATCATGTCAGCATCGATCACCGGTACACCCAGGTGAGCGGCCGCCATCAGGGGCTGAATGCTGTTGCCACCGCCGATTTCCAACGCCATGATGCCCCGAAACCGGTAGCCGGTATGACGCTGCATCAGCTCCACCGCGTGGGCGATGGTGCGACTATCGGTTAAGCGCTCCTGCCCCACCAGCGGTGCGCCCATGTTGGAGACCGCCGCCACCCAGTCATCGTCGGCCAGATCAGCCGGCTGCATCAGACTGACCCGATGTCCCTGGGCATACAGTTGCCGCATATTCAGCAGCCCCAGGTAGGGACTACCACCCCCGCCAGTTCCCAGAACCCAGGCACCCACAGCGAGCGATTCAATATCGTCCAGCGAGAGTTCGCGCATATCCATCGTCTTCAATATCCCCAATATCGCAGTTCATTCCAGCATTTCGGCCAGTACACGACCCGTCGCCGTGATGGCCAGAAGCGTCGGTACCGGCACAGCCGACTGAACAGCCGCCTTCATGTCAGGCTTGTAGCCCATGCAATCCATCACGACGAGATCGGGCCGGCCCGCCGCCAAACGTAGCGCAGCCGCCCGCGCCTCATCCAGATCGGCGCTGGGACGCAGCGCCTCGGTCTGAATGCTCAGACCGGTACGCTCCCATTTGGCCGACAGCTTGGCCGCCTGCTCAGGCAGGGGAATGAGAAGGCCCAGCCGCCCCCTGGGCAGCAGCGCCTGCGACAGCCCATTGAGCACGCGCGACGGAAACAGCACGTTTTCGTCGCCGGGCATGGGCGGAAAATCGCCGGTACACGCAAAAACGATAGCCTGACAGCCGTCGTCGCGCAGGGCTTGAATCACCCGCGGTGCGCGCTCAATCACGTGCCGCTTGGACAGCTTGACATCAACGTCGCCGCGCAGGCGGGTGTACAGGGTATCGTCACCGCTTTCAGGCGGCCTGCGCGCGATCTCGTCATCGCTTAATCCATCCATACAGCCGCGCAGACAAACCTCAGTACCACGTGGCACAAAGGCAGCAAACAAGGCTGCGATATCGGCACGTGGCGACTGGCCTATGGTGGCAATCCCGAGTTTATTCGCCATGAAATCTCTCCCTCAAGCAGCCAGCAGTACGCCGTCGGCCGCGTCCCACTGCAAGCCAAGCTTCTGTCCCACGGATCGGGCCGGCGCACTAACCGACAAAGTCTCGCGCACCAGCACGGGACGCCCGATACCCGCATCAACGCGATACAAGGCGTTACCGCCCATGAAGTTCACCTGCTCGATCTGGCCCTGCAGCAGTGCCGCATCTGCCGCGACGATTCGAAATTGCTCAGGGCGCACGGCCAGAACGCAAGCAGCCCCCACTGCGGATGCGGGAGCTGGCACCCGTCGGCCATCGGCGAGTACAAACCCCTGGGCATCGGGTTGGCCCTCGAACAGATTGATCTCACCGATGAAATCCGCCACGAAACGGGTACGGGGCTGCCGATAGATTTCGGCGGGTGTACCAACCTGCTCAATACGCCCGGCATTCATCACAGCAATTCGATCGGACATGGCCAGGGCTTCATCCTGGTCATGCGTCACGAACACCAGCGTAAGGCCCAAGGTCTTTTGCAGCTGCTTGAGCTCAAACTGCATCTGCTGTCGAAGTTTGCGGTCTAGCGCCCCCAAAGGCTCATCGCACAAGAGCACCCGCGGCTCAATGACCACGGCACGTGCCAGCGCCACGCGCTGCTGCTGCCCTCCTGACAACTGTCCCGGCCGTCTGTGCTCGTAACCCTGCAGCGCCACGAGCTCAAGCGAGGCCCGGACCCGCGCTTCGATCTGGTCCTTTGGCAAGCCTCGCATCCGAAGACCGAAGGCGATGTTCTCGGCCACGGTGCGATGCGGAAACAGGGCGTACGACTGAAACACCATGCCCATTTCACGCAGGTGTACCGGAACATCGGTGATGTCATCACCCGACACGCGGATGCGTCCGGTATCGACGGTTTCAAAGCCCGCGATCATGCGCAGCGTGGTGGTCTTGCCGCAGCCGGATGGGCCCAGGAGCGAAAAAAACTCGCCTGCCTTGACGGTGAGATCGATGGCATCAACAGCCAGAACACCACCCTCATATCGCTTACTGACCGCCTCAAGATCGATCGAGGCGGCCGCACCGCGCGAACCGGTTCTACTCATGAGAGATCAGCGACGCAGAATGCGAGCGACGCGAAGGTCGATGTCATCCTTGCGTTCGTTGTACCACTTCCAGTCAATTTGGATCAGCTTGGCGACTTTCTCGGGCGTGGTGAACAGCTTGGCGTCGTACTTGGGATCCAGCTTGACCTTGGTGCTGGAGGGTGAGTACCAGACCGCCTCGGCGAGCTTTTTCTGGATCTCGGGTCGAAGCATGAAGTCGATGTAGGCATGGGCCAGCTCTTTAACCTTTGAGCCCGTCGTGACGTTAAGCACCTGCTCAAGCGCCAGCACACCTTCAGACGGAATGGCGAAGTCCACCGGCTGCCCCGTCCCCTCATAGCGATACACACCGCTGTCGTGAATGACACCCACCGAGACCTCGCCCGACAGCAGCGCTTTTTCCATCTGGCCGGTGAAGTCATACAGTTTGATGGGTTTGAGGGCTTCGAGGGCTTTATACGCCGCATCAAGATCCGTGAAGCCCTTGCCATAAATCTGACCCAGCATCAGAAGATGCGCCTGCCCCAGACTGTTGACTGGGATGAGATAGCCGCCGCGCTGGCCGGCCAGCTTGGGGTCGGCAAAATCTTTCCAGGACTTGGGCGGCGCAAGGCCCTTGTCAGTGCGATAACCCAGACCGATGGCGCTGGTAAAGATGGACACGCCCACGATCTTGTCACTGATCGCATAGGGATAAACATCTTTCAGGTTGGGTACATCGCGCGTGCTCAGCTTGCCGCCCACCAGACCCTCGACCTGGCATTTCCACTGCTCATTGGAATTGGCGTGTAGCACGTCATACACAGGGTTATCACGCGGACTGGCCTGCAGCTTGGGCACAAAAGGAAACGCCTGGTCAGCCTGAACCGTGCACTTGAACTCTTTCTCAAACGCAGGCAGTACCTCGCCCTTCATGATCTCGCCCCATTTTCCACCCCAGGTGGTGATCTTGAGCGTGCTGGTCTGCGCTCTTACGATGGCCGGTGCGCCCGATAGCGCAACCGCGACAGTGCCGGCCTTCAGTAAGGTGCGTCGCGAAAGGTCGTGAGTCTTCATGAGAGTCTCCTTGCGTTGTCAGAGTTTTACATAGGCTTTGAGCCCAATGAGCTTTTCAAGCACCAGTACGACTGCCAACGCCATGATGATAGAAACCATGGAAGCAGCGGCAATCGCACCATCGAGATCGAACTTCATGTAGTTGAACAGTACCACCGGCAGAGTTTCGCCCTTGGGCATGACCAGAAACAGCGAAATCGGAAACTGGTCGAAGGATACGATGAAGGCGAAAATTCCACCCGCTATCACACCAGGACGAATCAGCGGCAACGTGACCTCGAAGAACACTCTCACCGGGCTGGCACCCAACACGGCGGCCGCCTCTTCAAGTCGGCGGTCAAAATTGTGAAGTACTGCCAGCGTGGTTCGGAGGACATACGGCACGGCCACCAGCGTATGTCCCATCACCAGACCCCACACGGGGCGCCCCACACCGGACAGCATATACGCCTGAAATAGCGCAAGCCCAGTGAGTATGGCGGGCAGCATCAGGGGCGACATGAAAAAAGCGGTCAGTATCGATGCCCCGCGCAGACCGCCACGGGTCAGCGCCAGTGCACAGGATGCGCCAATGAGTACGGACAGCACCAGAACCACCACCGCCACCCTGAGACTGAGCCAGAAGGAATTCATGAAATCATCGCTGTTGAAAAATTTTTCAAACCAGCGCAAGGACACTCCCTCGGGCGGAAAAGCGATATACGGCGTGGGATTAAGCGCAAACACAATCACGATGGCAATCGGTGCCAGCAGAAAGACCAGAATGCCGGCGTTGATGAGCCGATACAGCAGTCGTGGAAAATCAAAGCGTGGAGTGCTCATGATGCTCAGGCCATTTTCTCGCCGCCGGCAAAGCGGCTGAGCACTCGGTTATAGGCCAGCACCACCACCAGCGAGACCGCCAGCAGGATGACCCCCAGCGCGCCGGCAAATCCGAGATTGAAACTGGCACCCACCTGCTGATAAATCAGCATCGGCAAGGTGAGCACATCGGTACCCCCCATCAGAAATGGGGTGACGTAAGCGCTGATGGACAGCGCGAACACCAGCAGCGATCCGGCCAGAATTCCCGGCAATGACAAAGGCAGAGTGACCTCAAGGAATGCACGGAACCGGTTAGCACCCAGATTGCGGGCCGCCTGTTCAAGCCGCTCATCGATACGACCGATGACGCCTGTGAGAGTCAACACCATGTACGGCACGTAAATATGAACCAACGCCACCACGGTACCAAACTCGTTGTACATCAGTTGCAAGGGCGAGTCGATCCAGCCCAACCCTATCAGAGTGATATTGATAACCCCCTTGTCTTGAAGCAGCGTCATCCAGGCAAAAGTCCGCACCACGATACCGGTCAGCATGGGGGCAATCACCGCCATCAGTAACAGGGCATGTCCAACGTTACTACGCATGCGCGCCATCCAGTGGGCTAGCGGATAGCCGATGAGAAGAGAGACTACCGTGGTCACCGCGCCAATTCGAAGCGTGGCCAGCAGAGATTCGGCGTAGAGCGAATCAGCGAAAAAACGCTCGTAGTGACGCAGCGTGAAGCTGACATTGGGATTGGCGACCGGATTGCCCGATAGAAATGAAAACAAGGCCATAGCGCCAAAGGGCGCAACAAAGAAAACGACAAACAGCAACACGGCTGGTGCGATCAGCCAGGCGATGGGCGAGACGCGAGCGGACGCTGTCATCTGCTCTATTCAGACAGGCCAGCAGCTGCGGGTGAGCCGCAGGTCTGATCAGGACGAGGATAAAACACGGAAGAAGGTTCGCAAGCCAAGCGCTTAAATGTCGAAGTCGTACAGGGTAAGCTGAGATCAGACCGGTTGCAACGCCCGATTACGACCGCGCACGATCTCACGGCGCGCGCAGCCGTCATCGCACTGTCAAGCGACTGGCATAGAATCCCCATCCATGACCATCGCCCTTTACCTGGCCTACCTGTTGCTGCCCATTGCGCTGCTCGTGGTCGGCTCGTTTGGCGAGGTATGGACCAACACCATCCTGCCCACCGGCATCAGCGTGCGCTGGTACGCCGAGGTTCTGGCTGACACCTCGTTCAGACGCGCGTTCTGGACCAGTTTGCAGGTCGCGCTCGCCACCTGCTTCGTCTGCGCACTTCTAGCCACGCCGCTGGCTTACTCGCTGTATCACCGGGCCGGAAGCGGCAGTGCTATCGCGGGCAGACTGGTGGCCTCTCTACCGGTCGCGGTGCCAGCGCTCACCCTGGGATTTGGCTACATCCTCGTGTTCTCCACTGATGAGCTGCCCTGGATGGGCAGTTTTCCGCTGCTGGTGGCAGCACACGTTGTGCTCACCCTGCCCTATCTCACACAGACGCTGCTGGCCGACTTGCGCCACCTCGGGCTTGCACAGCTGGAGGCTTGTGCCGCCACCCTGGGCGCACGGCCCTGGCTGCAATTCGCAACCATCGCGCTGCCCGCCGTGCGACACAGTCTGGTCACCGGACTGGTCATGGTGGCAGCGCTGTCAATCGGTGAATTTCAGATCTCGAACCTGGTCGCAAGCTTCAAACACCGCACCTACCCGGTGGTTCTGCTTCAGGCGTTTTATGGCGCCACCGGTTTTGCCTGCGCAGCTACCGTCGTGCTGTTGGTGCTGGCGGTGCTTGCTGCCGGCGTCTCCGCGCGTCGCACCGAGGCACATGCATGAGCGTCGAACTGCGCGATGTGGTGCATCGTTATGCAGGCTCGGGCCAGGGCGTGCAGGGCATCTCGCTGACCATTCCGCGCGGCGAGCTGCTGGCTGTGATCGGCGCGAGCGGCTGTGGCAAGTCAACCTTGCTACGGCTGGTGGCCGGCCTGCTCCCACTGCAGTCTGGGCAGCTGTTCATCGAAGGCAGGGATGTCGCACACACCCCGCCCTGGCACCGCAGTGTAGGCATGGTGTTTCAGAGTTATGCCCTCTTTCCACATCTCGACGTCCTGGATAACGTCGCGTATGGACTACGCATGCGGGGCGTGGGGCGCGATGAGCGACGTCGACAGGCTGCGGCCATGCTGGCCACCGTCGGGCTCAGCGAACATGCACGCCGCCGTCCGTCACAGCTGTCGGGCGGCCAGCAACAGCGGGTCGCGCTTGCGCGGGCACTCGCTTTCAAGCCCTCGGTGCTATTGCTCGATGAACCGCTGGCCGCGCTGGATGCGCACATCCGGGGTCAGCTGTGCGACGAGATTCGCGATGTTCAGCAGCGCAGCGGCGCCGCTACGCTGTTCGTCACGCACGATCAGCAGGAGGCCCTGATGATGGCCGACCGCGTCGCTGTGCTGCATCAGGGTCGCCTGCAACAACTCGCATCGCCGCGCCAGCTTTACGAGCGCCCCGCCAATCTGGTGGTGGCACGCTTTGTAGGCCACGCGAATCTGCTCGCCGGCCACGTGGTATCGCCCGGGCAGGTACGGTGCACGTTGGGCTTGTTGCAAGCCGCTACGGGTGAGCATGCGCCGGGAGCGGCTGTCCAGGTTCTCATCCGACCTGAAGCCGTGGTGCCAGACCCGCCGCGCGACGCGCCCAATCGGCTTGAGGGCGAGACTGGACGCATTCGCTTCATGGGCGCCGCCTGTCGCTGGGACTTCATTCCCCGCACACCCACACAAGCCCCGGCGTCGAGCAGCAAGCCGCCATCGCCGCTGCTCTGCGAAGGCCCTGTGGTCGCCCGTTCGGCGATCTCGCTTGTACCCGATGCCCTCGTGATTCTCGCTGACGAACCCACTGCTTCACCCGCGCCAGCGGTCGAAAGCACTGGCTCTTTCAAATGACTCTTTCCACAACCCCAAAGGAGACTTCGATGAGCACCATTCGAAAGCCCAACGCCACCCGTCGCGCACTGCTTGGAGCCATGGCGGCTGTATCCGCCGGCGGCGCCTATGCCTTCGAGGGCCCCGAGCTTTATTCCGGCGAGAAAGCGCTGTATGCCGAAGCGGCCAAGGAAGGACTGGTGGTGTCGTTTGACACTGGCCCCGAGTGGGCCAACTGGAAGGTACTGTTTCGCGAGTTCAAGAAGCGTTACCCCGAGGTCGAGATGACCTATAACGATCTGGGCTCTGCCGCCACGGTCGTTGCGCTGGAGAAAGCGCGCCGGCGCCCGCAGGCCGACACTGCCTACTACTTCGCCGCGTCAGCCGTTGACGCGGCCAAGAAAGATGTCGTTGCGCCCTTCAAGCCCGTCAACTTTGACAAGCTGCCCGATGTGTTCCGCGAGCCCGAAGGTCGCTGGTTCACGATTCACACGCTCAATATCGCTTTCCTGGTTAACACCAAGCTGGTGAAAAATGTGCCGCAAAGCTGGGCCGATCTGCTCAAGCCCGAATTCAAAAACAGTGTGGTCTACCTTGACCCGCGCTCAACCGGCGTGGGCCAGGTCGGTGTCATCGCGGCGGCCTATGGCAATGGTGGCAGCATCGACAACACCAAGCCTGGCACTGACTATTTCGGCAAGCTGCACACCGCTGGCAATGTGCTGCGCGTAGAAGGCACCACGCCCTATGCCAAGTTTCTCAAGGGCGAGATCCCGGTCTGGATCAGCTATGAAAATGACGGCTTGAAGGCCAAGCATGTCGACGGCATGGGTGACTCCATCGCGGTCGTCATCCCGAGCGAGGCCAGTGCCTCGGCGCCCTATGCCATCAGCCTGGTCAAGGGCGCACCCAACCCCAACGCGGGCAAGCTCTGGCTCAACTTCACCATGAGTGAAATGGGGCAGAACCTGTTTGCCCAGGGCTTTGTGCGGCCCGCGGTACCGGGCGTACAGCTGCCCGCCGATGTGCGCTCGAAGATGCCCGATGCGCCACAGCTCAAGCCACTGGACGTGATCAAGGCCTCCGCCCGCAAAGCTGAAATTGATCGCGACTGGGCCGCAGCCGCTCTTGCCAGGTAATGTGCGTCGGCACTTGCGCCGACCAGGCCAGCTTGTGTCGACCTTCGAACAGGCGCGGTCAGGACTCGCCAATGTCCGCACACGCCCGATAGGCTCGCGTCCATGTCCGACCGGGCCCAGCCGCTGAAAACCCCCGGTGTGGTCCGCCGCATCGGGGACTGGCCTGCCTATGCAGTGCTGGGCCTGTTCGTACTGCTCCCGCTGGCGGGCCTGGTGCTCGAGCTGCTGTGGGATGACACGGCGGTGGGCAGGCGACTGGGCGAAGACAGGCTGGTCATCGACGCGCTGCGCAACACGCTGCTGCTGGGCGCAGGCACAGCAACGGTATCTCTGGTGGCGGGCGCGCTATTGGCCCGTGCGGTGGCAAGGCTGAGTCCGGGCCGTCGACAACTCATGCTGGTGCTGCTGGGCGTGCCCCTGACGTTCTCCGGTCTGGTCATTGCCTACGGCTTTATCCTGGCGTTTGGACGAGCAGGCTTTGTGACGCAACTGTTGGCCATGGCCGGCGCCGACGCAGCCAATATCGGCAAGTGGATTTACACGACGGCAGGGCTTGCCTTCGCGTATGCCTACTACCTCATTCCCAGAGTTGCGCTCATCATGGTGCCTCTTTTCGCCAATCTTGATCGACGCCCCTACGACGCGGCGCTCACCCTGGGCGCAGCGCCCTGGCGGGCCTGGCTCGATACCGATTTTCGAGAACTGGCGCCTTCATTCGCTGCGGTTTGGTGTCTGATCTGCGCGGTGGCGATGGGCACTTACGGCACGGCTCTGGCCTTGGCAGGCACTCAGATCAATATCTTGCCGTTGCTTATTTTTCTCAAGATTTCGGACGGTGGCGGTGATTTTCCGATGGCTGCAGCGCTATCACTGCTGCTGCTGGCCGCCTGCCTATTGGTGCTCGGGCTGGGCGAGCTTTTGACTCGAGGCCGGGATCGCCATCTTTCAAACGGATGAATCACTGATGTCAAGCGTATCGCTGCAACTCGTCTTCGATGAACTCGGTCTTGCGTCCTCCGACCAGGAGGTCGCAAGGGCAGTGGCCGCCCGCCAGAGTGGAGACCAACGCCTCAGGCAACCGGTTTCAGTCGTGGGACCGCGCGAAGCCACTGAGGTGCAGCTGCAGTGCGCATATCGCGTCGGTCGACTGCTCGGTGCGCTGCGTGTACCCGTGCTGTGCGGCGGCAAAAACGGCGTCATGGCCTCGGTATCCAGAGGCGTCGATGAATGCGGTGGCATGGTGGTGGGTCTGCTGCCCGAGGACGATACCTCGCTGGCCAATCAACATCTCACCGTTGCACTACCCACCGGCTTGGGCATCACCCGTAATGCCCTGGTCGCCAGAGCTGCCTATGTGATGGTGGCCATCGGTGGCGGCCTCGGCACCACCTCTGAAATGGCACTGGCTCTGCAGTGGGGCAAGCCCGTGCTGGCGATTCACGGCGCGCCGGACGTACCGGGACGTCAGGTCTTCGACAATGAGATCGCGCTGCTAGCTGCGCTGCTCAGGCAGCTGAGCTGAGGCCAGCACCAGCATCTGCGCCACCACGCTGGCCGCAATCACGGCGGGCTCTTTACCGGTGATGCCGGGCAGGCCGATGGGACATTGAATGCGCGAAAGCGCTTGCGCAGACACACCGCGAGCCAGCAACTGACGCTCAAAGCGCACGCGCTTGGTGGCCGAGCCGATTAGGCCGACAAATCCCGCGTCATCGCGACGCAAAATTTGTTCGATGATCAACAGATCCAGATCATGCCGGTGAGTGGCCACCAGATAAAAGCTGCCCGGTGGCGCAAGCGACACTTCCGCTTGCGGTACATCGACCGAGAGGCTGTGCACCATCGCAAGGCCTGCGGGTACGGTCTCGAACACGTCATCGCGCTCATCCACCCAGACCACACTCACCGGCAGGGGCGCCAGGGCGCTTACGATCGCCTGGCCGACATGCCCGGCGCCAAACAGCATTAGATGGAAGCGGGGCGCTATGGATGGCCATGAGTCAATCGCAGACTGATCAAGCAGCGAAAAGCGCAGATCGACCGAGCCGCCACAGCATTGCCCCAGGCTGGGCCCGAGCGCGAACGTGAGGGAACGCGGATGTGACGGCGCCGGAGGCCCGGCCCGTTGATCGGCCCGTTGATCGGCCCGTTGATCGGCCCGTTGATCGGCCCGTTGATCGGCCCGTTGATCGGCCCGTCGATCGGCCCGTTGATCGGCCCGTTGATCGGTCGGTTGATCGGTCGGTGTCCCGGTTTGTACGTCGGCCTGCCCTATCGTCAACGAATGGGGCGGCACCGACAAGAGCCAGGCTCTTGCCTGCGCGATTGCCTCGAATTCGAGCCGGCCACCGCCGATGGTGCCTATCTGGTCCTGCAGACTGACCAGCATTCGCGTGCCGGCCCCACGGGGCACGGATCCGCGCACGACCAGCACTTCGATGACCAGAGCCGCTTGGCCCCGCACATGCCACTGCCGGGCCGTTTCACAGATCGGATCGGACAGACGCGCGATCTCGTGCATGCCCCTGACCGTCATGCCGCAGCGCTACAGCGTGCCGCGCGCACGGCATCGACAGCCATGAGCACCGCCTCGGGCGTTGCCGGCGCATTGAGTGGCGGATCAGCCTCAGGGCCACCCACCGCCGCGATGGCATCGCGAATGGCCAAAAACACCGAGAAGGACAGCAGCAGCGGCGGCTCACCAACCGCCTTGCTGCGATGAATGGTGTCAGCCGCATTCGCCTCATCGTACAGACGAACATTAAAAACGGGCGGGCAGTCATTCGCCGTCGGGATCTTGTAAGTACTGGGCGCATGCGTCAGCAGCTTGCCCGTCTGCGGATGCCAGACCAGCTCTTCCATGGTGAGCCAGCCCATGCCCTGAATGAAACCGCCTTCAACCTGTCCGATATCAAGCGCAGGATTCAGCGAGCGCCCCGCATCGTGCAGGATGTCGGCTCGCAGCAGGCGGTATTCGCCAGTCAGCGTATCGATCAGAACCTCGCTGGCAGCCGCACCGTAGGCAAAGTATTGAAACGGACTGCCCTGCATGCTGGGGGCATCCCAGGACAGCCCAGGCGTCGCATAAAAGCCCTCGGACCACAGCTGCACACGAGCCGTGTAGGCCTCGCGCACCAGCGCCTCGAAGCTCATGACTTCACCATTCGCACTCACCTGATCGCCCGCAAACACGAGATCGTCGGGCGATCCACCCCGCCTGCGCACCCAATGGTCTGCCAGGCGATCGCGGATGCGGCGCGCCGCATCACGCGCTGCCATACCATTCAGGTCAGAGCCAGTGGAGGCTGCCGTCGCAGAGGTATTGGCCACCTTGTGCGTGTCGGTAGCAGTGACGCGCACCCGCGACAGGCTTAAACCCAGCTCATGAGCCACCACCTGTGCGACCTTGGTGTTCAGGCCCTGCCCCATCTCGGTACCGCCATGGTTTACCAGGATCGAGCCATCGGTGTAGGCGTGTACCAAAGCCCCTGCCTGATTCAGATGACTGAGATTGAAGGCAATACCAAACTTGACCGGCGTCAGTGCAAGCCCTTTCTTGAGCACCGGGCTGTCATGATTGAATCGCGAGATTTCGTCGCGACGTGACAAGTAATTGCAATCGACCGACAGCTGATCAATAAGCCTGGGAAGAATATTCTGTGACACCTTCTGCCCGTACGGTGTGGTCTGGCCCTCCGCATACAGGTTGCGCATGCGCACCGTCAGCGGGTCGAGCCGCAGACGTCGTGCCACACGATCAAGAATCAATTCAATGGGTAGCGCGCCCTGCGGCCCGCCAAAGCCGCGAAACGCGGTGTTGCTTTGCGTATGGGTTCGAGCCGAAATGCCATGCGCAAGTACCTCGGGAATGAAGTAGGCGTTGTCAAAGTGGCAAAGGGCCCGCGTCATCACCGGCCCCGACAAATCGGCCGAATGGCCGGCTCTTGACACCATGCGTACCTGCGCCGCCAGCAGACGTCCCTGGTCATCGAAGCCCACCGAGTAGTCATGACTGAAGCAGTGCCGGCGCCCGGTGATCATGAAGTCATCGTCGCGATCGAGCCGCAGCTTTACCGGTCGACCCAAGCGCTGCGCCGCCACCGCCGCTGCACAGGCAAAAAGTGCCGACTGCGACTCTTTGCCGCCGAAGCCACCACCCATACGTCT
>JBIKMC010000181.1:0-7111 GCA_044359405.1 Burkholderiaceae bacterium
TCGATCAGAATGGATCCACCCAGCAGGTAACCCAGTTGCAGACCCATGACGGCCAGGGCGGTCGGGGCGGTATTGCGCACCACGTGCATGAACACGCCGAACTCGGTGAGCCCACGCGCGCGCAGGCCAATGACAAATTCCTGTTCGAGAATTTCTGCCACCAGGGCTCGGACGGTTCGGGCGATGATGCCCATCGGAATAACAGACATGGTCAGCGCGGGCAGGATCATGTAGCGGATGTGTTCCCAATCCCAAACCCAGCGATCCGATCCTCCAGGGCCGGCACCGCTGGCGGGTAGCCAGCCGGTGAGAGCCGACATCAAGATCACCAGAACCATACCCAGCCAGTAGTGAGGTACGCTCACGCCCAGAACGGCACTGGCCGAAGCCAGTCGGTCAAGCCAGGTGTTGCGGAAGTAACCGGCGACAAACCCCAAGAAGGCACCCACCGCAAAGCCAATGAGCGTCGCCAGTGCGGCCAGTCGGAGGGTATTGATGACGGCTTTGAACACCTCGGCGGAAACTGGTCGATTGCTTGCAATCGACGTTCCTAGATCGCCCTGCAGCGCTCGCCACAACCAGCTAACAAACTGCTCCGGGTAACTACGGTCGAACCCATAGAGACTGCGCAGACGGTTGGCCAGCTCAACCGATGCGTCGGGCGGGAGAATCGACACCAGTGGATCGCCCGGGGCGATGTGGACCAGCGCAAAACACACCAAGGCTACGCCCAGCATGATGGGAAGAGCGTAGAGGAGCCGTCTGAGAAGGTAATAGAGCACGTGATCGACCTCTTGCCGGGTGCCGATGAGCCGACACCCGGCGGTACGACATTACTGGATGCTCATCGGAGCAATGTCGATGAACCAGCTGCGTGGCTGAACCACGCCCTTGACCTTGGCTGCCATGGCACGGGGGCCCACATCATGGGCGATCCATACGAAGGGCGCCTCTTCCACGATGCGCGCGTGTAAACGGGCCAACGCGGCGTCGCGAGCCTTGTCTTCGAAACTGGTTCGGGCATCGGCAATGAGCTTGTCGAATTCGTCGTTGCCGAAGAAGCCCCAGTTGTTCGAGACTGGCGGGAAGGTTTTGGTCGAGGTAAAGCGCACCATCGCGAAGAAAGGGTCCATCGCCGCGTAGCTCACATTGATGGCGTGCGCACCATTCGCGCTTGGGTGCTTGGCGCCATTACGCCAGTTGGTGAACAGCGTATTCCACTCGGTAACGTCAAACTGCACATCGAAAAAGCATTGCTTGAGCGACTGCTGTACAAACTCGTTCATGGGCAGGGGCTGCATCTGGCCGGAGCCTGATGCTGAAATCTGTACTTTGACCTTGACGGGCTTGGTCGCGGAGAAGCCCGCCTCAGCCATCAGCTTCTTGGCCGACTCGGGATCGTACTTGATGTCGAATTTGGGATTGCCCCACCAGGGGTGACTGGGGTCAACCGTCCCCTTGGGTACCGCCATCATGCCGCCCAGAAGCTTGACCAGACCCTCGCGATCGACGCACAGGTTGGCGGCATGGCGAACGCGCTTGTCCAGCCAGGGCGAGCCTTCAGCGAACGACAACTGCCAGGGCCACACATGCGGCTGCTGGTTAGCGTGGATGACGAATCCACGACCTTTGATGGTCGCGATGGCGTCAGGTGCGGGGGCTTCGATCCAGTCGACCTGTCCAGAGAGTAGCGCCGCGGTCCGGGCGTTGGCCTCGGGCATGGGCAGCATGATCACCTTGTCGATCTTAGGTGTGCGGGCTGGGTCCCAATAGGCCTTGTTGGCGGCCAGCTCAAGCCGCTCGCGCGGCACGAACCGGGTCATGCGAAACGGGCCAGACCCTGAAGCGTCGGCTGCAAAGGCAGCCCATGCCTGCTTGGCGCGCTCAGTCTGCGGCAGCGATGCGGGCGTGGCGTCAAACTTTTTCTGCCAGTGGGCGGGCGAGGCCATGAAAAGGTTGGTCAAATTCAGCGGCAGGAATGAATCAGGCTCGCTGGTGATGAGCTCGACCGTGTAGTCGTCGATCTTGCGCGCGCTCTTCAGGGTAGGCATCCGGGAAACCGTCACGCCAATCTGACTGGGGTCGTGATGGGCGGCCTCTTTGTCGAGCACCTTTTGCACGTTCCAGACAACCGAGTCGGCCTTGAAATCCGAGCCATCATGAAACTTCACACCCTGTCGTAACTTGAAGACCCACTTGGTCTTGTCGGCTGCGTCAACTGCCCAGGTCAGGGCAAGACCTGGAATGAGCACAGAGGGCGCGTCCGACTTGGACAGATCCCAGTGAGTGAGGGCGTCGTACATGGGAATGCCCGTGAAGCGGTTGCCCTCAAAGCCCTGGTCGGGTTGGCCCAGCGTGCGCGGGATGTCGCCGGCGGTCATGGCGATTCTGAGCACTTTTTCCTGAGCACTTGCATTTGAGTGCCACGCCAGTGGCAGCAAAGCCGCCGCCAGCGCCAGCGCGGCGGCTTGACGCGAAAAGCGTCCCCTGATGACGGGAACGTTGAACAGAGCATGCCTCATGATGACGATCCTTGTTTAGAGAGGATGGTTGAAGGGAAGGGACAGCACATGATTGGTCGCGCTTACGCGGTGGCGGGTGTGGCCGGCTGGCGTAGGTCGATTGCAGCCGCAACTGCATCCAGGGCGCAATGGACGCTGTCCAGAACAGGTACCTCGAGATCGGGGGCCAGTGCTTGAGCCATGCCCAGCAGGCCAGCACCGCCCAGGATGAGTCCGGCCGGAGTTGAGGCCCGCGATTGCCCTGAATCGATGGCCGTATGACACGACGCGAGCAGAAGACCTCTGGCGCCGTCAGGATCCGCGGCTAGCTCGGCGCCCGATGCGTCAACCGTTTCGATGCCACACAAGTGATCGTGCAGGCCGATTGAGAAGGCCAGGCGCTCCAGCGGTTTTTTCCAGGCCGCACCACCCGTCACAATTGAAAACCTGCCAAGTGCGCTCGCAGCCCGCATCGAAGCCTCGGCCAGACCGATCACGGGGCAGGCCGCAGTCTCTTTAAGCGCGAACAGCCCGGGGTCGCCGAAGCAGCCAATCAGAATTGCATCAGGTGCTTCGCCGCGTTCGAGCGCCCATTGATAGGCATCCACCACCGCGTGCTGCGCAACAGCCAGTGCCATTTCGCTGCTGATGTACGATGCACCGAAACGAGCGGTGATGGCTTCAATCTGGCAAAGGCTACCCAGACGATCACGGGCGCATTCCGACAGTTTGTGGGTGATGGAGGCGCTGGTGTTCGGGTTGATGAGCAAGAGTCGCTTCATGGTGCGCTCCCAGCAATTGCAGTGCCTGCGTTTCAGGGCTGTAGCGCAGGTTTCCGAGGGTTTAAACTGCGCCGGACTGGTGCATCGTGTTCGATAAGATCGCCAGCACTTGACAAGCCCGCTCGGGATTGCACCGGTTTGGTGAGATTTCGCTGTTTTGAATGAGGGCTTTCGTGTCGTTGTCGATCGTCATTCCGGTGCTCAACGAGGCGACGCGGCTTGGACATCTGTTGCCCGCACTCATCGCTCAGTCTGACGAGCTTGTAGTCGCCGATGGGGGTAGCTCGGATGGTTCTGCCGACTTGGCACGTCGTCTTGGGGCTCGCGTTGTCGCGTGCGAGAGGCCAGGGCGCGCCCTGCAGATGAACGCTGGAGCGGCGGTCTGCTCCGGTGATGCCTTGGTGTTTTTGCACGCCGACGTTGAGCTTCCAGAGGGCTGGCGTGACGATGTTGAAGCTGCCTTGAGGAGCGGGCACTCGTGGGGACGTTTCGACGTCCACCTTCAGTCCGAGCGTCCCCTGGTTCGCCTGGTTGCCCGGGCGATGAATGTTCGTTCTCGCTTGACCGGGATCGCAACCGGCGATCAAGTTATTTTTCTCAGCCGACAGGCATGGCAGCGGGTTGGAGGCTTTCCGCCGATCGCGCTGATGGAAGATGTCGAGATCTCGCGTCGTCTTAAGCGGATCGCGGGTCGACCGGCCTGTCTTCGGGCCAGAGTTAAGGTCAGCGCTCGGCGCTGGCACGAGCGGGGCGTTGGACGCACCATACTGTTGATGTGGAGCCTGCGCGTACTTTATTGGGCGGGCGTTTCGCCAGACCTCCTGCATCGCTGGTACTACGGGCGACCCGCTTGATGAGCGACGCAGCGGTCATTGTGTTTGCACGGGTTCCGCGGCTCGGTGAGGTCAAGTCGCGCATCGCCGCCCGCATGGGCCCTGAGTTGGCTCTGAGCGTTCACCGCCAGCTGCTGCGGCGGGTGCTCGAGCAGGTCACCGAGCTTGAGGCATCTGTGCGTGAACTCTGCATCGCAGGCGCGGACAGTGACGGTGAGTGTGCGTCTCTAGCCCGCGAGTTTGGGCTGTCGATAGCGACCCAGGTCGGTAAAGATCTGGGCGAGCGCATGTACCAGAGGCTTGCCCACCATAATCGACTTGAACGCCGCGCGGTCCTGGTCGGTGCCGACTGTCCCTGGTTGCGATCGTGCGACTTACGCCAGGCGCTCGATGCCCTGGAGCAACACGAACACGTTTTCGCACCGGCGTTCGATGGCGGTTATGTGCTGGTGGGATCGCGATGCGCCCGTCCGGAAGTGTTTCAGGAAATTGTCTGGGGGTCGTCACGCGTAATGTCTCAGACCCTCGAGCAGCTGGCGCGCCTGAATGCCCGGGCGTTTCTGCTGCCGAGTTTTCGTGACGTCGATGAGTGGGACGATTGGCTCGCCTGGGTATCCGAGACGTCGCACCCGGCGGGGGCGGAGCGGAACGAGCATGGCGGTCGGGGCATCGCTTGAAGATCGCAAAGCCGGCGCCTCAGCAGGGTCACCCTCGGTTATGGGCTTGCGCGGTCGCGATGTTGCTCGCGGCGCATGGTATGGCTCAGGCGCAGTCACTGCCGCCATTTTCTGGCTTTGCTCAGGACACCGTGTTCGAGCCCCGGGCTGATCCAATATCGCCCGGATTGATGACGTGGGTCCACCGACCCGTGCGGGGTATCAGCCCCAATGAAATCCGGATCGTCATCGATCCCGGTGGCGTGCCCGCGTTGCGGATTCAGGTCAAACGCTCGGCGTCGGCGCTGGTGTACACCATCCCGATGGGTGAAGTCCAGGCCACGGCGAATCAGCTGCACGACAAGCCCTGGTTGTGCTGGCGCTGGCGGGCAAGTGCGTTTCCATCGGGAGCAGTCTTGGGTGAGAAATCGGGCGATGATTTTGCAGCCCGCGTCTACCTCATGTTTGACTATCCGCTGTCTAAGGTCCCAGCGCTTGAGGGTCTCGGCCTGCGGATGGCCCGGCTGCTTCACGATGCGACGCTGCCGGCCGCGACACTGGTCTACCTGCTGCATCAGGGCGCAGATGCGGGCAGCTTTATACCATCGCCTTACACGGGCCGAGTCCGAATGCGGGTGGCCAGCCCGCAGGCCAAGGAGGGGCAGTGGCTGCGGGTCTGTCGAAACGTCCCGCAAGACTTTCAAGCAGCGTTTGGTGCTGAGTTCGGCCCTGGAACTGCGCCCCTGCAGGCCATTGCGGTGGGAGCGGACGGTGATCAGACATCAGCCGAGCTAACCGCCGAGTTCGGCGATCTTGAGTGGCGCTCTACGCCGTACTGATCAGTCGGGTGCGGCGGCTAGACTGTGAAGAGCCGGGGCGGGCCAAAGCCCGCCCCGGAGGCGATGCCAAGTTGGGTGCTTAGGCCGCCAGCAGGTCACGCAGCACGTAAGGCAGGATGCCGCCGTGCCGGTAGTAGTCAACCTCAATCGCGGTATCGATGCGCGACAGCAGAGTGACCTTGCGAGTGGCACCGTTTCGGCCGCGAATCGTCAGGACGATATCCTGCTGTGGTTTGAGATCGGTGGGCACTTCAATGTCGAACTCTTCGTCGCCTTTGATGCCTAGCGATGACCAGGAGTCGCTGCCCTTGAACTGCAGGGGCAGAACACCCATGCCGACCAGATTGGAGCGATGGATACGCTCAAAGCTACGCGCGACCACAGCTTTGATACCCAGCAGTTGCGTGCCTTTGGCCGCCCAGTCACGAGACGAACCCGTGCCGTATTCCTCACCGCCGAACACAACCGTGGGGGTGCCTGCGGCGATGTACCGCATGGCAGCGTCGTAAATCGACAGCTTGTCGCCGCTCGGCTGGAACAGGGTGACGCCGCCTTCTTCGCGGCTGCCATCGGCTGCGGCCGGAATCATGAGGTTCTTGATGCGGACATTGGCGAAGGTGCCCCGCATCATTACTTCATGGTTGCCGCGACGTGCACCGTAGCTGTTGAAATCAGCCTTCATTACACCGTGACCGACCAGGTATTTGCCGGCGGGCGATGAGTCCTTGATTGAGCCAGCCGGCGAGATATGGTCGGTGGTGATGGAGTCACCAAACAGGGCCAGCGCGCGGGCGCCTTGAATGCCCGAGCTGGCCGCTGGCGGGGTCATGGAGAAGTCTTTGAAGAAGGGCGGCTCGGCGATGTAGGTGGAGGTTGGCCAGTCATAGACCTGGCCTTTGACGCCCTTGATTTTTTCCCACAGCTTGCCAGGATTGTCCTTCACCTGGGCATAGTTGCCCTTGAACACCTTTGGATTCATGGCGTGCTTCATGAGCGCGTGGACTTCTTCACTGGTGGGCCAGATGTCCCCAATGTAGATGTCCTTCCCGCCCTTACCCTTGCCGACCGGCTGGCTCATCAGGTCAATTCGTACGTTGCCTGCAATGGCGTAGGCCACCACCAGTGGCGGAGACGCCAGGAAGTTGGCCTTGAGGTTGGGATGAATACGCGCTTCGAAGTTGCGGTTGCCCGACAGCACGGCAGCGGCGATGAGATTGTTCTGGGTGATGGCGTCGTTGATCTCGCCTGACAGATCGCCCGCGTTGCCGATACAGGTGGTGCAGCCGTAGGCCGCCACCGAGAAGCCCAGCTTCTCGAGGTAGGGCAGAAGCCCCGCTGCGGTCAGGTACTCGGTGACCACGCGCGACCCAGGCGCCAGCGAGGTCTTGATGTGCTTGCGCACCTTGAGACCGGCCTCGACGGCTTTCTTGGCGAGCAGCCCTGCAGCCAGCAGCACCCCCGGATTAGAGGTGTTGGTGCACGACGTGATGGCCGCAATCA
>JBIKMC010000182.1:0-7050 GCA_044359405.1 Burkholderiaceae bacterium
CGAACCGGGCATCGATTTCGCGCGCCAGTGCTTCGTCAGCCTCCAGCGCAAACTCATCGATGGCGGGTTCCAGCGCGACACAGCCAGCAAAGCGACGCTCAAGTCCGTAGCCGTGCATGAGGTCGCTATAGTCTTCGGACTGATCGGCACACAGCGTTACCAGACCGAAGCGGCGGCCCAGCGAGCACGCCGTAAGTGCGCAGCTTTCGCCCAGGCCCAGCACCGGTATGTTGACCAGGGAGCGCGCCGCGCGCAGCGCCGGATCAAAAAAACAGCCGATGGCCATGGCGTCAAAGCCCTCGCGTTGCGCCACGAGTGCCGCATCGCAGATCTGCATCTCATTCATTTGTGCGATGTAGCGATGGCGGATCGCATCAATGGGCGCGCAGCCCTCGACATAGGTGCCTGGCCGCAAGCCATGGATGCTGACCTTGGCCTGGTCACCCATGATGCGAGCGGCGTGCTCGGTCAGGGTTTTACGGTACAGCGGCATCACCGACAGGTCGGTGAAGCTGTGGTGCCAGATCTTCACAGTGTTACTCCGTGTCCGATAGAAATTTAGTGCATGCGCGAGCTATGTCGCGAGCATGTGATTCGGTCGCGTCGAAGCTGGCATGCTGAAGCGTCAGTAATTGGCCCCGCTTCAACAGCTTGAGCATGAGCGGACCCTGCTCACCGAGGTGAGCCTCTTCAGGCACACAGCACTCAATCACCAGGGTGGGGTGCTTGACGCGCCGCAAGGTCGCGCCCAGATCAAACCCGAAATTCATCGCGTAAATGTCGCGGATCGAGTTGCGGCACTGAATCATTTCGATGACGCGAGCCTGCTGACCGGCCAACTGCGCTTGAGTGATGCGTTTGCCGGTCATGACCGCCGGGTTCCACCAGGCATTGGCCACGCCATTGAAGTCAGAACCCCAGTTGCGCAGCAGTTGCGAACCGTCGGACGCCTGCGCGTACGAATTCATATATTTGCTGACGACCGTGAGGATGGCGGCATTGCGCGCCTTGCGGTTGACCACCAGACTGTGCGTCATTCCAATGAGAACCAACCCGCCGATACGGTCGGGGTAGTGCGCCGCCAGAGCGGCGCCAATTTTGTTGCCCGTGTGAAATCCCAGCACATGGGCCTTGGCGATGCCCTGACTGTCCATGAAGTGGACCATGCTGCGCGCAAGATCTTCCATGGTGGCGCCCGTTGGAAGGGGGTCAGACATGCCAAAACCGAGCGTGTCGGGAGCCAGGCAGCGAAAACGCTTGCCCATCAAAGACATCAGGGGCGCAAAACTGAAGGCCGAGCGCGGTGTCTCGTGCAGCATCAGCAGCGGCGCGCCCCGCCCGCGCTCGTAAAAGTGCAATTGCCCCTCAGGAACGTCTGCGTAGCCGCGCTTCATGCCGTCCTCCGTGCGCTATCGAGTCTCATTTTTTGGTCAAAGCCAGTCAGGCGCCTGACTGGATTCATTGAGCGCCCCCTCGGCCGACTGTAACATGACCGCTTCATTGCAAAGAGCTCATCCATCATGGCAACACAATCCGAGCGCGAGCAGGCGGCCGAGCAGGCGCGCGCACTTTATGCCTGGGCGGCCCAGGCCTGCAGTCAAGCTCTGCCCGAGCCTGTGCGCCGGCGTGCGGCCACCATTCTGGCTGACGACATCGGCGCCATCGCGGTGGGTTCGCGAGAGCCTCAGGTGGTACGGGCGCGCGAGGCCTTTGCCCGGCAACGCACATCAGCGATCGAGGCGACGGTGTTTGCACCCGGCGCACCACGCTGGGATCGTGCCGCGGCCGTGTGTGCCAACGGTATGGCCATTGCCTGGGCCGAGCTGGACGAGGGTTTTCGAAACGCTGCCTGCCATGCGGGCGCCTACAGCCTGCCTGCGCTGATGGCCGAGGCCGAGCACTGCGGGGCAAGCGTCGAGCGTGTGTTGCGCGCGGTGGCGGTTGCCTATGAGCTCACCACACGGTTTGCCATCGCGTTTCGGTTTCCAGGTTTTTATGTGCATCCTCACGCGGCGTATGCCTGCCTGGGCGCTGCGGCGGCAGTCTCACTGGTGCGGGGGCATGATGCGAAGACACTGCAGGACACGGTGACGGGCGCAGCCTCCATGAGCTTTGCGGGTCCCTTCGACACTGCTGTTGAGGGCTCGCTGGTGCGCAACGCCTGGACGGCTGCGGGCGCCTGGGTGGGGATGCGGGCCGCTGACTGGGCTGAGGCCGGTATCGCTGGTGGCATACACACGCCGTACGATGTGTTCGTGACCAACTTCCGCACGCGCTGCGATCCGAACGCGCTGAGCGAAGGCCTGGGCGAGCAATGGTCGGTGATGAACGGTTATCACAAGATTTACGCCTGCTGCAACTACGCGCATGCGGCGGTCGAGGCCAGCCTGCAGCTGCGCGCGCAGTTGGGCTCTGCCACAGTGGATGACATCGAAGCCATTCGCGTTGAAGCCGGGCCGGGTGGCGTTGCACTGAATGCGCTTGATCCGCCCACCGTGCTGTCGGCAAAGTTTTCCATTCCGCATGCCGCCGCAGCCACAGCGGTCATGGGCACGGGCGGCGCGGAGGCCTTCACCGAGGCCGCGCTGCACGATGAGCGAGTGGCCCGTCTGCGGCACCGGGTTACGCTGGCTGCGTACGAAAAGGCGGGGCCGCCTCCGAATGACAGGCCGGGGCATGTCACCTGGAGCCTGCGTGACGGGCGCACGTTGTCAGCCTTTGTAAAAAGCCCGCGCGGTGGGGCTGATGAGCCGTTTGACGAACCTACGTTGCTGGCCAAGCTTGAAGACAACACCCGGGCGGTATTGCCTGCGGCCCGTTCCGTGCTCGAGCCCATCATCGCGGGGGACGCCTCGGCACTTGCCGGTTCTTGGTCGGATGCGGTCAAATCAATCGCCACCGGAGCCATCGCGCCATGACGCTTGCCCTCGAGCTCGTGCGCGCCTGGCGACAGGCTGCAGCTGCGCCACTGTCTGAAGCCGTGTTACAGGCAGCCAGCCTTCATTTTGTTGACGCCCTGGGCGTGGGACTGGCTGCGGCGGGTTCACCCGTGGGCGAACCGTATCGCAAAGCCGCCCAGACGCTTGCTCAGGGAGGTCCTGCCAGCGTGCTGGCCGGTGAGCGCAGGGCAGCGGCTGCTGACGCTGCGCTGATCAATGGAGGACTCATGCATAGCCTTGAGTTCGACGACACGCATACGGGCTCCATCATGCACGGCAGTTCGGCACTCGCTCCGGCGGCGCTGGCCGCAGCCCAGGCCTGCGGCGCCAGTGGTTCCGCGTTGCTGGGCGCCTATGCGCGTGGTTGGGAGGCGCTGGTATGTCTGGGCCTGGCAGCGCCGGGCCGTTTTCACGCACAGGGCTGGCAGGCGACCTCGGTGGCGGGCGTCATGGCGGCTGCGCTCATAGCCGCCGAGCTGGCCAGTCTTGATGAACCACAGATGCTCGCCGCGCTGGGAATCTCGCTCAGCCAGGCAGGCGGTGTGATGGAGTTTCTCAGCAACGGCTCATCGGTGAAATCGCTGCATTCGGGCTGGGCCGCGCATGGCGGGGTCATGGCGGCCACGATGGCCGCCAGTGGCATGACCGGCCCGTTGACGGCCCTGGATGGTCGCTGGGGACTCTTCAAGCAGTTCACCGACGATGATCAAGCCGAGTCGCGCCTTTCGGGGTTGCTGCGGGGCTTCGGGCACGACTGGCATTTACTCGAGGCAGCTTTCAAGTTTTATCCCTGCTGCCATTACCTGCACCCCTTTATCGAAGCGGCCTCAATCCTGTCCGACCGTGGTCTTCAGGTGAATGACATCAAGTCCATCGCCTGCGAGGTGCCTGCGGGTGCCGCGCCCGTCATCTGCGAACCATGGGCTCGTGCCCTGGCGCCCGCCAGTGGTCACGCGGCGCGCTGGAGTCTGCCGGTGGCACTGGCCGCGCGCCTGGTTGAGGGCGACGTTGGCTTGCAGACCTTCGAGCGCTCTCCCAGCGATGCCGTGCTTGCGTTGGCGCGCAAGGTCAGCTGGACACGGCTGGAAAACGCACGGTTCCCGCAGCGCTTTGAGGCGGTGGTTCGGATTGAGCTCGATGGCGGCCGCGTCGAGCAGGTGCGCATTGATGATGTTGATGGCAATCACACGCGGCCACCGTCGCCGCAACGCGTGCTTGATAAGTTTCGACGGAACGCCCAGCGCACGCTCAGTACCGACGGTGTTGCGCGACTGGAAGCCGCCTGCATGACGCTGTCGTCCTCAGCCAACCTGCAAGACCTGGGGCGTGCTCTCGCACTGCGCGCGCCAGACTAAGATCACCGTATCCATCCCCGTTTTTGTCCGGAGAATCTGCATGAAACAGCCCTGGGAAGGCATCATCACTCCCGATGAGATCGCAGCTTATGAAGCGGCCGGATTTGGCCGTCCACAGGGTATGGGCAAGCGCCCGGCGCTGCTCATCATCGACGTTCAATACCGCACGGTGGGTACTCAGCGTCAACCCTTCTGGGAGGCGATCAAAGAGTTCAAGACCGCGTGCGGCGAGGTCGGTTGGCTTGCTGTCGACCATATCGCACCCCTGCTGGCTTTGTTTCGCGAGCGCAAGCTTCCTGTGTTGTACCCCTATGTGGCGCCCAAAGAGCGCTTTGATGTGGGCCGTCTGGCTGAAAAAGTACCTGCTTTGATGACCGTGGCGGCTGAGGGCTATCGCTTCGTCGAGGAGGTCGCGCCACGGGATGGTGATGTCCTGCTGCCTAAAAAACATCCCAGCGCGTTTTTTGGTACACCCCTGGTCAGCTACCTGATTGATCTGGGCGTCGACAGCCTGGTGGTCACGGGCTGCACCACCAGTGGCTGTGTTCGCGGCAGCGTGGTCGACGCGTTTGCCTACAATTTTCGCTGCACCGTGCCCATTGAATGCGTTTATGACCGAAGCGCCACCAGCCACGCCGTGAATCTGTTTGATATGGCCGCCAAATACGCGGACGTGAAGCCAGTGGCCGAAGTGATGGAACAGATTCGCCGTCTGCCTCAGTAAATCCCGGAGAGTTTCATGAAAAAATTTGATAACAAGTTTCGTCGTTATCCGTTTTCGGCGCTGCCCAAGCGCCCGCAATACACGTGGCCCAATGGCGCCAAACTGGCCGTTTATTTTGCGCTGAACGTTGAGGCGTTTGAGTTCGGTCGCAACCCTGGCCCCGATTTCACCTCGCTGCCATCAGCGCCGTTTCATCGCGGCTATGCCTATCGCGACTACGGCAACCGGGTCGGTATCTGGCGCATTCTTGAGTTGTTCGATCGATTTCGAATTCCGCTGTCCATTCTCACCAACACCAGCGTCTATGACGTCTGCCCTGAAGTGCTTGAGCCCTTCCGCAAGCGCGGCGACGAATTCGTGGGCCACGGTCGCACCAATTCTGAGCGGCAGATTGAAATGGAAACTGACTACGAGCGGGCCATGCTGATGGAGGTTCGCGATCGTTTCATTCAGGAAGAGGGTAAGGCGCCCAAGGGATGGCTGGGGCCGTTTATTTCGCAGAGCCCCAACACACCCGAGCTGCTGCTTGAGGCGGGCTACACCTACATGATGGATTGGTACTTTGATGAGCAGCCGCAATGGTTCCGCACAGCGCGGGGTCCCATCATGGCCGTGCCCTATCCCGCCATGGAGCTCAACGATATTCCAGCCTTTATTAATCGTGGCGCCAGCGACGAAGAGTTCACGCGCATGGTCACCGATGGCTTCACGCAGCAGTTGCACGATGGTGAGCGCAACGGCTGGCCGCTGGTCTGCGGCATTTCGCTGCACACCTTTCTGATGGGGCAGCCCCACCGCGCGATTCAGCTGCGTCGCATGCTTGAGCACATGTCGGCACAGGGTTCCAGCGTCTGGTTCGCCACGCCTGGCCAGATCGCTGATCACGTGGCCAGTCTTCCTGAAAGCATCGTGCCCAAGCCCGGACCGCTGCCCACGGTCTGACGCTCACGCGCGGTTTGACCCCCACGCATGGTTCGACCCCAATCCCGGAGCCCCGCCCATGAGTTCTGCATCCGCCTCGCCGCGTATCGTCATCGATGGTCTGGTTTATCTCAGTGACGGCAACCCCGAGCCTTTGGCTACGGGCGGCGTCACGGCCGCCAACATCACGGTGTCCCACATGTTGGCCGAATTTGATCAGGCCTTCGACGAGATGGCGGCCTGGCATGCCCGTGTGCGTGCCCCCGGGTCGCGCTGGCGTCTGGTGCTGTCGGCCCGCGATATCGAGGCGGCCGCGCAAGAGGGCACGACCGGCCTCATCATGGGCTGGCAGAACACGCTTCCGTTTGGCAATAAGCTTGAGCGTGTTCATGCCTTTCATGCCATGGGACTGCGTATTGCGCAGCTGACTTACAACGAGGCTAATCTGGCCGCTGACGGCTGCATGGAAGAGCGCAAGGGCGTTGGCTTGACGCGCTTCGGACATGATCTGATTGCGGCCATGAACGAGGCGGGTGTCGCGATTGATTTGTCGCATTGTGCTGAGCAAACCGGGCGGGAAGCGGCTGCGGTGTCGCGCAAGCCCGTTCTGCTCACGCACGCGAATGCCAAGGCTGTCAACGAGCGCGTTCGCAATAAGTCTGATGAAACCTTGCGGGCGGTGGCTAAGTCGGGCGGTGTCATCGGGGTGAGCATCCATGGCTTCATGAACTGGAGCGGTCGGGCTGATGAACCGCCCACGCTTGAGAACTTTGTTCGGCATGCGCGTCACGTCGCTTCGGTGGCTGGCATTGATCACGTGGGCGTAGGCACTGATTTTTCGTCGGTGCAGGACGATGCCTATGCTCAGTCGGTGCTCGATCTCAGTAAAGCCAAGTACGAGAAGTCGGGCGGCGAATACGCGCGGGCATTTGGCAACACTTCAGCGGGGCGCTACCCGGCGCCTACGCCCACCCCTCGCCAGTTTCCGCGCATTCTTGAGGCGCTTGAGCGTGGCGGTTTTACCGGCGCCGAAGTCGACAAGATTGCGGGTCGAAACTTTCTGCGTGCCCTGGCCGACATCTGGGGTTAAAAAGCGCTTTTTCGGAGCTTG
>JBIKMC010000183.1:0-7037 GCA_044359405.1 Burkholderiaceae bacterium
CATGCTCAAGCAAGGCGCTGGCGCCAGCGTCGAGCCTCGCCCGCTGACGCATCAGCACGGCGGTACTGTCATCCAGCGCTTCGCGAACCAACTGGCGAACCGCTTCGTCGACTTCTCGGGCGGTTCGGTCGGCCATGCTGCTGCGCTCGGGCGACAGCCATGGCATCCCGGCTGGCGGCCCACCGAACGTCGACGGCGGCGCCTCCAATGAAACGGGTCCGAGCGCAGGAATCATCCCGTACTGAACGACCATGCTTCGCGCGATGTCGGTGACGCGCGACAGGTCATCAGCGGCGCCCGTCGATATCTCGTTCAGGGCCAGCTGTTCCGCCGCGCGGCCGGCCATTAAGACCGCCATCTTGTTGCGCAGCTCGCGCGCTGTCATCAGAAAGCGATCTTCAGTGGGACGTTGGATGGTGTACCCCAGAGCCCCCACCCCGCGCGGAATGATGGAAACCTTATGAATGACCGTGTCTGGCACCAGCGTCATCGCCACCAGTGCATGCCCCATTTCGTGATAAGCGACGGCCCGTCGCTCAATCGGGTTCAGCAGCCGGTTTCGCTTCTCTAGGCCAGCCACAATACGTTCGAGGGCAACGGTGAAATCCTCCATCGCCACTGATTCACGACCTTGTCGCGTCGCCACCAGCGCAGCCTCGTTAACCAGGTTGGCCAGATCGGCCCCGCTAAAGCCCGGCGTGATTGCCGCAATCTGCTCAACGACGACCGCTGCATCAAGCCGAATCTTGCGCAGATGTACCTGCAGAATCTGTACGCGGCCGCGCCGATCAGGTCGATCAACCAGGACCTGACGATCAAAGCGCCCAGCCCTTAATAGGGCCGGATCGAGAATCTCTGGGCGGTTTGTAGCAGCAAGCAAAACCACGCCGACGCGTGGATCAAAGCCATCCAGCTCAGCCAGCAGTTGGTTCAGCGTCTGTTCCTTTTCATCGTGCCCACCCAAGCCAAATGCACCTCTTGCACGGCCAAGCGCATCGATCTCGTCGATAAATATGATTGCCGGAGCGACACGTCGTGCCTGCTCGAATAAGTCGCGAACCCGGGCCGCCCCAACGCCCACGAACAGCTCAACGAACTCGGATCCGTTGATGGAGAGAAACGGCACGCCGGCCTCCCCCGCGACCGCCCGTGCAAGCAGGGTCTTACCCGTTCCAGGAGGCCCCACCAGCAGAATTCCTCGGGGGATTCGTGCACCCAACCGTCCATGGCCAGACGGATCCTTCAGAAAGCCGACTACCTCACGCAGCTCCTCCTTGGCCTCATCAACTCCAGCGACATCGTCGAAGCTCACGCCAACACCCGTCTCGGCGTAAACGCGCGCGCGGCTGCGACCTACGGCCATCAACCCCGATGTCAGACCGCCAGATCCCTGGGCTCGGCTGGCCATCCAGCGCAATCCCCACATCAGGAGCAATACTGGCAATAACCATCCTAGGACGCTTGACAGCCATCCCGATCGAGCCAGTCCGCTGAACCGAAGCCCAGGGTAATTAGCCAGCTGGCTGGCCAATCCGGGTTGCACCGCCAGAGTCACAAATGACCGTCGACCGTCTATCGTGGGCTCGCGAAACTGCCCTTCGATGCGTTCCTCTCCGACCGCGACCGAGCTCACGTTGCCGGCGTCCAGGTGCGCAAGAAAGTCGCTGTAGTCGAGTACTACGACGCGACCCGCCGAGTACCATACATCCACCAGCAGAACCAGACCTAGCACGCTCAACAGAATGGCAAGTAGCCGGCGGGATACAACCTGGGATGGCTCCTGTTTCTGTGACATTGTCGCTGGCACATCCTTCGTTATTGCAGTTCAGCAGGCGACACGCGCGCTCGTGGATGGCCCGCTCGCCCATCGCATGGCTTCGCGCATTCTGGCCAGCGCGGCGGCTATGCATTTGCGTCATCGCAATTCCGTTCAACAACACTCAAGGCAGCTTGAGCCCACGCAAATATTCAAGCAAGACCTCCACGCATAGTCAGGCGATATCGGGCGCTACCTCGCCGCGCGGACCTCGCGCGACACACGCCACAGTCGTCAACGAATCGTCCTGAGCATGAAGAAGAGGCATCGCCCGCAGACGAAGCTGACACCGCAGCCTTTGTGCGTAAACGTGCTGCGCGAGCGTTATCTGGCGCCCGGTGAACACACCGTTGACGATGTCAGACATCGGGTAGCGATCGCCCTTGCTTCAGTCGAAAGCCCCCGCAAACGCGCTGACTACGCTGACATCTTTCTTCAGGCTATGCGGGCCGGCTTCATCCCCGGTGGTCGCATTCAAGCCGCGGCAGGCCTGCAAACAGCAGCAACTTTGATCAACTGCTTTGTGCAGCCAGTTCTGCCGCCCATGCACAGAGCCGCTTGGCACGAGGGCGTCCGCCAAGCCATGGTGACCATGGCCGCGGGTGGCGGTGTTGGCTACGATCTAAGCGATCTTCCACCGCGGAATGACCCTCATTCACTTCAAGAAATGCCCGGCCTGCCTTCGCCCCTGGAGTTTCTGGATTTGATGGAACAGCGAGTCGCTCAAGCGATTGTGCACCGAGATCGCAGAGCCGCTCAGATGGCTGTTCTGCGCATTGATCACCCCGACGTGATCGCCTTTATTCAGCGCAAGCGCTCGGGCGGTCTGGCCCACTTCAATCTGTCGGTCAGCGTGACCGATGCCTTCATGGATAAGGCTTTTCGAGACGAGATATGGGACCTGCGCTACCAGCCCAAAGGCATCTTGAATGACCAAGTGTCCGATCGGTCAATCGTTTACAACAGACTACCGGCACGACACGTCATGCAGCAGCTCCAGGATGCGACCTACGCGTGCGGCGAGCCGGGTGTCATCTTCATCGATCAGGTCAACCGTGATGAAGGCGTGACCAATCAGGCCCCGTTGCGGGCAGCCAACCCCTGCGGCGAACAATTTCTTCCCGACTACGGCGCCTGCAACCTGGGATCTATCGACCTGACACGGTTTGTACGTTCGCCCTTTAGCTTACGCGCTCAGTTTGACCTGAACCGATTCGCCGACGTGGCCCGCGTCGCTGTGCGTGCACTCGATAATGTCATCGAACTTACGCACTGGCCTCTCCCCGAGCATGTCGAACTCGCGCGTCGACAACGCCGAATCGGTCTGGGATTCACCGGATTGGGAGACGCGCTGTTCATGCTGGGGCTTCGCTACGACAGTAGCGCTGGCTGTGCATTCGCTGCTCGAGTCGCACGATGCCTTCGCGATGCGGCCTGCGAGGCGTCCATTCGACTTGCCATGGAACGTAGCTCATTTCCCGATCTGGATGCATTGACGTATCTGACCAGGCCCAGGGCCGGCTCTCGCCTTCCAGAGCACCTGCGTCGACGAATCCAGCAGCATGGCATCCGAAATTCACACCGTCTGTCAATTGCGCCAACAGGATCGATATCCCTCGCGTTCGCCGATAACGTCTCGCCTGGAATTGAGCCGATCATGGGGCCACAGATCTGGCATCGCGGCCGCGGAGCGGCTACCGACGAGACAGCGCTTGTGGCGGATCACGCCTGGCGTCTGTTCAGGTCACGCTTTTTTGACGGCTGCTGACGTATCGCCAACGTCTCAGCTTCGTATGCTGGCCAGCGTCACACCATTCGTTGATGCGGGAATCAGCAAGACGATCTCCATCCCTACCGATTATCCTCGGGCAGCGTTTGACCCGCTCATGCGACAGGCATGGCTGATGGGGGTGAAGGCCTTTACCTGCTATCGGCTCAACCCCAACATCACGCCGGCGATGTCAACAACAAGTCCTGACAAACGTCGACGCTGCGAATGATCTAGGCCGAAGAACCGATAGGCCAAGTGGCCGATGGTACGCACCGCGACTCCCAACTAGCATCTCTGGACACCTTTTCAATTTCAACAAGGGCCCGGCATGTCATCGTCCCGCGTGGCTTCGTCGCCTCTGCCGTCGAGCGGCTGCGGGATACCGAGCACGCAGTCCACCGGGCAAATAGCTATAGACCCTTCCCGAATGCCATCGCTTGCGCGTCGACTCGCGCTGGAACGCTGCCGCCTGCAGGGACGCCAGGTTTTGACCGAATGCATTGCGGCAGGCCTATTCATTGCCCTGGTGCTGCTGCTCCTGGGCAGCGCCGTTCCTCAATACGACCAATTCGTCTGGGCAGGCTGCTTTGCCCTATGCCAGACAGCTCGCATCCAATGCGCTCGTCGGCATTTGCCAAGACGCCTGGCAAGCGCACAGGCCTGCTTCGGCTTGACCGCCGCGTTCTCGGGTCTGCTCGTTGGCGCACCCATCTCGCTGTTCGCCCATCTGCTATCCATGCAGCATCTGCTCGCGCTGGGCCTGATTTGTATCGGATGGCTGGCGATCACCGTCGGCATGCACACGGCTTTTCGGGCACAGGCCCTGCTACACAGCGCCTGCATCCTGGTACAAATCGCGGTTGCCTGGGTTCAAACCCCACTGCCAGCGCCTGAACTCGGCCTTCCAGCGTTGGCGGTCTATGCCTTCCTGCTGACGCGGCTGGGTGAAAAATCATATTCGGCCTTGCGCGATTCAGTCACTCAATCCAGCGAGCGGCGTCAGCTGGTGCGCAAGCTCACGCAGGCAATCCGCAGCGCCAGACAGGCTCACGACACCGCCCGCAAGTTTCTTGCCTGTGCCAGCCACGACTTACGGCAGCCCGCCAGCGCACTTGGGCTACTCACGACCGTGTTGCGCGAGCGCTGCACCGACCCTGCCATAACGCCTCTTGTTCAGGGCATTGAGCGATCGTCCCACGCCATGGGCGAACTGCTTGATAGTCTTCTCAATCTCTCACGCCTCGACGCAGGCGTCATCGAGCCACGCCCTCAGTGGCTCTCCGTCGAAGCGATGATCGCCGAGCTACGGCTAGAGTTCGACGCTCGTGCGTCTGAAAAAGGCCTCTCGCTCAGATTCTCATCAGACGGGGGAAGTCTTCTGTGCGACCCCGTCCTATTGGGTCGATGCCTTCGAAACCTGCTTGACAACGCAATTCGATATACGCCTTCCGGGAGCATCTCGATCGTTGCTCAGCCGACGCAGCATGGTTTCATGTTCCGGGTCTCTGATAGTGGCATTGGCATCGCACCCGAGCTGCATCAACGCGTATTCGAAGATCATTATCAGGTCGAGCGCGCCTCGCATGAGGGTGTGCGCGGATTGGGGCTGGGCCTGGCCATTGTGAAGCGACTCGCGTCCCTGATGTCGGCTGAGGTCCAGGTTCAATCAGACGGCCAAAGCGGAAGCTGCTTCACGCTCCGATTCGCGGCCGAGCACTACCGCCCTCAGTCAGGGTCTGATCACAGCCCGCCGCAGGTCGAATCCGCCAGTCAGCAAGCCCATACGATCGAAGCCTGCCTGCCAAGAATCCTGCTGGTCGAGGACGATGCCGAGCTTGCCCGCGCCATGACCCTATTGCTGCGCAGCCGTGCCGATCGCATCGATCACGTGTTCAGCGTTGAGGGGGCCCTGCATCGACTTCGAACCAGGCAGTTCAATCTGCTGATCACTGACCTGCATCTTCCTGGCTCCATTGACGGCCTGCATCTCGTCGAGCACGCGCGGCAGATCCACCCCGGAATCAAGTGTCTGCTTGCAACGGGCGACACAAGCCTACCAACCCATGAACGCGCCCGTCGAGCTGGGGTGACCCTGGCTATCAAGCCACTCAGCGCTCACGCACTGGACCAGGCCCTGCTGCTCCTGCTCAACGACACAGAGCCCATCTGAGCAGCGGTCACGCTGTTACACTCCGGCATAAATACCGGATCTTCGGATGCGAAGCACGCCTCCGATCGCTTGATGGGCGCAGTACATGTCGGAACGTATTTTGGTCGTCGACGATGATGAAGATATCCGAGACCTGTTTGTCGGATATCTGCGCGGCTACGGATACACCGTTGACGCCGTAGCTGATGGCATCGGCCTGATGGACCAGTTGGCTCGTCACCCTGCTGATCTGGTTCTGCTCGATCAGAGGCTACCGGGCGATGACGGGCTCACTCTAGCCCAACGGCTTCGACAGTCCAGTGACGTGGGCATCATCATCGTGACCGGTTACGGGCAAGGCATCGATCGCATTGTGGGTTTGGAGCTGGGTGCTGACGACTATGTCGCAAAGCCGGTTGATCTACGCGAACTCCTGGCCCGTATTCGTTCCGTACTGCGACGTCGTCAGACTCAGCCTGCTGCTGCCCAGCTCAGTTCGCCCGGCGCGCGAGCCTGGCGCTTTGATGGATGGATCCTTGATGAGGCGAGTCGGTCGCTCAGTCATCCTGATGGCTCTCCAGTCCCTCTCACCACAGGCGAATTCGATCTGTTGGTTCTGTTTCTGGGACGACCCAACCGTGCTATATCCCGCGATGAACTGATCGATCTGATGTACCACCGCGAGGCGGGTCCCTACGACCGAGCCATTGATGTTCAGGTTGCCCGTCTCAGGCGCAAACTGGGCGATGACTCAAGCTTGCCCAGCCTGATCAAGACGGTGCGTGGCGTTGGCTATATCTTCGCGGCTAAGGTGAGTGCGTGATGGATGATGACAAGCGCCCATCATCTCAGCTGACGGACGCCGATAAACCCGAGCTCTTTCGGCGCATCTTTGACTCGGCCGCTGACGCGCTACTGCTGGCCGATCGCAACGGCACTATTCTTCTGGCCAACCACCAGTGTCAGACGCTCTTTGGTCGCACGCTGGCGCAGCTCGAAGGTCTCAGTGTCGACGAGCTTTTACCGGCCCGATTGCGCGGTGTTCACCAGCAACACCGCGAGCGCTACGCTCAACAGCCAACGCCACGACCGATGGGTGTCAATACGGCCCTGTGGGCATTAAGAAGCGATGGGACCGAAGTCCCCGTCGAGATTAGCCTCAGCCCTCTGCGTCTTGGGTCGCTCGATCTCGTGTGTGCCAATATCCGCGACGTGTCCGAGCAGCTTCGCGCCCGCGAGCTTGCGCTGCGGCTCAATCGGTCGGAGCTTCTGGCCGACTTCGGCCGAGAAGCGCTCATGGC
>JBIKMC010000021.1:0-22742 GCA_044359405.1 Burkholderiaceae bacterium
GCGCATGCAGACCATCAAATCGCAGGGGTAGCGTCAGGGTCGCCGGCGTGACCTGCGCCGCTGACGCAGACGAACTCCCGCTCAGGTCTCGGTCATGTTCATCGCCCGTGATGTCCTGTAATGGCAGCCATGCGATGTCGTCCACACCCAGCCGGTCATAAGCGATACCGCTGGGCGTGATCAGCAGGCCCATCTCGCCACCGCGATGCCAACGCAGTGATGCGTTTCCCGACTTGCCCTGGTTGATGCCCAGCTCAGACATCCGTAGACAGCTCGCAATCAGCGCGGCGCGCGCCACATCCTCATTGACATGCGAACGCTTCATCGTCGTCATGAGCCCCCCTGTTGGCTCGTCTCGCGGGCGCACGTATGCGGGTTAAGCTCGCCGAACAGCTCGGGAAACAAAGCGCTGATGCCCGCAAGAGAGGCTTCGCAAGACCCTCGCTCGGTGATCAGGGCCTGCACCAGATGGGCCGGTGTGATGTCGAAGGCGGGATTGGCTGCCGGGGTGCCATCAGGTACCAGTTGGACTTCAGCCACCAAACCATCTGGCAGACGACCTCGCAGGTGGGTAAGCTCTCGAGGGCTGCGCTCTTCGACCTCAATCGACTTTCCATCCACGCATTGCGGGTCAATGGTGGATAGCGGACATGCCACGAAAAACGGCACCCGGTTGTCAGCGGCCGCCAACGCCTTGAGATAAGTGCCCACCTTATTGGCCACATCGCCATTGGTTGCAACCCGGTCACAACCGACGATCACGGCATCGATGCGGCCGCGCATCATCAGAAGGCCGCCGGCATTATCGGCGATGACGGTATGCGATACGCCCGCCTCGGCAAGCTCCCAGGTTGTCAGCGCGGCGCCCTGATTGCGCGGTCGAGTCTCGTCCACCCACACATGTACCGGTACACCACGAGCATGCAGGTGATAAATGGGGGCAAGTGCAGTCCCATGTCCGACGGTGGCCAGTCGCCCCGCATTGCAGTGCGTGAGCACCTGTAGCGCCAAACCCGCTGCCAGACGTTGCGCTCCGGCTTGCGCCAGCAGCGCTGCGCCGTACTCTCCGATTCGCTGATTGCAGTGCACATCCTCATCGCACAGGGCAAGCGCCGTGGCCCAAGCCGCCTGCGCCCGGTCAGCCGGCGCAAGCGGGCGTACAGCGGCCACCACCCGATCGAGCGCCCACACCAGGTTGACCGCGGTGGGACGCGCCGACGCCAACCAGTGCCGGGCCTGCATGAGCCATTGATCAGCGTCGTCCAGAACCATGTCAGGGCTTGATGGCCCCGCGCAAGCCCTCGAGACTTCAGCTGAGGAATGATGCTGGCGATTCGGACTACGCCCTTCGCGCAAGGCAAACGCAAGCCCGAAGGCGGCGAGGGCCCCAATCAGGGGGGCGCCCCGAACCTGCATCGTGCGGATGGCGTCAAAGCAGGCGATAGCGCTATCGAGCATGATCTCACGACGCTCAAAAGGCAGCCGCGTCTGATCCAGCGTGCGCACAAGCCAGGGTGATTTCACATCCAGCGTTCTTGACATAGCGCAAGGCGCTCCGTGCCGATTTGCCTACCATCAACTCTGAATTTTTGTGCCCAAGTTTACGCCAGCGCGCGTCCGTCGCCTTGTTCATGATCTCCCTGTCCATCACCGCCGCCTTCCTGGTTGGGCTCTTCGGCGCTACACACTGTGTCGGCATGTGCGGGGGTATTGTGACAGCGCTCGAAGCACGCCGCCGCGTCGTCGTCATCCGAGCCCTTCCAACAACCGAGCGGCTCGGTCCTGCCCTGAGGCCTTCGTCTGCGCTGGCTGGCGCAGCCTCCAGTAGAGACCTCGCGGCGGCGGCGCACGTCGCCCTACCCCAAGGACCCGGCGGTGGTGCCATTGTTAGGGACGCTTCATCGGCACTTGCCCACCGGATCGCCTGGAGTATGGGGCGCATCGCAAGCTATACCGTGGCCGGAGCACTGGCCGGCGCCGTGGGCTCGGCTGCTTGGATGGCCCAGCATGTGTTGCCGGTGCAGCAGTCAGCCTTCGTGCTGGCCAATGGGGTGCTCCTGCTTCTGGGGATGTATCTGCTCGGCTGGCAGACGCCCGTACGAATGCTCGAGGGTCTTGGGCAACCCTTGTGGAAAAAAATTGCCCCTGCCGCCATCCGCTCGCTGAGCCCGAGCGCCGGCCATCGCGTCAGACCAGGGCACCGTGAGTCGGCGCTGGGGGAGCTGATCGGGGCCCTGCGGGTTGGCCTGACCTGGGGCTGGGTTCCGTGCGGAATGGTCTATGGCGTGCTCTCGGCGAGTCTGGTCAGTGGCAGCGCAATCGATGGCGCCGTCGTTATGCTCGCCTTTGGTCTGGGCACACTGCCGGGCCTGCTGGCAGCTGGCTGGGCGGCGCATCACCTGAGCCTTGGATTACACCGCGCTGGCCTGCGCCGCGCAGCCGGCGCGGTCATCGTTTTTTTGGCCGTCGCCGGTATCGTCCGCATCGATCCCTTGGCGCGGCTGCATGATGTGGGCGTAGCCTGCCTGCAGTGGCTTCAACCTTGAAGCCATCGCATATGTCGCACGCTCCGGGTCTTCGTTGCTATCACTGCGGCCAAGCCGTGCAGCGACCGGTTCGCTGGCGCGTATGCATTGACGGAACCGAGCAGCCCCTGTGCTGCGCTGGTTGCCAGGCCGTCGCCAGCGCCATCATTGACGGAGGGCTGCAGCGCTACTATGGCGCACGCGCCGACGTGGCGACCACCGCGGTCCGCGCACCCTCCGATCTGGCGCTCTACGACGCGCCCGAAGTGGCTGCCCGTTATGTACGCACAAGCGACGGGCTATGCGAGACCAATCTACTCATCGAGGGCCTGCGTTGCAGCGCCTGTGTATGGCTGCTTGAGCAAGGTCTGGGTGCTCAACCCGGCGTCTCGCGCGCGCAGGTCAATCTGAGCACCGAACGCGCCCTCATCCAGTGGGATCCCGCCCAGGTTCGGCTGTCAAAGTTGCTTGAACGCGTGCACACGCTGGGCTACGAGGCAAAGCCATTTGACGTCAAGACGCGCGAACAATCCATTCAACGCCAGTCACGCGCCAGCCTGCGACGCCTGTTCGTGGCCGGCATTTCGATGATGCAGGTGATGATGTACGCGGCACCCGCCTACTTCGCGCAGTCGGGGGACATCGATCCCGCTCATCAGTCCCTGATGCAGTGGGCCAGTCTTATGCTCACGCTTCCGGTGGTGCTGTATTCAGCGGCACCAATTTTCGCCGGCGCCTGGCGCGATTTGCGCGCTTACAGCCTGGGCATGGATGTACCGGTCGCTATAGGCGTCATCGCTGCCTTTAGCGCAAGCGTGTGGGCAACCCTTATCGGCGCAGGCGATGTCTATTACGACACCGTTACGATGTTTGTATTTCTGCTGCTTGCGGCGCGTCATCTCGAGTGGTCAGCCCGCCGACGCGCCAGTCGCTCGGTCGATACGCTCGCGGCCGGCGTACCCGACTCGGCTCGCCGAGTCATCAGAGCCAGTCACCACACCGAGCTCATTCCGGCCGTACGCCTGACACCAGGCGATGAGATTCTGGTGGCCGTCGGCGAGCGTATTCCGGTCGATGCACGCGTACTCAACGGCCCGACCCGGATCGATCAGTCGCTCATAACCGGCGAGTCAGCGCCCATCGAGAAGCTTCCGGGCAGCGAGTTGCCCGGCGGCGCGATCAATATAGGAAACCCCGTTCGACTCGAGGTGCTGCGGCCGCTGCACAGCAGTACTCTTTCAAATATCGAGCAGCTTGCCCTGCGTGCCGCTGGCCAGCGCACGCCGCTCGCGGCCACAGCCGACCGTATCGCCCGTCACTTTACAGCGGCCCTGCTGCTGTTGGCCCTGTTCATCTACGCCCTCTGGCACCTCATTGATCCTGGTCGCGCGCTGCCGACTGCATTGGCGGTCCTGGTGGTGTCCTGCCCTTGCGCACTTTCTCTGGCCACGCCAGCGGCACTCGCCGCCGCAACCGGACACGCGCTGCGCCGGGGCATCCTCATCACACGTCACGACGTGCTGGAGGCGCTGGCCGGCGTCACCGACGTGGTGTTCGATAAAACCGGCACCCTCACCTTGGGCGAACCGCAGCTCAGTGACATTGTCGGCGCCGACGACGCGCGGGACGGGGCCGGGTCCTGCGCCCCGACCAACCCTGACCAGACTGCGCAATGGCTCGCCATCGCAGCCGCCCTTGAGCAGGGTCAGTCGCATCCGCTGGCCAAGGCAATCCTGCGGGCGGCGCAGACACACGGGTTCACGCCACTGGCCGCCCACTCATTGAGAAGCCTTCCGGGTTCGGGCGTTGAGGGCGAAGTCAATGGGCATTGCTGGCGCATCGGCAAGCCCGTTAACACCGACCATGCAGGGCAGAAGGCGCACACCACCGAAGCATGGCTGATACGCAACGACGAGCCTGTGGCTCGGCTCCGTTTTCGCGACAGCCTGCGCGCTGAGGCGGCCGATGTCGTTGCTGTGCTGCGCGCGCGGGGCCTGGTTGCACACCTGCTTTCCGGAGACCACAGCGCCATGGCCGAGGCAGTCGCCGCCGAGCTGGGCATCCGCCACGTCCGGGCGGGCGCCTCACCTGACGACAAGCTCGACTACGTCAGGGCGCTGCAGGCCCAGGGGCGTCGCGTCATGATGGTCGGTGACGGTATCAACGACGCGCCGGTCCTCGCTTGCGCAAACATATCGGTGGCGGTGGGCGATGCCACCGACCTCGCGCGCACGTCCGCCAGCGTGGTGCTGCTCAACGAGGGGCTCGATCGACTGCCCGAAATGCTTGATCTGGCCCGGCGCACACGACGAACCATCGCGCACAACCTGACCTGGGCCCTGGTTTACAACGGCCTGGCCATTCCGGCGGCCGCTTTGGGCTGGATCTCTCCTTGGATCGCGGCGCTGGGTATGTCGGCAAGCTCGCTGTTGGTCGTCGCGAATGCCGCACGACTGCTCATGGACCGCTCGGCGCCCCTCTCAAGCCGGGGTCGAAAAACTGTACTAGCCACCGCGGCCGAAGGATCACCCTGATGGAAGCGCTCTACCTCCTCATTCCCCTGAGTCTTCTAATCGTCGCGTTAGCCGTGTGGCTGTTTCTGCGCATGGCCGACAGCGGTCAGTTCGATGATCTTGAAAGCCCGGCGCGCAGCATCCTCATCGACGACGACCGCGCCCCTTGAGACATCCGTGAGTTCATGGTCCAGGCGTGAGCCATTCGCGCCACAGTCGGGCTCGCGATCGCGATTTACGCGGTAATTCGACCGTGGGCTTGACGCAACGCAATATTGACCGGTCCAGGCTTGCCAATAATCACCCTGTTCGATACAGGGGGAATCCATGACGCAAACCGCAGCCTACGGCGGCCGGTATCACTACACGGTCGTTCGTCAGTTCTCGGTCATGACCGTAGTGTGGGGCTTTATTGGCATGCTGGTGGGAGTGCTGATCGCCGCGCAGCTGGCATGGCCAGAACTTAACTTCGACCTGCCCTGGCTCACCTACAGCCGACTTCGCCCGCTACACACCAACGCTGTGATTTTCGCCTTCGGTGGGTGTGCGCTTTTCGCGACCTCGTACTACGTCGTGCAGCGTACCTGCCAGGTGCCCCTGTTCGCCCCCACACTGGCCAGCTTCACCTTCTGGGGCTGGCAGCTGGTGATCGTTCTGGCCGCAGTATCACTGCCTCTGGGCATCACAAGCGGCAAGGAATACGCCGAGCTCGAATGGCCCATTGACCTGCTCATTGCAGTCGTGTGGGTCTCGTATGCCGTGGTGTTTTTCGGCACCATCGCAAAGCGGGCCACGCCACACATCTATGTGGCCAACTGGTTTTACGGCGCCTTCATCATCACCGTCGCGGTACTGCACATCGTCAACAGCGCCGCCATCCCCGTATCACTCACCAAGTCGTATTCAGCCTATGCCGGCGTGCAGGACGCCATGATTCAGTGGTGGTACGGCCATAACGCGGTGGGCTTTTTTCTCACCGCGGGCTTTTTGGGAATCATGTACTACTTCATCCCCAAACAGGCCGAGCGTCCTGTTTACTCGTACCGTCTGTCTGTCGTGCATTTTTGGGCACTGATCTTTACTTACATGTGGGCCGGCCCGCACCACCTGCACTACACCGCTCTGCCCGATTGGGCCCAGTCTATCGGCATGGTCTTTTCGCTCGTGCTGCTGGCACCCTCCTGGGGCGGCATGATCAACGGCATCATGACCCTGTCGGGTGCCTGGCACAAACTTCGGCAAGACCCCATCTTAAAATTCCTCATCGTCTCGCTGTCGTTCTATGGCATGTCGACCTTCGAGGGGCCGATGATGTCCATCAAGACCGTCAATGCGCTATCGCATTACACGGACTGGACCATAGGCCACGTGCACTCGGGCGCGCTAGGCTGGGTCGGCCTGGTTTCAATGGGCGCCATCTACTATCTGCTGCCAAGGCTCTACGGACGCAGCCAGATGCATAGCGTCAAGCTCATTGAAGTGCACTTCTGGGTGGCCACCATCGGCATCGTGCTGTACATCGCCGCGATGTGGATCTCCGGTGTGACGCAAGGTCTCATGTGGCGCGCCACCAATGCGGACGGCACGCTGACTTACGCCTTTGTTGAGTCGGTCAAAGCATCCTATCCGTACTGGACCATCCGCGTGCTGGGTGGTCTGCTGTATCTCACCGGCATGGGCCTGATGCTCTACAACATGGTCATGACGATGCGCGCGGGCAAAGCGGTCGACGCGCCTATCCCGGCGGCCGTGGCGCACGCCTGAGTACTACTGCGGAGCAAATCATGCCTGGTTTCAGTCACCAAAAAATCGAAAAAAGCCTGCCACTGATGATCGTTCTGATCATCATCGCGATCAGTTTCGGCGGTCTGGTGGAGATCGTTCCCCTGTTCTTCCAAAAGTCCACCACCGAGCCGGTTGCCGGTTTAAAGCCCTACGAACCGCTGCAGTTGGTTGGCCGTGACGTTTATGTACGCGAAGGCTGCTACAACTGTCACTCCCAGATGATTCGCCCGTTCCGGGCCGAAACTGAGCGCTACGGTCATTACTCGGTCGCCGGTGAATTTGTCTACGACCGGCCCTTTCAGTGGGGCAGTAAGCGCACCGGCCCTGACCTGGCCCGAGTAGGCGGCCGATACACCGATGAATGGCACCGGGTGCATCTGGTCAATCCGCGCGATCTGGTCCCCGAATCAAACATGCCAGGCTATCCGTGGCTGGCCAAGGCTGCCGCCGATGACGGCACCATCACGCGAAAACTGCAGGTGCTGCGAACACTCGGGCATCCCTACACGGACGAACAGGTTCGCACCGCAACCGCCGCGCTCAAGAATAAGACCGAGATGGATGCGCTGATCGCCTATCTGCAAGTCCTCGGCACCGCTATCAAACCCATCCGCTGAGGACGCCGCCATGGATATCAACGTGCTGCGTGGAGTGATTGCCGCAGTCAGTTTTGTGCTGTTCGCGGGCATCGTTCTGTGGGCCTGGAGCAAAGGCTCGCGACAGCGGTTCGATGAAGCCGCGAATCTGCCCTTCAACGAAAAAGACTGACGCGCCCTGAACCACCGGAGACTTCTCAAATGGCAGACTTCCTGAGCTCGGGCTGGAGCCTGTACATCGCAATCGTCACGATTGTGAGCATTATTTTTTGCCTATGGCTGGCCCTCACCATGGCCCGCGGCAAGGTGCCGGGTCAAAGCGTGGGCACCACTGGTCATCGTTGGGACGAAGACCTGCAGGAGCTGAACAACCCACTACCACGCTGGTGGCTGGGCCTTTTCATCATTACCATCATCTTCGCTGGCGTCTATTTCTGGCTCTATCCCGGCCTGGGTGCAAGCCAGGGCTCACTGGGCTGGTCGCAGGCTGAGCAATACGAGCGCGAGGTCAAGCAGTTCAATGCGGTCACCGAGCCGCTGTATGCCAAATTTCTGGCTCAGGACGTCCAGACCGTCGCCGCTGACCCTCAGGGCCGCGGTATCGGCGAGCGGCTCTATCTGACCTACTGCGTACAGTGCCATGGCGCCGACGCGAGGGGCGCACGCGGCTACCCTAACCTTACCGATAGCGACTGGCTATGGGGCGGCGACCCGCAAGCCATCAAGACCACGATTCTTAACGGACGCAATGGAGTCATGCCCGCATTGGCTGCTGCCGTCGGAGGCGCCACTGATGTGGAGAATCTGGCGCACTATGTGGTGTCGCTGTCGGGCGGTGGCCACGACGCCACCAAGGCGCAGCTGGGTAAAGAAAAATACGGCATCTGCGCCGCCTGCCACGGTGCCGAGGGCAAGGGCAATGTGGCCATGGGTGCGCCCAACCTTACCGACAAGGTCTGGCTCTATGGTGGCGGCATTGCCAACGTCGTCGAGGCCATCAACAAGGGGCGCAATAACCAGATGCCGGCCTTCAAGGAAACGCTGGGGGAAGGTAAGGTTCACGTGCTCGCCGCCTATGTCTGGGGGCTTTCAAATCGCCCAGTCGCTCCGCAAGGCTCGGCGCGTCCCTGATGAGTCATCCGGTTTCACCATCGGGGCCTCCCGCCGCGGGCCCCGATATTGAGCAGGCGCTGTTCGAAGTCCGCCGCAAGATCCATCCGCGCGCCGTGTCGGGCTGGTTTGCCGGCTGGCGCTGGGCGCTGGTCTGGTTTACGCAACTGCTGTTCTACGGTCTGCCCTGGCTTACCTGGGGTGATAGACCCGCCGTGTTATTCGCGCTCGACGACAGGCGCTTTTACATCTTAGGGCTGGTGCTTTATCCGCAAGATTTCATCTACCTGACCGGCATTCTCATTGTCTCGGCACTGTCGCTATTCCTCTTTACAGCAGTGGCCGGGCGTCTGTGGTGTGGCTATGCCTGCCCACAGACGGTGTACACCGAGATCTTCATGTGGCTCGAGCGACTGATCGAAGGTGATCGAAACGCTCGCATCCAGCTCGATCGTGCGCCCATGAGTCTGGGCAAAGTCACCCGCAAGACGGCCAAGCAGCTGGCCTGGGTGCTGTTGGCACTTTGGACGGGCTTCACCTTCGTGGGCTACTTCACGCCGATTCGCGAGTTGGCCATCTCAGCCCTGCAGTTCTCGTGGGGCCCCTGGGAGACCTTCTGGGTCTCGTTTTATGGGTTCGCCACCTGGGGTAATGCGGGCTACATGCGCGAGCAGGTCTGCAAGTACATGTGCCCCTATGCGCGCTTTCAAAGCGCCATGTTCGACAAAGACACCTTGATCATCACCTACGATGTCGCCCGAGGCGATCCACGCGGCTCACGCTCGCGTAAAGCCGATCCCAAGACGCTGGGTCTGGGTGACTGTGTCGATTGCGGCATCTGCGTCGAGGTCTGTCCGACCGGCATCGATATCCGCAAGGGACTGCAGTACGAATGCATCGGTTGTGCCGCCTGCATCGATGGGTGCAATCAGGTCATGGATCGCATGGGTTATCCGCGCGGTCTCATCCGTTACTCGACAACGCATGCCTTGGAGCAGGGACTTGAGCGCAGGCAGATGTTTGCGCGTGTGCTCAGGCCCCGGGTACTTATCTACAGCGGCATCCTGCTGATGGTCATCGCAGCCATTCTCACCGCCTTGGCCCTGCGCACACCCTTCAAGGCTGACATCATCCGCGATCGAATGCTGGGTCGCGAGGTTGAGGACGGCCTCATCGAAAATAGCTACAGCCTGCAGCTGATGAATTCGACCGAGACCGCGCAGCGCTTTTCGGTGTCGGTCAGCGGCATAGAGTCAGCCTACATTCACGGTACAGCGCAATTTGAGGTGGCGCCTGCGGGCGTGCGTCTGGTGCCGTTGTCGGTCCGCATCAAATCCGGGGCCGGTCAGCCGGGCAGCAACGCCCTTAGGTTCCAGGTGCAGGCGCAGGATCTACCCGGTCAGAGCGTCGACGTGAAATCGACATTTTTCGTACCCCGACGCTAGCTCAAGGAGCATCCCATGAGTGCACGCCCGTCTGTCTTGCCCTGGTATCGACAACCCGAGCCCTGGCTGCTGCTGCTCGCACCTGCAGTGGCCGTTGTTGCCGGTGGCTTCACCTGGTGGCTGGCCGCGTCGGCCAACAATTCACTGGTGGTGGACGACTACTACAAGCAGGGTAAGGCCATCAATCAGACCCTCGCGCGCGACGAGCATGCAGCGCAGCTTGGGGTTGGCGCACGCATCGACTTCGACAAGGACTCCGGCCGCGTGCTCGTGCGGCTGCACGCCGAGCATGCAGGCACGCTACAGGCGCGCGAGCTAAGCTTGCGATTCGTGCATGCCACTCGCGCCGAACTCGACCAGCATCTGCTGGTGGTACGCTCCAGCAACGGCATCTGGCGCGCCGATAGCCCTGGCTTGCCCGCCGGTCGGTGGTCGGTGCATCTGGAAGATCTGCAGGCGGGTTGGCGCCTGGTCCAGTCCATCAGCGGCGAGGCGGCCAGCATTCAGCTGGGCACAAACCCGCCACAGAACGCAGCGCAGGCTATACACGCGACTCAGCAGCGGGTGCCAGCGGCGCATTCGACGCACAGCGCGATGCAGCCGGCGCAGTCGCGGTAAGTAGCGCAACGACCCACGCGCACGAAGGGACGAGCATGGACCAGGATCCCAAGCCCATCGGCGATCGGCGTTTTGGTCGCTTCATGATGCAGGTACTGTGGCCCGCCTTTCTGGTGGCTGTCGCCGCCGAGGGCGTGTTCTTTTCCATGATCGATCCTCACGAGCTGGTTATCGTGGGTGTGCACCTGGCCGACAGTCGTGAAGCAGCCTACACGCTGGGTTTTTTCATTTTCTGGGGATTTTTTTCGCTGGCCTGCAGCCTGACCTGGATCTTGTGCGGCAGCATGCCACCCGCTCAGCCTCTTATCGTCTCCGATACAGACCGAAAACATCGAGACAAATCGCTGATCGGACGGTGATTGGACGCACGGAGCATCCAAGGCTCAGACGCACAAGCGCACAAGCGCCCAGCCGCTGGTCGCTCACCCACGCGGCGCACCTGTACGCCGGGGTCGGCTGAGGCACCTTACTGCGGCGAGTCAACCGGATGGAAACGGAACTGTGCTCGAAGGGCGCCGTCGCGCCACAGTGCAGCCACCACTTCCCCCTGCTGGGGGTAGACGCCCAAGAGCGCCGATATATTCACCTGATGCGTCACGAGCATCGCATGGCGAGTGTCGGTCCAGTTTGATGCAAATTCTCGTACCGCCCGAGACTGCGCTGCCTCATCGCCCTGCCCAGCAAAGAAAGAACTGATCGAGGCCCAAACTTCAACGCGACCGAAGGCCAGCCGCGCTGTGTCTTGCGCTCGACACCAGCGGCTTGAACGTACGACCCCAAGCACAATGCCGGCCTGCCGCATACGCTCACCCGCCTGCTCGGCCCGGGCGCGTCCCGCCTGCGACAGATTGCGCTGGGTTGCGCAGTCATCCAATTTGAATCCGGGCGGATCACCCACGCCCGCCACGGTCTGCTCATGCCGCATGAACAGCAGATGCGGCTCAGCCGAGAGCCGTGCGGCCGCTTCGCTCACGCGCACGGAAGATGGCTCAGCCATGGCTGCCGAACTTGCAAATGCCATCACCGTCAGCAGTGCCCGAATCAGTCGACGCATATCAACCCCCACCGAGACGCACGAGCATTCGCCGATCGCGTTTGGTAGGTCTGCCCCCCTCGATGCTCAGCGCGGGCTCAGGCGATAGCCGGCGCGCAGCTCGCTGCTCCTCTCGGGCTTTGATCGAAGCCTCAGTCTCGGCGTACAGGGTACGGGCCACAGGCGCAGGGCCGCGGACATCGGATAGCGCCAATACAGTCACCACCTGGCGAGCCTCACCAATCTGCAGGGTCAGCTCGTCTCCGGGGCGCACCAGGCGCGCCAGCTTCGTCCGCTCTCCCGACAACAGCACGCGGCCCTTCTCAATGGCCTGCTGTGCGAGACTGCGCGTCTTGAAAAAGCGTGCAGCCCACAACCACTTATCAAGTCGAACCGTATCAGACGGGCTATCAAGCTGGGATTTCGGCGTGAGTTTGGGCATGGCGGCAACAAGCGCTCTCAGACGATTTGCGCTATTTTAGAAGTCAACCGGAGCGCACACATGACGATTCCCCTCAAGGAACGCTACTTCGAAGACTATCAAGCCGGCGAAGTGCTGGAGTTTGGAAGCTACACCATCACCCAGGACGAAATCATCGAGTTCGCCCAGCGCTACGACCCCCAGCCGTTTCATACCGACCCCAAGGCGGCGGCGGATTCCATCTTCGGAGGCTTGATTGCCAGTGGCTGGCTGACCGGCAGCGTCATGATGCGACTGATGGTTGACCACTACATTTCGCCGCTGGCCAGTCTGGGCTCGCCGGGGATCGACGAGGTGCGCTGGTTGAAACCCGTCAGACCGGGTGACACGCTGAGGGTGCGCGTCACCGTCATCGACAGCCGGCGCTCGCAGAGCAAGCCCGACCGAGGCGTGGTGTACGCCCAGCAGGAAGCCATCAATCAGGATGGCGAGACGGTCATGAGTATCAAGGGCATGGCGCTTTATCGCTGCCGTAACGTGCCGGCCCAGTAGCAAACAGGAAAACCGCTGCCCAGCCCTATCGACCGGGCAGACGTAGCGGCGCGACCGATACGAAGTCACGTTAGCGCCGAAGCTGTCAGGCCAAGCGGGGCCATGCGGTTTGAGCAGGTCTGATCGTTTCAAGCGCGAGGGCCAGACGCATGACGCCTACATCGTCAAAGCGCTTGCCAATCAACTGCACGCCCAGCGGCAAACCGTCATCGCCATGCCACCAGTTGATCGCCGCCGCAGGCTGCTCGCTCATGTTCCAGGCCACGGTGAAGGCGATATGGTCCAGCGCCCGGTGCGGATCATTATTCGGACAGGCCACCTCAGCGGAATAAGAGGCGATCGGCGCCGTCGGTGAAAGTACAAAGTCAAAGGGCGCGCTGGCTTTGACCGCCGCCTCGCGCATCGCGTGGACCTGCAGGTAGGCCGCCATCACCTGCGCGCCCGAAAAATGCGACGCCCGCCACGTCGCCCATTCAACGATGAAGGGAAGAATTCGGCTGCGCTGATCAACGGGCATGGCCAGGATGTCATGACACGAACGCGCCTCGAAAAACGTCTGAATACCATCAAGCATCTGCGGGGTCATGAACGAGGTCATGGGTTCGACGATGGCCCCGGCTGACTCAAGCGCCCGCGCCGCCGCAACGAGCGTTTTCGCGACAGCGGGCTCCACCGGCCAACCAGCCTGCATGTCCTGCAGCAGCCCAATACGAAGACCCCGAAGCGAGAAACCGTCGAGCCGGTCAACAAAGTTACAGCGCTCGGGCGGCAGCGACATAAAGTCGCGCCCATCGGGTTGACTGAGCACATCCATCATGAACGCCGCATCACGTACCGTACGAGTCATCGGACCGGCTGCACGACCCATGAACGGCGGATCGACGGGCACGCGGCCAAGACTGGGCTTGAGCGCGAAGATGCCACAGTGAAAGGCAGGTAAGCGCACCGAACCGCCAATGTCGGTGCCCAGATGAAGTGGACCGTAGCCAGCTGCAGCGGCTGCGGCGGCTCCCGACGATGAGCCCGCCGGATTGCAGTCCAGTCGCCATGGATTGCGCGTGATACCGTGTGCTGAAGACAGGCCCGATGAAAGCATGCCGAAGTCAGGCATCGTGGTTTTACCCACCATGACGCAGCCGGCCTCGCGCAGGCGGGCCGCCGCCGGTGCATCCGCGGTCTTGGGCGTAAAGTCACCCACCGCCGTGCCGATGGGAGCGGGGTCACCCTTGGTGTAGATGTTTTCCTTGATGGTAACCGGCACGCCGTCCAGTCGTGACAGAGGCGCGCCGGCACGCCAGCGCGTCTCGGCCGCACGAGCCTGCGCGAGCGCCTGGTCAGCCTGTACGAGGTACAGCGCATTAATCTTGGGCTCGCACTGTTCGATGCGGGTCAGCACCGAGCGTGCCACCTCGACGGGCGACAAGGCGCCACCGGCGTAGGCCTGGGTCAGTGTCACAACATCGAGTTCATTTAGGGCTTGACTCATTATTTTTCCAATCGACAGAGACTCATCTGGCCAGCCGCGGCACGTGACTCGAACTAGTGTCGCAGCACCCTCGATTCAATCATGCGCCACATCAACCAGGCCAGGGGTAGCGACCCCAGCCAGGCCACCAGCATACCGACGATCGCTGCCGTCAGATCACTCGAGAAAAAGCGCAGATACAGAGCGTTGATCACGACCGACAAGGGAAAGTGCACCAGAAAAAGCGAGTAGGCCGACCGCCCCAACCAGCCCACCGCACGCTCAAACAGAGCGCGTCCGTTTGAGCGGATAGGCGTCTGGGCAGCACCCATCAGGCGCACCAGCGCCATGATCGCCAGCGCACTCGTAAGCGCAACAGCCAATCGAAGCCGGAAGTCCACCCACAGTGCCAGCACAATGAGACCCAGCACGATGACGCCTGCCAGACGGGCCGATCGCGAGTTACCGGGAGTCCCCAGCCAGAACGCGGCGATACCCGCCGAAAAAGCTCCGAAAAAATACAGCGACATATCGTCAAGTTCGGGGTTCCGATTGATCACCAGCGCAGACAGGCCTGCCAACACGACCACGCTGAACTTGAACCACTGACGGGCGCGCAGCGGATCAACGCCCAGTCGCTGCGCCGCCCAGATGAGCAAGGTGAGCACGATATGCAGTTCGAGGTCTATGGCCACGTACCACGCACCCGCCGTCAGTGCTTCTATATCGAAATAGGCAAACAGCAGCACAATATGGGCGATCAGGGCGGACAGGCTCAGGGGGTCGGGTACCCAGTCCGCATCACCCGCCCATGGACGGGCCAGTGCGCCCGCCGCCAGCGCCAGCGCGACCGCCACCGCAAAGGGCACGAACAAGCGCAGATAGCGACGACCGATGCTACGCAGCACCGCACGGGCGTCGAGCCTGGAGTTCCACTCAAGGTGACTGGCGGCCAGAAATCCACCCATGACCAGAAACACCTGAACCGCGATCCGCGCATACTCGGCAAACCAGTCGATCAGCCCTGGTGCAACGAGCGCAACCCGCTCGGCCATGGGACCGTAAAAGGCCAGATGATGCAGGACAATGAGTTGCGCGGCCAGCGCCCTGACCGCGTCCAACCAGACAATCCTAGGGCTGGCCGCCCCACTCGCGGGCTTCGGATTCACGCCGACGCCCGCCCTGCCTCAACGCGGCAGCTCGGATTGCCCCATGAGGAATTCATCGACGGCGCGAGCACACTGACGCCCCTCGCGAATCGCCCAGACCACCAGCGACTGGCCGCGGCGCATGTCTCCGGCCGCGAAGACCTTGGGCACGTTGGTCACGTAAGCACGGTCGCCCTCGGTGACCGCCTGGGCATTACCGCGCCCATCACGATCAACCCCGAAGGCCTGCAACACCGACCCGACCGGTGCGACAAAGCCCATGGCAAACAGCACCAGATCAGCCGGCACCTCGAATTCTGAACCGGGCACTTCGGCCATACGCGTCTGGCCTGAGGCCTCATCGCGCTGCCACTGCACACGCGCGGCAAGCAGGGCCCGCACGCGTCCTTTGCCGTCATCGAGGAATGCCTTGGTCGTAACCGACCAATCACGATCACAGCCCTCCTCGTGCGAGGACGAGGTGCGCATCTTCACCGGCCAATACGGCCAGGTGAGCTGACGATTCTCCTGCTCGGGTGGCTGTGGCATCAGCTCGAACTGAGTCACCGACTGAGCACCCTGGCGATTGCTGGTACCCACACAGTCAGAGCCCGTGTCGCCACCACCGATCACAACCACTCGTTTGCCGGTCGCCAGAATCTGGCCTTTAACCGAATCACCGGCCACGATCTTGTTCTGCTGCGGCAAAAACTCCATCGCGAAGTGAACGCCTTGCAACTGTCGCCCCGGTACTGGCAAATCGCGCGGCTGCTCGGCCCCCCCAGTAAGCACCACCGCATCAAACTGTTCAAGCAGCGTCTTGGGCGATACCGTCTCGCGGGCCCAGTTGGTGATCTCGGCGGACAGATCACCGTCGCTCACCAGCACACCGGTGCGAAACTTGACGCCCTCGGCCTGCATCTGCCCGACCCGGCGATCAATATGCGATTTCTCCATCTTGAAATCGGGAATGCCGTAACGAAGCAGACCACCCACCCGATCATTCTTCTCGAACACTGTGACATCATGGCCCGCGCGCGCCAGCTGCTGCGCGCAAGCAAGACCCGCCGGTCCGGAACCAATCACCGCCACCGAACGCCCGGTTCGCCGCTGAGGCAGCTGAGGCACCACGTAGCCCAACTCCCAGGCCTTGTCGATGATCGCGTGCTCGATCGACTTGATGCCTACGGGGTCATTGTTGATGTTGAGGGTACACGCCGCCTCACAGGGCGCGGGGCATACCCGGCCGGTGAATTCGGGAAAGTTGTTGGTGGAGTGCAGCGTGTCGATGGCACCGCGCCAGTCGCCGCGATACACCAGATCGTTCCAGTCAGGAATGATGTTGTTGATGGGACAGCCGCTCTGGCAAAAAGGAATGCCGCAGTCCATGCAACGCGCGCCCTGACGCGAGGCCTGATCATCGGTCAGGTGCAGCACAAACTCGCGGTAATGATGCACGCGCTCCCGGGCATCTTCAGATGCCTCCTGAAGCCGCTCAAATTCAAGAAATCCGGTGACCTTGCCCATGAATGTCTGCCTTAACGACCAATGTCAGTTTTGCTGAATGAGGTGTCGATGAAATTCAACGCTGCTCGCCTCAGGCCGTGGCCTTCTCACGCTGGGGGCTTGGCGTCGCGTTGATTTCACCGAGCGCACGACGGTATTCATGCGGGAATACCTTGACGAACCGGGCACGGGATTTGTCCCAGTCATCCAGAATCTCGCGAGCTTTCTGACTGCCCGTGAGCCGGAAGTGCTTCTCGATGAGGCCCTTCAAGGTGATTTCGTCGCACTCGCCCTTATGCCAGATGGCGGGTTCAACCGTTTCGAGTTGCTGCGCCGTCGACAAGACCGGGTCTAGTCCTACCATGGTCAGATTGCAGCGCGCCTTAAAATCGCCATTCGGGTCATAGATGTAGGCGATGCCGCCCGACATACCGGCAGCAAAGTTACGCCCGGTCTGGCCCAGAACCACCACGGTTCCGCCGGTCATGTACTCGCAGCCATGATCGCCTGTGCCTTCAACGACCGCAGTAGCGCCAGAGTTTCGCACTGCAAAGCGCTCGCCAGCCACTCCGCAGAAAAAGGCCTCGCCATCAATGGCGCCATACAGCACGGTATTGCCCACGATGATGTTCTCGTCGGCCCGCCCACGAAAATCGTTGGTGGGTCGTACGATGACCCGGCCCCCGGACAAACCTTTGCCGACGTAGTCGTTGGCCTCGCCCACCATGTCGAGCGTGACGCCACGCGCCAGGAACGCCGCCAGGCTTTGCCCGGCTGTGCCGTTGAGCTGCACATGAATGGTGTCGTCGGGTAGGCCGTCATGACCGAGGCGACGAGCCACTTCACCAGACAACATGGTTCCCACCGTACGGTTCACGTTGCGTACCGGGAGAATGAAAGAGACCTTCTCGCCTTTGTCGAGCGCTGCGCGGGACAGTTCGATCAGCTTATTGTCGAGCGCGTGCACCAGACCATGGTCCTGTTCGCCAACCTGGCGACGCGCCACCTGCGCAGACACCTCGGGTTGATGGAATACGCGGGAGAAGTCCAGACCACGCGCCTTCCAGTGGGTGATGCCCTTGCGCATGTCGAGCAAATCAGCGCGTCCGATCAAGTCGTCGAAACGCCGGATACCCAGCCTGGCCATCAGTTCACGCACTTCTTCGGCCACAAAGAAGAAGTAATTGACCACGTGCTCAGGTTTGCCCTGAAAGCGGCGTCGAAGCACGGGATCCTGGGTGGCCACACCCACCGGGCAGGTATTGAGATGGCACTTGCGCATCATGATGCACCCCTCAACCACCAGCGGTGCCGTCGCAAAGCCGAACTCATCGGCACCGAGCAGGGCGCCAATCACCACATCACGTCCGGTCTTCATCTGGCCGTCGGCCTGAACCCGGATGCGCGCGCGCAACTGATTGAGCACCAGGGTCTGCTGGGTCTCGGCCAGACCCAGCTCCCAGGGTGTGCCCGCATGCTTGATGGACGACAGCGGTGACGCCCCCGTGCCGCCGTCGTGTCCGGCGATCACGACATGGTCAGCCTTGGCCTTGGCCACCCCTGCGGCAACCGTTCCCACGCCGACCTCGGAGACCAGCTTCACCGAAATGGAAGCGCGCGAGTTGGCATTTTTCAGATCGTGAATCAGTTGCGCGAGGTCTTCGATGGAATAGATGTCATGGTGTGGCGGCGGCGAGATCAGACCAACGCCTGGCACTGAATAACGCAGCTTGCCGATGTAATCGGACACCTTGTGGCCGGGCAATTGACCGCCCTCGCCGGGCTTGGCACCCTGCGCCATCTTGATCTGTATCTGGTCGGCACTGGCCAGGTACTCAGCCGTGACACCGAATCGACCCGAGGCCACCTGCTTGATACGCGAGCGCAGCGAATCACCCTCGCGAAGTTCAATATCGCTTTCAATGCGATCGGCGCCGATGATTCGCCCGACCGTATCGCCCGCCTTCACAACCGGTTTGCCAGCGCGCACCTCGGCGCGATAGCGCATCGCGTCCTCACCGCCCTCGCCCGTATTCGACTTGCCGCCAATACGGTTCATGGCAATGGCCAGCGTGGCATGGGCCTCGGTCGAAATGGAGCCCAGCGACATCGCTCCGGTAGCGAATCGTTTGACGATCTCGGCGGCGGGCTCAACCTCTTCAATCGGCACAGGCTGGCCTTGATCGAAGCGGAATTCGAAAAGGCCGCGCAGCGTCATGTGCCGGCGACTTTGATCATTGATCAGCTGAGCATATTCGCGGTAAGTGGAGTAGCTGCCGGCGCGCGTGGCGTGCTGCAGCTTGGCGATCGAGTCGGGCGTCCACATGTGGTCTTCGCCACGGGTGCGATACGCATACTCGCCACCGGCGTCGAGCGCACCGGCCAGCACCGGATCGCCGCCAAACGCGGACCGGTGAAGACGCAATGCCTCTTCAGCCAACTCGAACACGCCAATGCCGCCCACATTGCTGGGGGTACCACCAAAATAGCGATCGACCAGCGGCCGGGACAAACCAATAGCTTCGAAAATTTGCGCGCCGCAGTAGCTCATGTACGTGGAAATGCCCATCTTGGACATCACCTTCATAAGACCCTTGCCGACCGCCTTGACATAGTTTTTGACCGCCTTGTCAGGGCCCATGTCACCCGGCAGTCCACGCGCCATATCAGCCAGCGTTTCCAGCGCCAGATAAGGATGCACCGCCTCGGCGCCGTAGCCGGCCAGCAGCGCGAAGTGATGCACCTCTCGAGCCGAACCGGTCTCAACGACCAGACCCGTACTGGTGCGCAGGCCGCGATCGACCAGATGCTGATGGATAGCACTGGTGGCCAGCAGCGCGGGTATGGCCACGCTGTCCCTGGCCACATGCCGGTCAGACACGATGAGGATATTGAAGCCTGAACGCACCGCATCTTCGGCCTCGGCGGCCAGCGATGCGAGACGCGCCTCGATGCCCTCGGCACCCCAGACAACCGGATAGCAGATGTCGAGCTCATAGGCACGGAACTTGTCGCCCGTGTAATGCTCGATATGCCGGATGCGCGACATGTCAGCGGCATCGAGAATGGGCTGCGACAGTTCAAGCCGGATAGGCGGATTGATATTGTTCAGATCAAGCAGGTTGGGACGAGGGCCCACGAACGACACCAGCGACATCACCATCTGCTCACGAATGGGATCAATCGGTGGATTGGTCACCTGCGCAAACAGTTGCTTGAAGTAGTTGTAAAGCGGCTTGCTCTTGCTGGACAGCACGGCCAGCGGCGAGTCGTTGCCCATGGAGCCCACCGCCTCTTCGCCCGCGACCGCCATGGGGGTCATCAGGAACTTGAGGTCTTCCTGGGTATAGCCAAATGCCTGCTGCCGATCGAGCAGGGAGGCATCAGAGCGGATGGCGCCACGATCTGCTTCAAGGTCAGCCGGACGTGAGTCCACCTCATCAAGCTTGATACGGATGGCCTCGATCCACTCACGATAGGGCTTGCTGTTGGCTAACTGCGTCTTGAGCTCTTCATCATCGATGATGCGGCCCTGCTCAAGATCGATCAGAAACATCTTGCCCGGCTGCAGCCGCCATTTCTTGACGATACGGCTCTCAGGAATGGACAGAACCCCAGACTCTGAGGCCATGATGACCATGTCGTCGTCGGTGACGCAGTAGCGCGCCGGGCGAAGGCCATTGCGATCGAGCGTGGCGCCAATCTGGCGACCATCGGTAAAGGCGATGGCCGCCGGACCGTCCCATGGCTCCATCATGGCCGCATGAAACTCATAGAAAGCCCGTCGCTTGGGATCCATGAGCGTGTGCTGCTCCCAGGCCTCGGGAATCATCATCATGACGGCTTGCGCAATCGGGTAGCCGGCCATCACCAGAAGCTCTAGGCAATTGTCAAAAGTAGCCGTATCGGACTGACCCGCGTAAACCAGCGGATAAAGCTTGGCCAGGTCTTTGCCCAGAACCGCCGAACGCATCACGCCCTCGCGTGCGCGCAGCCAGTTGTAATTTCCTTTGACCGTATTGATTTCGCCGTTGTGCGCGACCAGTCGGTAGGGGTGCGCAAGGGGCCACTCGGGGAATGTATTGGTGGAAAACCGCTGATGCACCAGCGCAAACGCCGACACCACCCGCGGGTCCTGCAGATCACGGTAGTACTGAACCACCTGATTGCACAGCAGCAGGCCCTTGTAGACGATAGTGCGCGCCGACATCGACGGCACGAAGTATTCCTTGCCGTGCTTGAGATTGAGTTTCTGAATGGCGTGGCTAGCCATCTTGCGAATAACGTAAAGCTTGCGCTCAAGCGCATCGGTCACCATGACGTCCGGCCCACGGCCAATGAACACCTGGCGAATCACCGGTTCTTTGGCCTTGACCGTTGGCGACATTGGCATGTCACGATCAATGGGCACGTCGCGCCAGCCCAGAAGAATCTGGCCCTCGGCACGCACGGCGCGAGCCATCTCCTGCTCACAGGCCAGCCTGGACGCATGCTCCTTGGGCAGAAAAATCATGCCCACGCCGTACTCGCCCGCGGGCGGAAGCGTCACGCCCTGCCTGGCCATCTCCTCGCGAAAGAACTGATCGGGAATCTGGATGAGCATGCCAGCCCCGTCACCCATGAGGGGGTCAGCCCCCACCGCACCCCGATGGTCGAGATTGCACAGGATCTGCGAGCCCTGCTCGATGATGCGATGGCTCTTTTTGCCCTTGATGTGCGCGACAAACCCCACACCACAGGCATCATGCTCATTGGCGGGGTCATAAAGCCCCTGCGACGCGGGCGTCCCAGCGGCAGAGGCGTCTGCAACAGACGAATAGGGCGAGCTGATCGATGCCGACATGGCCATGCTCCAGAACCGGTCAAAAAGTGGGCGCTATCGTTGAAACCCGCACTGGACAATGTTCTTGCGCAGTGCAGCGAAGAAAGCACAGTCGAACTTTGTAGTATACCGTGAGCGCGTCGGCGACCATCGATTACCAGAGCGCAAGACCGGTCGATGGCTACTCGGCGGCCGACGCCCGAGCCTGCAGGGTTTCGCGAAGCGCCGCCTCGGGTACCGCGCGCACCAGTGCGCGCCCCAAACCGTCCAACAGCACGAAACGCGGCACGCCCTGGCTGGCCTTTTTGTCGACTCGCATGAGCTCGATGTAGCGATCGGGCGACCACGCCGGTCCGGTCGTGGGAAGGCCGGCCGCGGTGACGGTCCGTTCAAGACGCGCAAGCGACGCCGGGTCCAGCAGGCCCAGGCGAACGGACAGGTCAGCCCCCATCACCATGCCAGCCGCGACCGCCTCACCATGCAGCCAATGACCGTAGCCGGCACCCGCCTCAATGGCATGCCCAAAGGTGTGGCCAAAATTGAGGGTGGCGCGTAGTCCGCTTTCGCGCTCGTCAGCGGCCACCACGCTCGCCTTGATTTCGCATGAGCGCAGGACAGCCCGCGCGAGGGCCTCGCCGTCATAAGCTCGCAGCAGCGTCATATCACGTTCCAGCGCATCCAGGTAGGCAAGGTCAGCGATGGCACCATGCTTGATCATCTCGGCGATTCCCGCGGCAAGTTCGCGCGGCGCGAGGCTGGTGAGGGTGTCCGTATCGGCCAGAACCAATCGGGGCTGATGAAACGCTCCGATCATGTTTTTGCCCAGCGGATGGTTGATGCCGGTCTTGCCGCCCACCGACGAGTCAACCTGCGCCAGCAGGGTGGTCGGTACCTGGATGAAATCAACCCCGCGCTGATAGCTGGCAGCGGCAAAGCCCGTGATATCGCCCACCACGCCCCCGCCCAGGGCGATCAGGACGCAGCGTCGATCGAAACGCTTGGCCAGCAGGGCATCAAATACGATGTTGAGTGACTCCCAATTCTTGTGCTCCTCGCCTTCCGGCAGAAGAATCGTCTTGCAGGCACTCGCCGAACTCGCCAGCGTCGCGGCCAGACGCTCGCCATACAACCTGGCCACCCGCTCATTGCTCACAATGGCCACTTGCCGGCCACTCACGCGTGCGGTCAGCTGTTCATGACCGG
>JBIKMC010000448.1:0-6951 GCA_044359405.1 Burkholderiaceae bacterium
TTGCGCATCACGATCGCCTCGCTTTCGGGGTCAAGTGCGCTGGTCGCCTCATCGAAAATCAGCACACGCGGACGGGCCAGTAGGGCGCGTGCAATGGCCAGCCGCTGACGCTGCCCACCCGACAGATTGGCGGCATTCTCTTCGAGCAGGGTCTCGAAGCCCTGGGGAAGCTTCTCGATGAACTCGTCGGCACCGGCCGCACGCGCTGCCAACACAATCTCTTCCATCGAAGCAGACCGGCGGGCCGTCGCAATGTTTTCGCGAATCGTGCCGCGAAACATGAAGTTGTCTTGCAGCACTACGCCCACCTGACGGCGCAGCCAGGACAGATCGATTTCGCGCAAATCGACACCATCGAGCCGAATAACGCCCTGCTGCTGCGTATGCAGGCTGAGCAGCAGCTTTCCCAGGGTGGACTTGCCTGAGCCGCTGCGCCCCACGACCCCGATCACCTCGCCTGCGGCGATGTCGAGCGAGACATCATCCAGTGCCGGAGTCGAGGCACCGGGATAGCGAAACGAGATCGACTCGATGGACAGCGCCCCCTGAACATTCGGACGCAGACCCGACTGTGCCCTTGGCTCTGACGGGTGATTCATGATGTCGCCCAGCATGTCGGCCGCCACGGCAACCTGCTGATACTCATGGATAAGGCCCACCACCTGCACCAGCGGCCCCACCACCCGGCCCGACAGCATTTGAAACGCAATCAGCACGCCGACCGAGAGGTCACGTTCGAAGACCAGCCAGGCACCGATGACGATGATGGCCACATTCATGGTGCGCTGAAGGAACTGCGTGATGGCCTGGCCGGCAATCGACACCTTCATCACCCCCAGGTGCAGCTCGATCACCTCGGCGGTACGGTCTTCCCACTGCTTGCGCTGACCCGCTTCCACCGACAGGGCCTTGATGGTTCGAGCCCCGTGGATGGTCTCGACCAGCATGCCCTGACGCACGCTCTCGGCGGTGGCCAGCAGGGACAAACGCCGTCGGAAGGTGCCCAGCAGGGCCAAAATGGTGAGCGCCATGAGCATCGCAATGACAAACACCACCCCGGTCAGAATGGGTGAATACCAGATCAGTACCGGCAGGAAGATGAAGAACATCACCGACTCGATCGCCGTGAAAAACAGAGAGCCGGTGAGAAAACCCCGTATGGTCTGAACCTGTTGCACATGGCGTGTGACCACGCCCGCTGTGCGCCGCTCGAAGTAGTCCACTGGCAAGGACAGCAGTTTGGCGAAGGTCTGGCGGGCCAGACGCATGTCGATTCTGCGGGTGGCAAAAAGCAACAGGTATTGCCGCAGGTAACCAAACACCGTTTCAAACACGATGGACAGCATCACCCCGACCGTAAGCACGATGAGCGTGGCTGTACTCTGATGCACCAAAACCTTGTCGATAACCAGTTGCGTGAAAACCGGCAGCCCCAGGCCGACGATGCTGAGCGCCAGCGAAGCCAGGGCAATGTCGCGAAAGGTTGACTGCTCGCGCAGAATTTCCGGCAGAAACCAGCGCAGTCCAAAGGGCGTGCTCTGAGCTGACGAACGTCCCTTGCCCCCGCCCAACAGCAGTACCTTGCCGGCATACAGCGCCTCGAACGCTTCGCGGCTCAAGCGCTTGACCTCGGCCGAGCCGGCTTCAATCACGGCGACCATCGGATCAGCGCCCGACGCGCCTTCGATACCCGCCACCAACATGGCCGAACCATCATGGCGGGTGGCAATGAGCGGGAACACCCCCTGCAGTCGGACGATTTGCAACCAATTTAGGGCACGAGCTCGAGCACTCAGCCCAATACCCCGTGCGATATCGACCAGCTCGGCCAGTGAAGGCTGCCGCTGCTGAAGACCGTGCTCTTCAACCAGCGCATCGGTCGACGTGGGAAATCCATGGTGGCGGGCAACCGCCACCAGACAGTGAATCGCCGAGTGTCCGCTCATGATGAGACACCCGGCGTCCGGTCTGTCGAGACCGGGCGAAACTCCCGGGACTGCACGTCCCGGGAGCCCTCAGGCCTAGGATTTGCCCAACAAGAGCGGGTCTGAAGGATCAGTTCGCCGCGAAGGATCGTCGCTGCTGGACGTTGACAACGGATTGGCGGCAGTTGGCAGCGTTCCGGCGATGCGCTCAACCACTCCACCGGACTGGCTGAAGCTGGACAGTGCCGCCATGATGCCTTCGACCTTCTCATCGCTGTACAACGCTCCTGCCGATGCCTCGGCCTGACCTCGGCCCCCGGACGAAGATTCAAGCCCTGAATCATACCGCTCAAGCGCGTCGCTGAGGGCCGAAGCGGGGTCGGTCTGCACACCCGGTGCAAGGAACCACACATCAGCCAACTCGCGACTGCCGTCCGGCGAATCGTACGTCGATGAAAGACCAATCAAATTCCCCTGATCCGCCCGCAGTTGGACTGAAGGCTGCGACCCCAGGGAATTGATCGACAGATCACCAAGCGTCTTGAGCTCATCAGCACCAGTCAGCCCGTCGCTGTTGCGGTCTTGCCAGACACGCAACTCGGCGAACGCCGGGTCATCGGCATCAATCCGTCCATCACCGTTGCTGTCGAGGCTGGCGAGCGCTTCGAAGCCATCACGGGCCACTGAACCGTCGGGCAGGCGGGTTGCCGAGCCAAAGAGCTCGGTGCCGTCGTTGATCAGCCCATCGCCATCGAGATCGCGCACCAGCAGACCATCATCGGGCGACACCCAGCCAGTGCGATCAAGATCACCATCGGCATCGAGATCGAAGCGGGTACCGTCCGCATACGACCGGGTCTCGACGCCGTCACCGTCCAGGTCGAGCACCAGCGGCGTGGCGTAGTTGGCTGGCAAGGCGGCTAGCTGAGTGGCACTCAGCGCGCTGAACTGCGAGGAGGCCACCGCACACGTCTGGTCTGTGGTGAGCGCACCCAACTGATCAATCGTCAGCGCCTGCAACTGGCTGGTGGTAAGTGCCGCAAAGTCAGCCGTCTGCAACGCCTGGATCTGTGTCGTGGTCAAAGACGCCAGATCGTCGACAGCCATGGCCCGGACCTGCGCAGTACTCAAGGCCACGATCTGTGCCGTGGTCAGCGCCGCAGCCTGAGCGTTGGACAGAGCCACCACCTGGGCGGTGGTCAGGGCTGCGATCGGGGCGGTACCGAGCGCCACGAGATCAGCCGTGCCAATCGCCGGGATCTGGTCACTGGACAGTGCCCGGATCTGAGCGGACGAGAGCGCCAGCATCTGCGTGGAACTCAAGGCCTCGATACCGACGGCTGGCAGAGAACGTACCTGTGCAGTCGTCAATGCGCTGATTTGCGTAGTTGACAGGGCCCCAGCCTGCGTCGCCGAGAGCGTGGCGATTTGAGCCGAAGATAGCGCCACCAGCTGCGAGGTTGCCAGCGCCCTTATGTCATCGGTTCCGAAGACACCAATCTGGTCGGATGTCAGTGCACGCACCTGCGCTGTGGTCAGCGCCCCGATCTGGCTGGTCGTGAGCGAGGCCACCTGCTCCTGCGCGGCCAGAGCAGCCACTTGTGCCGTAGACAGCGCCACCAGTTGAGCGGTGCTCATCGACGCTAGGTCTGAGCCGCTGAGCCCAGCCAACTGGTCGGTCCCCAGCGCACGCAGCTGAGCCGTCTGCAAGACCGCCAACTGGTCGGTGGACAGCGCCGTGACGTCTTCTGCCGCCATCGACCTGATCTGGGCGGTGGTCAGGGCAACGACCTGGTCAGTCGACATCGCGGTGAAGTCGGCCGGGTCAAGCGCTACAACCTGAGCCGTCGACAGCGCCTGCAGCTGCGCCGTGCCCAGTACGCTCACCTGCGTCGGCGTCAGTGAAGCCACGTCATCGGTACCCAGCGACCTGATCTGCGCCGTGGTCAGCGCCGCCATCTGCGTGGTGGTGATCTGGGCGACCTGTACATCGGCCACCAGAGCCGCCACCTGCGCGGTGGTGAGCGCCACGATCTGATCCGTGCGAAGCGCTGCGAGGTCGGCATTTTCGATCGCACGAATCTGAGCGGTCGACAGTGCCTGCAGCTGAACCGTCGTCAAGGCGACCATGTCGGCCGTCGCAAGCGCTGCGATGTGATCACTGGTCAGCGCACGAATCTGCGCGGTCGTCAGAGCCGCCACCTGTGAGGTGCTCAGCGCCACGATATCGTCGGCCGTCAGGGCTTTGACCTGGGCTGTCGTTAGGGCCTGGACCTGGCCGGTCGACAGTCCCGTGAAGTCAGCCTCTTCAAGTGCCCCGATCTGAGCAGTGCTGAGTGCCTGAATCTGAGCATTGTTAAAGGCTGCGACCTGCGCCGTGGTGAGCGCCATCACATCATCAAGACCCAGCGAGCGGACCTGCGCCGTCGTCAGTGCTGCAATCTGTGAGGTCTGCAACTGCGCAACCTGAACATCGGCCAGCAACGATGCCACCTGCGCCGTGGTCAGCGCCGCAATCTGCGTCGTGCTCAGAGCCCTGAGATCAGCCACCTCGATCGCCTGAATCTGCGCTGTGTTGAGTGCTTTGATCTGCGTGGCATCCAGCGCCGTCAACTGTGAGCTGCTGAGACCCGCGATGTCGTCCAACTCAAGGGCTCGTACCTGCGCAGTCGTCAGCGCGGCAATCTTGTCGGTTGACAGCGAAGCCGTCTGCTCAAGCGTAAGCGCAATGACCTGGGCAGTCGACAACGCCTGCAACTGCCCGGTACTGAGCGCTGCCACATCGGCCGTACTCAACGCACCAAGCTGATCGCTGTTCAACACACGAACCTGGGCCGTGGTCAGCGCAGCGATCTGCGCGGTTGACAGAGCAAGCATGTCGTCAGCCGACAGGGCACGCACCTGGGCCGTGGTCAAGGCCTGAATCTGGCCCGTCGACAGTCCGGTGAAATCAGCCTCCTCGATTGCCACCACCTGAGCCGTACTCAGCGCCTGCAGCTGCGACGTGCTCAACGAAGCAACCTGCGTGGTCGACATGGCAACCAGCTGGTCCGACGTAAGCGAACGCACCTGAGCCGTCGACAGTGCCGCAAGCTGGGTGGTGGTGAGCTGCGTAGCCTGAGCATCAGGTACCAGGGCGGCGATTTGGGCCGTCGACAGCGCAGCGATCTGCTGCGTGCCAAGCGTGGACAAATCGGCAACCTCGATGGCCTGAATCTGGGCTGTGGTCAGCGCCCTGATCTGATCGGTACCTAGAGAGCGTAGCTGCGCGCTGCTCAGTCCGGCAATGTCGTCCGCCTCAAGCGCACGGATCTGCGCGGTGGTCAGGGCAGCAAGCATGGTGGTCGAAAGCGAACCGGTCTGCTCGAGCGTCAAGGCCACGACTTGTGCGCTGCTCAGTGCCTGCAGCTGGCTGGTGCTCATGGCCGCCAGGTCTGCCGTGGCCAGGGCAGCGACATGATCACTGGTCAGGGCTCGGACCTGCGCCGTACCCAATACAGCCACCTGGCTGGTGGTGAGCGCCAACACATCATCAACCGACAGAGCACGAACCTGAGCTGTAGTCAGCGCCTGGATCTGAGCAGTCGACATGGCCGTGAAGTCGCCCTCCTCGAGTGCCACGATCTGCGCGGTAGTCAAGGCACGCAGCTGCGTCGTATCGAGCACCGCAACCTGGGCGGTAGAAAGCGCCATGACATCATCGGTGCCCAAGGCCCTGACCTGCGCGGTAGACAGCACCGCAATCTGCGTGGTCGTCAGCTCGGTCACCTGAGTGTCCGCCAGCAGAGCGGTCACCTGAGCCGTGCTGAGGGCGGCGATTTGCGTGGTTGTCATCGCCCTCAGATCGGCCGCTTCAATCGCCTGCACCTGGCCGGTGGTGAGCGCACGGACTTGGGCGGTATCCAACGCACGCAGCTGAACGCTGCTGAACCCGGCGATATCGTCGACCTCGAGTGCGCGAACCTGCGCGGTGGTGAGTGCAGCGAGCTTGTCGGTGGAGAGCGAACCGGTCTGCTCGAGCGTCAGTGCAACCACCTGTGCCGTGGTAAGCGCACGCAATTCAGCCGTACCGATTGCCGCCAGCGCAGCCGTGCTGAGCGCACCCAGCTGGTCGCCCGTGAGCGCACGAACTTGCGCGGTCGTGAGCGTGGCAATCTGGGTCGTGGTCAGCGCCAGAACGTCATCCACCGACAGCCTGGGCAGCTGCGCAGTGCTCAGCGCCCGGATGTGACCGGTGGTCATCGCACCAAAATCGACGTCTTCAAGGGCGATGACCTGTTGGGTCGTCAAGGCCTGAACTTGTGCCGTACCCAATGCTCTGACCTGGGCCGTGCTAAGCGCCAGGATATCGTCAGTGCCCATAGCCCGCACCTGAGCGGTAGACAGCACGGCGACCTGCGACGTGGTCAGCTGCGACACCTGGATGTCGGCATCAAGCGCTGCCACCTGAGCCGTGGTGAGCGCAGCAATCTGGTCGGTCAGCAATGTTCCGAGATCATCGGCCTCGATCGCTCGGATCTGATCGGTCGTAAGCGCCCGAATCTGCGCCGTATCTAGTGCCCGCAGTTGCGTGCTGCCAAGGCCGACGATATCGCCCGTCTCGAGAGCACGGACCTGCGCCGTGGTCAGAACCGCAAGCTTCGCCGTGGTGAGTGAACCGGTCTGCTCGAGCGTGAGCGCCACGATCTGAGCCGTCGTAAGCGCGGGCAACTGCACGGTACTGAGCGCAGCGACCTGGGCCGTCGACAGGCTTGCAATCTGATCGCTCAGCAATGAACGCAACTGAGCGGTAGAAAGGGCCCCAAGCTGAGTGGTCGTCAGCTGGGTGACCTGTGTATCGGGCACCAGCGCAGCGACCTGTGTCGTCGACAGAGCCGCAATCTGATCGGTCGAAAGACTACGAAGATCAGCCGCCTCAATCGCCTGAACCTGATCGGTCGTTAGTGACCGAACCTGCGCCGTGCCGAACGCACGTAATTGTGTGCTGCTCAGGCCCGCGATGTCATCTTCCTCAAGGGCACGTACC
>JBIKMC010000185.1:0-6935 GCA_044359405.1 Burkholderiaceae bacterium
CCACCACACGGCCCTTGGAGAGCGGCAGCATGCGATGCGGACAGCGGTCCAGCAGAGCGGCCGGCGAACCATCGCTGCGGCGATACAGCACCACCGGCACATCAAGAATGCGTCGGGCCAGCGGCTGATTGCCTAATTCATGGCGCCAGGCCGCCACATACCAGCAATTGCGCAAGAAATTCATGCCGCAAGCTCCCACCGACAAGGCGTTAACGATGCAGCCAAAGACGGCGTCACACGCCACCGACCGGACAGACTGAGTGCGGCCCGCGCGATCCGACCCTGCCTCTGAAATTGCAGAGCACACGCGAGACCGCGTTCAAGCGCTTCATCGACGACCGTATCAGGCAGCAGACCGATCTGTACCGTGACCAGACGCTCACCCAGGTCAGAGTCATCGCGCAGCTCACACGCGGGTCGGCGCACAATCGCAGGGTGCGCGGCATTGACCTCGTTGGCGATGAGCGTTGCAGCCGCATCGGCCGCCGCCGCATCATGGGCAAGCACCGTCACACTGTCCGCTATGCCCAGCGAGAAGCTGCGTCCGCGCCAGCCCGACGTGGCGACACCGCGAATGGCGTCTTGCTCAAAAACCTGTACGTCGGCATCGATGGAGGGCGCGTCATCGCGACTGACCACACCGATTCGATACGACTGCCCCGTTGCCAGATGCAGCGCAATATCGCCACCGTTGTTGATGAAGGCACGATCAACGCCCGGGATGCGATAACAGACGATGAGTTCATCGGCCACGCTACCCGCCACAGCAGCCATGGGCGTGATGAAAATATCGTCGTCGGCATAGGGTTTACAGGCCCGAAGCATGCGTGCCGCGATCGGGCCACTGGGTTGCGGCCCGCGACGAAGATCTTGCTGCAAGAGCCAGCGCTCGGCGGCAAGCCCGATCAGCACGGACTGAAAGGCCTGCCAGCAGGCCTCGTGCGCCTGCGCGAGCGCTGAGGGTTCACCCTCGGCACCGATCAGAAGATCAATGGGCCCGTGTTGAAAATGCCACCGGCCATCGGCCAGGTGACATCGAACAGGACCGCCCCAGGCACCACTGGACGACGCACCCTGGGCCGGGTCTGCAAGAACCTGTGCGTCTGACGCCGCGATCACTTCAAAGGCTCCAATGGCCAGGGATTGTCCGCCTGCCAGTCTCGAACCTGATGGGCGTCATCGGCCCACACGCTCTCAAGCGTACGCACCCGGTTCATGTGACCGCCCAGACGCTGATAATCAGCCAGACGCAAAGTGAATTCAATGGGCGCGACGATGGCTGGCGTGGGCACCGAGCCAAACGAACCGGGCGGCATGCGCGTCACATCGACCATCACGGTAATGCCGCCTCCCGGCCACACATAAGCGGGTGCACCGCCGCAGGTAACACGCGTCAGCAGATCCTTGATCGAGCGCGTCAGCAAAACTGGATTCTCAGTGACCCCCGCACGCAGACTGCCACCGGCACCAGCCAAGAAGAGAACCGTGGCCAGCGCAGGCTCACAGTTTTCACCGATACGATCGACCACCTGCTCCACGCTCTCGGGCATGAGGGCCGGCTGCGGCACCAGGCCTGCATCGAGCTCATACCACTGCGCATGCTCGCCTGTTGTCGACACCATCAGAAGCCTGAGCCCGGGGCGCGCCACTTTGGGGTCCCAGCTCTCGATGATGGTGAGCGGATCGGTGATGTCCGTGCCTCCCCAGCCCGTGCCCGGATTGGCCACCTGAAAATAGCGGCCTGGCGTGGACTTGCGACCTCGAAGACGAATTCCCGAGGCTGGCATGTCAAGGCAGCGTCCGGCCTGATGCTCGGTGAGTACGCCGGTGATGTGGTCATCAACCACCACCACTTCATCGACATGACCAAACCACTGCTGCGCGAAAATGCCGATGGTGGCCGACCCGCATCCGACCCGCATGCGGCGTTCTTCAACCCCATTGACGACAGGAGCCTTACCGGCCTGCACGGTCAATCGCGCGCCGCCCTCAATGTCAAGGTCTACCGCCTGCTGGTTACCAAGCGCCATCATGAGGTCGCAGGTGATCCGGCCCTCACGCTTGGAACCACCCGTGAGGTGATGCACCCCTCCCAGGGACAGGAACTGCGAGCCATACTCGATGGTGGTGACATGCCCAACCGCCTCACCCTGATGTCGAACAGTCGCCTGCTCGGGTCCCAGATAACGGTCGGTATCGATCTTCACCTTGAAACTGCAGTAACTGAAGATGCCTTCAGTCACCACGGTCACCATGTCAACGCCCTGGTGCCGGCTGGACACGATGAACGGCGCGGGCTTGTAGTCGGGATACGTGGTGCCACTGGCAACGCCCGACACGAACAGTGGCGCATCGGTGTTGATGAGGCGACCGTCCCAGGCCGCCGGATCAGCGGCCACCACCGCCAGATCGGGCCGCTTCATGATCACCACCGGATCCATACGCTTGAGCGCGCCGCCGACATTGCCCCAGCGATCACAGGCACCCAGGCGTCCCTCGCTGATCTGACACAGCACCGGGCAGGCATCGCACTGAATCTTGTTGCTCGCCATCCGCTCGGGCGGCCGGGACTTGACCACCGCGGGTGCATCATCCGAGGCCGGGGGCGACGCATCGATCGGGTTCATGGCGTCAGCGCTCATGACAAACCCTGTGCCTTGATAGCCGCAAGAAGGCGATCAGGGGTCACCGGTACCTGGGTCATGCGCACTCCGGTGGCGTCGCAAATGGCATTCAGAATCGCAGGCGCGGTCGCGATGAGTGCGGGCTCACCCACACCCTTCGCACCATACGGACCCAAGGGCTCCGGGTCTTCGATCAGGTAGGTGGTCACTGGCGGCATGTCACCCGCCGTGGGAATCAGATAGTCGTGCAGGTTGTCGGTTCTGCCCGCCTGATAGGACTCCATCAACGCAAGCCCCAGGCCCTGCGCAATCCCGCCCTGTATCTGGCCTTCGACCTGGGTGGGGTTGATGGCGCGGCCCACATCGTGCGCCGCATGAATCGACAGTACTCGAACTGTCCCCAGTTCGACGTCAACTTCCACCTCAGCGAACTGCGCCGCGAAGGCGTAGGTGGCATAGGGAACGCCCTGTCCATCGCTATCCAACGGCACCGTGGGCGGATTAAAGCTGCCGCATCCGACCGCCACATGACCGCGCGCATCGACCGGCAGACTGCTCAGATCGATATGTCGCTCGACCCCGGCGGAGCGTCCCACCAGCACGCCTGAGTCCAGGGCGAGACTGGCTGGCTCGGACAGACCCAGCAAGCTCAGCAGCTGACGCCGCAGGTCTTGCCCGGCCAGACGTGCGGCATTGCCGGAGACAAAGGTCTGACGAGAGGCCGAACTCTTTCCCGCATCGAGCGTGAGAGCCGTGTCGGATACCGTCTGCCGCATGCACGCCAGCGGCAGGCCGATGGCATCGGCCGCGATCTGCGGCATGATGGTGTACGTTCCCTGACCAATGTCGACCGCGCCGTTGTAGAGAACGAGTTCACCATTGGGCGACAGTCCAAGCTCCATTGAGGATGGATTGGCCATGGCGGTATTGCCGATGCCGTACCACATGCAGGCCACGCCAAGCCCTCGGCGCAGCGCGGCCGGGTTTCGGCCATGAGGATCGGCAGCGGCAAGTGGCCCGCCCGCCGCGAGCGCGCTCACGGGCATGCTCGCGGCAAGGGATTCGTCCACCGCCTCTTTGCCAAGCGGCGTCGACGCGGACCGCGCCCTGTTGAGGGCCGAGGTCTGAGTCTCGCGCCAGCGACCCAGGCGCTGCTGCGACGCCTGCCAGGCCGGCCGCAGGGCATCGAGGCACGCGCTCAGCCCCACGCTGGCCGTAAGCGTCTGCCCGCTGGCGGTGCGGTCACCCACTCGCAGCGCATTGTCATAACGAAGCTGCAGCGGACAAGCCTTGATGCGACGGGCCAGGTCGTCGATGAGCGCTTCGCCCAGCAAGGTGGACTGCGGCACGCCAAAGCCCCGGAACGCGCCGGCGATTGGATCGTTGGTGACGACAGCGCGCGTCAGCGCCCGTACCGCCTCGAATCGATAAGGACCGCAGGCATGAATGGGTACCCGATTTGCCACCGTGGGTCCCCAGGAGGCGTAGGCGCCGGTGTTGAAGTCACCTGTGAAATCGTAGGCAATGAAGCGCCCATCGGCATGCGTGGCAAGACTTGCACTCATCGTGGCCGGATGCCGCTTGGTGGTTGAGCGCATGGACTCTGGCCGGTGGTACACGATGCGCGCCGGCCGGCGAAATTTACGCGCAGCCGCTACCAGAAACGGCTGAATCGACAGATCGAGCTTGCCACCGAAGCCGCCCCCGACCGCCGACGGGATGACCCGAACCTGAGCGGGCTGCAATTCGAACATGAAAGCGATCTCATCGCGATCCATGTAAGGAGTCTGCGTGCACGCAAAAATACTGACCTGAACATCAGCTCCCTCACCCTGCCAACGGGCCCAGCCCGCCTCGGGCTCGATATAGGCATGCTCGACCGACTCGGTACGCATGGCCAGTTCAAGCCTGAGCGCAGCCGATTCGGCGCGGCTCTGGACATCGCCGCTGACCACGCGACCCCGGCACAAAATATTGTCCGGCCAGCGCGGGTGAACCGCGGGCGCGCCAGGCGCGAGGGCTGCATCAACACCGCTCACCACAGGCAAAGCCTGCCATATAATCGGCAGCGTGCCTTCATCAATGGTTTCGAGCGCGTCACGCGTACCCGCAATCACCACAACCGCCTCGCCCAGAATTCGGACCTCGCCATCGGCAAGGGCGGGTTGATCGCGCAGATCCGGAAAAATCGCAAATGCATTACGGGGAATATCGGCCGCCGTCAGCACACCGGCAACACCCACCCGATCACTCACCCATGCGTCGAGGTCACCCAGCGTGAAGCGGGCACGCGCATGAGGTGAACGCACCACGCGCAACCACAGGGCATCAGCGGGCGCCTCATCGGCGCCGTAGCGCTCGCTGCCTCGAACCTTGCCCTGTGCATCGAGGCGTTCGACGCGACCGCCCACCGCAGCACCCGAAGCGGCCTGGGCCATGGGAATCGACACCTCCCTGGTGGATGCCGCGCCGACGCAGAGCACCGCCTCAATAATTTTTGTATAGCCGGTGCATCGACAAAGCACCCCGCCCAGACCATCCAGTACCTGCTGCTCGGTTGGTTGCGGATGGCGCCGCAAAATATCAGCCGCTGCCATGAGCATGCCGGGCGTACAAATGCCGCATTGGGCAGCACCGTGGGCTACAAAGGCCTGCTGCAGCACTGACAGGGGTTCATCGGGCGCAGCAAGAGACTCTACGGTCTGCACCTGTCGCCCACCACACTGACCCACTGCGACCAGACAGGCGCACACCTGATCGCCGTCGAGCAGAACGGTGCAGGCGCCACAGTCACCGGCATGGCAGCCCACCTTGGTACCTGTGAGTCCAAGCTCATCGCGCAGATAGTCAGAAAGCCGCATGCCAGCACTTGAGGCGGCGGCACGCACGGACTGACGATTGACCTGCAGTTCAATGAAGCCAGTTTGTAAAGAATGGTCAGGAGCGTTCATGGCTTGAAGTCCTACGCGCTTCGAGCACGTTCAGCGCCGGCAGCCTGCGCGATCGCCCGCTCCACCAGTACCGCCACCGCGTCGCTGCGATACCTCGCGGTACCCCGTACGTCATCAATCGGCGACAGCGGCGCAAGCACGCTTGTCTGATCGCGCAGGCTGTGACGAACCTGCTCAGGCAGGTCGCGACGGGCGCAGCCAATCAGGGCCCGCTCAAGCGCCGTCAGACGGCGCGCGACCGCGGAACACGAGCCGACCGCAATGCCGGCCGATACCAGGCGATCAGCCGAATCAAAATCGAGCACAACACCCAGCATCGCGATCGAAATGACCAGATATCGACGATGCCCGAGTTTCAAAAATCGCGATATCGCGTGCGCTGATGGCGGGTTGATCAACACCGCCAGCAGGAGTTCGTCAGGGGCGCGAGCGGTGCGCCGATTAGCGAGCAGAAACTGATCAAGTGGCAGGCGCCGGACGCCCCGGCTGCTGCCCAGTTCGAGCTCGGCACCCAGGGCCAGCAGCACAGGCGCACCGTCAGCGGCGGGAGAGGCGTTGCACAGGTTACCGCCCAGCGTACCCTGGTTCTGCACCTGCAGGCCGCCAACCTCAGCCGCCGCCTCGGCGATGAGCCGCAGACCAGGCATCCAGGTGTAGTCGCGCAGGCTCCGCCAGGTCGTCAGGGCCCCGATACGAATCTGACCCGAGGGTAGTTCCGAAATACCGCGCAGCGGCTCCAGGCGTGACAGATCAAGCAGCGCCTGGCGCGGCCTGGTTAAACCGACCAGCGAAGGGTAGACATCAGTGCCGCCCGCCAGGGGCAGACACTGGCCGCGCGCGAGCGCAGCGTACGCCTCGTCGAGCCGCGTCGGCGCATACATTGCAGTCTCCTTGACACCCGGACGCTTCTACTCGCTCTCGCCTGCCCTCGCCGAGGCTCTGTCACCCAGCGCGTAAGGAAAGCCGCTTATGAAGCGTTCACTTCATTGAATTGTTCGCGACGGTAACGCACGGTAGAATCCGCGTCAATCGTCGTTTACTCTTTTAATCAGGAAGCGCTGACATGACCCACGTGGTGACCGAGTCCTGCATCCGCTGCAAGTACACCGATTGCGTCGACGTATGCCCGGTCGACTGCTTTCGTGAAGGCCCCAACATGCTGGTAATCGACCCCGATGAATGCATTGACTGCGCGGTCTGCATTCCCGAGTGCCCGGTGGAAGCCATTCGAGCCGAGGAAGATGTGCCGGCCGATCAGCAATCGTTCATTGCACTGAATGCCGAGTTGTCCCGCAGCTGGCCGAGCATCACCCGCACCAAGCTGGCCCTGCCCGACGCCGACGACTGGAAAGACGTCAAG
>JBIKMC010000186.1:0-6914 GCA_044359405.1 Burkholderiaceae bacterium
TCAGATGGAAGCGTCGGCCTGATTTGATCCAGTCGGCTACTGCGGCTGCCTCGCGTTCGTTCACAACGGAATCACAGTCCCGGCACAAAAAGCGCTCGACTAAAGGGTCTTCGCTGGGGAAGAATCGCCAGAACAGCTTGAAATTGTCGCGACCATCATCAGCGACGCGAATGACCCGCGCGCCGTAGTCAACCAGTGCGCGCACGATCTCTGCCGGTACCGACTCGTCCACATAAAAACGCGCGCTCCACCCCGGATACACCCTGGGGATACGCTTGGCGTTGAGCACCGCGTTGTAGGTGTACTTGGGGTCGGCCCCCCAGAGGCTGAAACAAATCACATTGCGTTCGGGATGCTCGATATCGTTGGGACGAAAGCTTGGGATGCGACCGGGCCATTGCGCCCGAGCCCGGCTCGCCTCGACGACACCCATTTGCTCGCATGCCTGTCTGTCCTTCCACTTCAGAAGCGCCTGTCCATACGGAATGGCTTCTGACAGTTCCCCGGCATCCAGGTGCTGCTTCAATCGATTCACCAGCCACGTACCACTTTGTTTGTCGACACAAGACTCGAGCGCCTCAACAGCCTCGACATGTCGTCCAAGAGCCCGCAGCGCGTGGGCCCTGCGTAGGAGCAAGGCATCGTCGAGTGCAATGGTGAGCGAATCGATACGCTCAACCACCGACTCCGGCTGACCCAGGGCACGCAGGCAATCAAGCAGTCCATCGATGGATTTTCGGCACTGCCGCTCGCGACGGTGAGCCTCCATGAACGCCGACAGTGCCGATTCGTGGTCCTGCTTTCGATAGAGCGCCTGGCCGAGCACCAAACAAATCTGCGAAGACGCAGTGCCCAGCGCGAGCCCCTTGCGTGAATATTCGATGGCCCGATCGATCAAACCCAGACCGAGTAGGGCTGCCGCCAGGTTGCCGTAAAAACGCGCCTCATCCGGTCGGTTGACGATCGCTCGGCTAATCAGAGATACCGCTGTCCGCAGGTCGCCTCGCTGCATTGCAGCGACACCTTTCAGGTGCTGCGCGTCCGGTTGCTCAGGCTCGCGCCTCAACACGCGATCGTATCCTGCCTCGGCCTCGGCCACTCGGCCCTGCAGGTGAAGCGCGTACGCCTCTTGGAGAACTGTGGCATTCGAACCCATCAATACGTCTGCCTGGTGAGCGTCTTGTCTAGAGGCTTGCTAAATCAGCCCTGAATCAACTGAAGCACGGTCTGCTGGCTGGTGTTGGCCTGCGCCAGAATCGCCGTACCCGCCTGCTGAATGATCTGATTGCGCGCCAGCTCAGTGCTCGCCTGGGCGTAGTCTGCGTCCATGATTCGGCTACGGGCCTGATTCAAGGCTGTACTGGTCGTCATGAGATTGTCGACAGCAACGGTCATCCGGTTCTGGAAAGCGCCCAGCGAAGCACGGTTCACGAGAACCTGGTCGATTGCCTTGTCGATCGTCGTCAGCGCCCTGCCCGCCGCTTCTTGGGTAACGATGGTGAGCGCACCACCGACCAGCACATCGGTGCCACCCTGGGCGGCAAAGCCGAGTTTGGCAAGCGAGGCCGGGTCTTCTGACTCGACGCGAATCTCCGCGCCGATGTCCGACGAAAGTGTAATGCGTCCCTTGATCACCAGCCCGTCGGTCGGCCCGGCACCGAGAGCACCCGTGGACGAGTCGCCGCTCAGGGACACCGCACCGGTCACAAACGCAGATGCGGATGTGTCGTTGATCTTGATATCAGCACCACCCGAGGAGCGCAGAATGAGGGTTCCGGCGTCGTTGGTCGAGGCAATGATGCCGCTGATGCCAGCCGAATTGATCGCGGTTGTCAGCTGCGCCATGGTCTGCACAGCAGCCGTTGCAACCGAGGCGCCGTTGATCACCAGGCCGGCAGATGCAACGTTGTTCATGTTCACCGACACGGCAACCTCGGTCACGGCCAAAGCCTTGACACCGGTTTGCTCGGTCACAGCATTGATCGTCGACGCTTTGGCTATGGCAGAAGAGTCAAGCGAAGTACCAATGCGAACGCCATTGATTCGAATATCGTCCGATACGGTTATCGCCGATGCCGATACAGAGACGCCCGAAAAAGCCGCACCGTCCAGGGTCTCGTTGAGCCCCATTGCCTGAAGGTCAGCCACCGTACCAGTACCGCCAGGATAGCCATTACCATCACTGCGCGGATAAAGCTCGATGTTTTCGCCGCTCAGGCTCTCCATCGTAATGTAACCGGAGTAGGTGCCCGCGCTAAACCCGGCCGTCGAGTTGGCGTCGATGACGATATCTCGACCGTTGTCATTCGAGAGCTCTACCATTCCGTTGGGCGACAACACGGCAGTGACGCCACCGACATCACGATTGATGTTCGAAACCAGTTCCTCGATGCTGCTGGCCGCTCCGACCGATACACCGTTGATCTGCAGATCACCTGTCGCGAACACCAGCGCAGTGGGGGCTGTGCCCCGCAGCGTATTGAAAGCCGTAGCCTTGACGTTGTGCTGTCCGATGTTGGTGTTGATAGACGACGCGAGCGCCTCAGCCGTGTCGGCTGTCGGAATTGCACCAGTGGCGAAGGCCGGCTTGCCATTGATCAGCACATCGTCTTCCGCGCCGATGCCTGAAATGGATCCGATGCGCCCACTGGTCACTTCACCCTCGACCGCAAAGCCCTGCAAACCCAAGCTTCGGGTTCGAGCGTCCACGATCTTCACCTGAACCTGTTCACCTTCACGAACGCCGGTCTGCAGGAGAACGGGATCAGAGGTACCGTCAATCAGACGGATTCCGTTGAAGTTGGTGGTCTTTGCAACGTTGTCCACCTCCTCCAGCAACTGATCCATCTCGGCCTGCAGCGCTTCACGATTGCTGCGGCTCATGGTGCCGTTGGCCGCCTGAACCGCGAGCTCGCGCATCCGCTGCAGCATATTGGAAATCTCGCCGAGGGCGCCCTCTGCCGTCTGCATCATCGAGATGCCGTCATTGGCATTTCGGATGGCGACGGCAAGCCCACGAAGGTCAGCCGTCATCCGGGTACCGATTGCAAGACCTGCAGCATCATCCTTGGCGGAATTGATCCGCTTGCCCGTAGACAGTTGCTGCATCGCATCGGTCATGCTCCGATCGTTCACCTTCAAAGACTGGTGAGCGAACAGCGCCTTGACGTTGGTATTGATAATGGTCATGGTGGCGTCCTCTTAGGGAGCGAATTACTCGATCGTGGCGGCAAGCGCTTGCCGCTGCGGCACGCTCGCCTTGCCGCCGCAGTTGATGGCACGCTCGTACATCATTCGAGCGAATTCAGAGGCCCGCTCACCCTGCAGCTCGAGCAGTCTGCCCAGCAGGTCTACGGCCTGATCCCAGTTCTGGCGAACGATTGCCAGAAGCCCGGCGATGGCAAGAACACCCTCGCTTTCGGGATAAACACTCAAACCTTCCTCGGCCAGTGACTGAGCCTGATCAAGGTCGTTTTCGACAACTAGTTGCTGGATAGACGCACGGATCTGATCCGGCGTCGGAAAGCCGACGGCGTCCGGACCGCTCGCGCGCAGCATGATGATGTCTTGATGTTGTTCGATAGCCAGAGTAGTCATGGAATTTCTCCAAATTTGCCTCGTGGCTCCGATGAGCAAACCGCGTGCCAGGTATTTTTGGCAGGGGGTGTAGCAGCACCCTCAGCGCACGAGCGACCGCTCAGTCGTAGGAGCGAATGCGCTCGATCAGCACCGTGGTCGAGTGACCTTGGAGAAACCCGAGGGTTTGGACCTGGCCGCCAGCGGCGATCACTTGCCGGGCGCCGGCAATGTCCTCGGCCCGATAGTCGCCGCCCTTGACCAAGATGTCGGGCAGCACAAGGCTGTACAAGCGCTCAGGCGTGTCTTCAGGAAAGGGTACGACCCAGTCCACGCTGGACAGCGCTGCCAACATGCGCATTCGGTCCGCCAACCGATTCAAGGGACGTTGCGCACCCTTGAGACGGCGGACCGAGTCGTCGTCATTTACCGCAACGATCAGGCGATCGCCAAGCGCTCGCGCCTTCTCGAGATAGTCGACATGCCCCGGGTGCAGCAGATCGAAACACCCGTTGGTCATCACGATGCGCTCACCCCGTCGCCTTGACTCCGCCACCTGCTTAAGCAACTGAGGCTCGCTACAGACACCTCTGGACAGGGGCTCATACACGCCGAGCAGGAACCCACACAAGTCTGACGCGCGCACGGTCGCAGTACCCGGCTTTCCGACAACCAATCCTGCGGCAACATTGGCGAGCGTTGCCGCCTCCTCAAGGGGAAACCCTGAGGCCAGGGCTGCACCGAGGGTGGCCACAACCGTGTCGCCTGCCCCTGTAGCGTCGGCGACCTTCCGAGCCTGACTGGTCAGATGCAGCGGCGGTCGGCCCCGTGAAAATAGCGACAGGCCCTTTTCTGCGCGGGTCACCAACAAAGCCTGCAGACCGAGAGCGTCACGTAATCGAATCGCCCGCGCTTCGATGTCGGCCTCGCTGTCGCATACTCCGACCACGGCCTGAAATTCGGCAAAGTTGGGCGATACAACCGTGGCACCGCGATAACGTGAAAAATCTGTACCTTTTGGATCGACAATGATGGGCTTTCCGGCAGCCCTGGCCAAGGCGATGAGACGCTCGACGTCGCATAGCGTTCCCTTGGCATAGTCCGAGACGATCACTGCGCCCACCGAACTCAAGCAGGCCTCGAAATCGGTCACCAACGCCGCGCGATCCCACAGGGGAAAGGCAGCCTCGAAATCAAGACGTGTGACGGGCTGATCGCAGGTCACGATCCGCAGCTTGATGATGGTACGGGCTCCGGCCACCCGGACGAGTCGGGCCACCACCCCAGCCTCTCTCATCAAGCGTTTGAGCGTCTCAGCCGCCTGATCCTCGCCGCTCAGGCCCAGCAAAATGGCCGAAGCCCCCAGGGCAGCAACATTGGCAGCGACGTTGGCGGCTCCGCCTGGGCAAGCCACTTCCTGATCAATGTCGACTCGGGGCACCAACGCCCGGGGCGATGGTGCACGTGGGACGCTGCCGTACATGTAGGCGTCAAGCATCACATCGCCAACGACCAGTACCGAGGACGACCTGAGGGCCGCAAGCGTCAGCGCGGGCTCCTGAGGCACGCTACCCTCCTCGGTCGCGCCCAAAGGCTTCTGTACGCCGCCACTCATGCAGCCAATCGAAAAACCGACGCTTATTCATGCAGGGATTCCTTGCGACCGCTCACAGCAAGAATCATCCCCGAAAACAGCGCGAAAAACGACAAAGCCGGGCGCAAGCCCGGCTTTGCTGGAACCGCCCGGGCGAGCCGGGCGGGTCACCGATCGGTTACTGCAACAGCGCCAGAACCGACTGGGGTTGCTGGTTGGCCTGTGCAAGCATCGCGGTAGCCGCCTGCTGGACGATTTGTGAGCGCGCCAGTTCCGTTGTAACCGCTGCGTAATCGGCGTCCAAGATTCGACTGCGCGATTCCGACAAATTGGTCATTGACGAGCTAAGGTTGTCGACCGCAGCAGTCAACCGGTTCTGGAAGGCGCCAAGGTTCGCACGTTCCATTCCGACCGAGTCAATTGCCTTGTCGATCGCGGTAATCGCCCGTCCAGCCGCGTCCTGAGTGGTAATCGTCAACGCACCTCCGACCAACGTATCAGACCCACCTTGATCGGACAGCCCAAGCAGGGACGCTGCCGGGTCACCACCCGCGGTAAGCGAGTACGACTCGATCCGGATGTCCGCACCATTATCGGAGGCCAGCGTTACACGCCCCTTCAGCACCCAGGGGTCAGCCGCGCCGCCAGTACCCGACGCAGCCGCGTCACCCGTGAGCGATGTGACACCCGTAATAAAGTTCCCGGCGTCTTCAACCGAGACGTCCGCTCCGGTTGTCGCCGTCAGCAACAACTTTCCATCCTCGAGCGTTGATGCAACGACACCTGGCTCCAGCGAGTTGATTTCGTCGACGACTTCGTTGACAGTGGTGAGATTGCTGGTGTCCACAGTCTTACCGTTGATGATAAGGTCTGCCGATCCCCACTGCGCGGTGGCATCGTATTCAAGAACAGCCTGCGTGCGGGCCGACGCTGTTACGCCCGTCTGACCGGAAATCGCGTTAATTGCCGAAGCCTTGGCCATGGCCGAGCTATCGGTTGAGGCGCCGATGCGAACTCCGTTGATTCGGATATCGTCCTCTAAAGTGATCGCCGCGTCTGCTACCGCAGTTCCCGCAAAAGCCTGGCCGTCAGACGACTCATTCAAACCAAGAAGCTTGACATCGTCGATCGACCCAGTGCCTGTCTCGAAGCCGTTGGCTTCGCTTTTTGCGATGACGCTTATGTCCCCTCCGTCCATGCTGCTGAGAGTTACATAACCGCGATAGGTGCCATCTCCATCGGGTGAGCCGTCGTCGCGAAAGCCGGCTTTCATGGCGTCGGTACCGGCGATGACGATATCCTCACCTGTGTCGTTCGACAATTCAATCGTACCGTCGTCACTAAGTACGGCCGTCACACCCGCGACATCTCGGTTGATGTTGCTCACCAACTCTTCAACACTGCTTGCAGCGCTAACATCGGTGCCGTTAACGTTCAACTCTCCCTCAGTGAAGACCGAAGCTGTCGGGGCGACTCCTTTCAGAGTGTTGAATGCGAGCGCGGTGACCCTGTGTTCGCCAACATTCGAGTTGATCGCAGCAGCCAAATCCTCAGCCGAATCACCTGCCGGCAGGGTCGCCGCGAAGGCCTTTCCGTTGATGAGAACATCGTCCTCAGTGCCAATTCCGCTGACAGCACCAACCCGACCGCTCGTGAGCTGCCCCTCAACTTTGAATCCCTGAAGTCCGAGACTCTTGCTAGAGGCGGCCTGAATGTCGACTTTGACCTGGTCATTCTCTTTGAC
>JBIKMC010000187.1:0-6906 GCA_044359405.1 Burkholderiaceae bacterium
AAACCGCCAGGCGTTGACTGCGCTCAGCCACAATGCGGACGTCGACCCGCGCACCCTGGATCCGAAGGCGCGACAGCGCTTCGAGCAGGGCGGCATCGAGACGCGCGCCTTCGATATCGATAGCCATCAAAACGGTTGAGTCGTCATTTTTTCTGATCACCTGAACCCGTCAAGGCCTGCTGGGACCGTCAGCCGGGGCCATCGCGCGACGCGCGCGCACATGAGCACACAGCGTTTGCAACGGTGCAAGCATAGCGGGTGAGGCGCGCTCCAATCGTGTACCGTCCATCGCCACAAATTGCGCTGGGCCGCGCGGCGCCAGCAGACCGACCTGCCGCCACAACTCACCGGTGGCGTCCGCCCGGGTCGTAACAATGAGCGCCGGCGCCCGTGCAATCACGGTCTCGGCATCGACCCTGACCGACGCCGTCCGTGCATCGGACAGAACGCTGTGGGCGCCACAAACTTGAAGACTATCGGCCAGAACACTGCCAGGGCCAACACTCATCAGCGGCTGCGACCAGATCTGTATGAAAACCGGCACTGACCAACCCTGCGCGTGATCTTCGCGCAGCCTCGCCACGGCCTGCCGAAACCCTGACGCTGCGCGCAAAGCCTCCGGAGCGGCGGCCTCGCCCATCAGGCGCGAAAAACGCTCAAGCGTCTGGGGGATATCTTCAAGGCGGCGAGGGTCGGACACATAGACCTTCAGACCCAAGGATTCCAAGCGGTTCAGTGTCACCGTCGACAAACCCGCCGCCCAGAGCAGCACCAGATCAGGCCTGAGCGCCAAGAGGGCTTCCAGATCAGGCTGCGGGTGGGCAGCCAGCCTGGGCAGAGCCTTTTCGGCATTGGGCTCGGCGCTATGCGTATCGAGCGCTACCAGTCGAGACGCCGCACCGGCGGCCATCATCAACTCGGTCAGGTGCGGCGCAAGACTGACCACGCGCGAAGGCGTCTGCGCCAGCTGCACCGACCGCCCACGATCGTCGTGCACCGGACCTGCAGACGCAGCAGCCACCAGAACGGCACTGGCGAGACCCAGCAGATAGTGCAGGCGCTTTAACAAGGCCAATCAACGCGCGTCTAAACGGAAGCCTGCAAAAAAACTGCGCGGCATGGCGGTGTAGCCATAGGCTGTCTCATACACCTTGTCAGTGAGATTGACTCCGCGAACAAACCACTGCCATCCACCGCCCATCTGACGGCTCAGCGAGGCGTCCAGCACACCGTAAGCGCCCATTCTCTCTGGGCTGATCGAGGAGTCCATGCGCTGTCCCTGCCAGCGCCATTGAAGGCCGCTACGCCAGGCACCCTCGCGCCAGTCAATGCCCACATTGCCGTGATGCCGGGCACGCCGCGCCAGTGGACCGTTCGATTGGATACCGCTCACGGGGTCGGTGGCTTCACGTTCCGGATCCTGCCAGGTGCCATTGGCGCGCACCGTGAAGGCGCCCACGCTGCGCCGGCCCGACAGCGTGATACCGAGTACCCGAGCCACATCGAGGTTGCGGGTTTCATAGCTGTCAAAACCGTCCACCACCGTACGCACGATTTCGATCGCATCGCGAATGCGGCTGCGAAACAGCGTTGCACTCACAAAACGATCGGCCTGCTGATGCTCAACGGCGATCTCACTGCTGACAGCCCGTTCAGGTACAAGGCTGAAATTCGGATTACCAACAGGATCAGGGTTCAACAGATCGTTGAATGTTGGGGCACGAAACGCTGATCCCAGTCCCGCGCGCAGCAGCCAGGCGGGCTGCGGACGCCAGCCCCACCCCAGGCTGCCCGAGTTCTCACTGCCAGCCCCGGTGATGCGATCGTGGCGCCAGATACCCCGTAGCTGATGATCGCCGATATCACGCTCAAGCCCCGCATAGACTGAATCAGTATCGCGCTCGCGCGGGTCGGAGAGATAGGCGGGAGGGGCGCCATAGCTAACCCCCATGCCGCCGATACGATCCCGGATCTGTTCCAGTCCAAACAGGGCCCGCAGTTCCGGCTGCAGCACCCAGGTGTTGTGAACATTCGCAGTGGCCGTGCGCGTGCGCGGCGCGTAGTCGAAACCGCAGAAGTCATAGCCGGTGCCGCTCTCGCCCAATCGAAACTCGCCCAGCCAGCGACTGGCCGCGTTTGCCTGTGCATACACGGACGCAACATTGGCACGTACGTTCAAACAGGCTCGCCCCTGACGACCCGCATCGTAGTCATTATCGAGTTCACTAGCGAACAGATTCATGCCAACTTTGAGACTGGGCGCAAAGCGATACGACAAGGCCGCATTCAGCGCCGATTGCCTCGCGCCGTCATCATCCGCATTGAAACTACCGCTCTTGGCGTTCGTGGCATTAAACCCTCGCGTCGTGTCACGGCTCAGGGCCAGACTGTAAGTCCAGTCACGGTCGCCGCCCGACACGCCAACCCGGGTCTGAGCGGTGTGTCGCGAACCGACCAGCGCGGAGAAGTCCACAGCAGGCGGCCCCCTGCGCTCGCGCGTGGTGATCTGGATGACGCCACCCACGGCACCCGAGCCATACAGCGCGGACGCCGGCCCCCGCAGGACTTCGATTCGATCGATGGATGCCAGCGGCAGCAACTCAAGCGGTGCCATACCAGTCATGGGATTGGTAAAGCGCATGCCGTCGACCAGCACCAACGTCTGCTGAATCTTGTTGCCTCGAATGAAAACACCGGCGACCGATCCCGCCGGCCCGCTCTGGTAGATCTCAATACCCGGCACGGTCTGCAGCAACTCTGGCAGGCTCGCCGCTCCGGCTGCACGAATCGTCTGAGCGTCAATGACTGTGATGTCGGCCAATGCCCGCTCTTCGGGCGTGGGCTCACGGGTAGCGGTTACCACCACTTCGCCCAGAGTCTGGGCCTGTGCCGCTAAAGGAAAGGAAAGCGACGACAGCGTGCTACACAGCAGCACGCTGATCTTGCGAACAGCATTGGACATGAAAGACTCCCTGCGCCTCGCCCGCCGCGAAACGCTGCGTCAGAAAAGCCCGTCGATGCTGTCGACGGGCGCCGCTTCGGCCGGTATCCGGGCTTGCGACAGGTCTGTGCATCGACACAGACGGTCAGGCCGCCTTCCCAGGCAGGGCAAAGTCTCTTGCGAGAGACCTCACCACAATCCCAGTGGCTGCTGGCCTGACAGTGGTCCGAAGACCACGCTGATGCTTACCGTTGCGGGGGCAGCACAGGTTGGCGAACGTCTTGCCGACGCCTGCTTCCTGTTTCCCGTTTAACCGCGCGACGCGACTGACCGCACGGCACCGAAGTAAGCCCATGATAGGCGAGAGGTTAAGCGCTTGTAAACCTGGGCGGACGAATCAACGCCGGGCAGGCGCAAGGGGTAGCGACTGCAAGGCTTCCAGTATCACTGTCGTCGTGAGCAACTCGGGCAGCAGCCTGGGCGCCGCAGCCTGCGGCGCGTACAGCAGATATAGCGGGACGCCATTACGTCCGAAGCGAGCCAATTCGGTCGTGATTCGGGCATCCTGCTGCGTCCAGTCTGCCCGTAGCAGAAGGACATCGCGCGACTGAAATGCAGCCTGCACAGCCTCGCGCTCGAGCACCAGTTTCTTATTCGCCTGACAGCTCACGCACCAGGCCGCCGTGAAATCGACAAAAACCGGTCGCCCCTGTGCCTGAGCCGCCTGAACACGCTCAGGCGACCAGGCCTGCCAGCCCGCAAGCGCCGCTGTCGACGATTCGGGCACTCGCGCCCCCAATAGGCCCTGCGCGGGCTGCGTCGCATGGTCTTGCGGCCAGGCCAGCCAGATTCCCGCGAGGGCCGTCGCCAGCGCGAGCGCTGACATGCCCCACGGCGAGCGCTCGGCCGACTGCTGTACGAAGCGTCCGACCATCCAGCAGGCCATGGCCACCAGCACGGCACCCAATGCAAAGGACAGCACGGCATCACCGCCCACCTGCTGCTCCAGAACCCAGGCGAGCCAGGCGGCGCTTGCGTACATGGGGAATGCCAGTAACTGGCGCAAACTCTCCATCCAGCGACCAGGCCGTGGCAACCATCGCAGCCAGGCCGGAAACCAGCCCAACAGCAGATAGGGAGCGGCCATGCCCAATCCGAGCGCGGTGAACACGGCAAACGCCTCAACTATTGGACTGGACAGTGTGAAGCCCAGCGCGGATCCCATGAAGGGCGCGGTGCAGGGCGTGGCGACCAGCACCGCAAGCGCGCCCGAGCCGAACGAGCTCCATCCGTCAGATCCCGGTGGCTTACCGGCGCGTCCCCCGGATGAAGCAGCCACCGGGTCGAAACGGCCCAGGCGTGTCAGTGACAGCCCGACCTCGAATACGCCCGAAAAATTGAGCCCCACCACCACGAACAGCAGGCCCATGGCCACCACGAATGCAGGCGACTGGAGCTGAAACCCCCAGCCCGCGGCCACGCCCAGCGAGCGCAGCAGAAACAAAACGGCCGCCAGCAGCCAAAAAGACAGCAGCACGCCTGCCGCGAAAAAGACCGCGCGTCGCCGCGACAGCGATTTGATCTGCAAGTCCTGCGAGGGTAGCAGTGGCGCGTTGACGCCCGCCCGAGCAGCGGTCAACAGCACTCCGCCACTCTGCAGGGCCAGTCCACGCCTGGGATCGATGACGGAGGCAAAACCCAGTACTTTCAGGCCCACCACCGGAAACACGCAGGGCATGAGGTTGAGGATAAGGCCTCCGATCAGCGCAAACCCCAGGGCCAGCATGAGCCCACCGCCCGGCGAACCTGACCCGGCCAGGGACGCAGCTGGCTGGGCAGCGACGCCCGATAAGCCCGCGCCTGCTGGACCAGCCGCGCCGGTACCCCCCAACCCCGGAAACAGGGCCCGGAGCCCCGTGGAGCCCCCTGACCCCGACGCTTGAGACGGAACGGGTTCGGCGACCCGCGCGATTTCACGCCCACCCGCCAGTGCGAAGGATGCGGCCGAGGGCACCAGCTCGAAGGCAGCGCCGTCGTGCACGATGATGCCGGTGGCCGCGCTGACCAAGCCCTGGATAGATGAGACCGCGGCGCTACCCTCATCACTCAGCACGAGCTCGAGCCGTCGCTGTGGAGCCTCATCGCGCTCAAAAAGCACCTGCGCGGCTGCATGCCGAATGAGGTTCTCGGCATAGGGAAAAAACACCGCCGAGCCCAGCGGCTCGTCCACACCGATGGAAAGTTTGCCCTCGACGGCGGCGACCGAAACCTCCCGCCGTACTCGCGGTATCTGCGCTTCGGTCCGGTTAAAACGCTCGGCCAGCGGTCCATCGGCAGGCGCTGCCTCTTTGACGGGCAAGTCGATGATCAGGTCGGCGTCCCCCGGAATACACACATCGCGACACATCAACCAGCTCGCCCGGGCCGATAGGCGAACCGTTCCGGGCTTGGCATCGGCGGGCACCCGCAGCGTAAAGGGCAGCAGAATTTCGCCCTCGTAGCCATAGTTGACCAGGGGGCTGATGGGTATGCGTTCGGGCAGCGGCCACTCGAGCGCTGACGCTGAAAAACCGGCCGGCAGACTCAGCTCGAGGCGTGTTGGCAGACCCGAATCTCCGGGCGTGCGCCAATAGGTGTGCCAGTGGGGATCATGACGCAGCGACAGCGCAAGACGCGCATCCTGACCCGGCCTGACGGACGTTGACCGTGAGACCAGCTCGACCACGACCGCATCAACCCGAACCGGGCCTGGCGACTGCGCGATCGACAGTATGGGGCTGAGCAGTATCAGCAAGAGCCCCCAGCGGCGGACATCCATCCATGCACTCATGAAACCAATGCTAACTGATCATCGCAACTTGACCCCCCCTCGCCCAGTGCCTAACATCCTGGGATGGATGAAGAAGTCGAAAAGCTCGGCGCTCAGCTTGAACGCCTGATCGCCCTTGTCGGCCGTCTGGCCGACGAAAACAAGCAGCTGCGCGCGCAGCTGTCTGAATCACAAAGCCGTAACCAGCAGCTGCAGCAGCGCATGGTTGAGGCTCGCTCGCGTGTCGAGGCAGCCCTGGCGCGTCTGCCAGCGCCTTCCGAGCCCAGCCCCGCCGCCCTGGCGCATCCTGGCTGATGATCCGCCTCAATCCCGTCAACCGCATCCCGCTTCGCAGACATGGAACACATTGACGTTCGCATACTAGACCGCGAGTATCGGCTTGCGGTGTCGCCTGAAGACAAACCCCGCCTTCAGGAAGCGGCCCGCATGGTCGATGAACGCATGCGCAGCATCCGTGACGCTGGTCGGGTGGGTACGGCTGATCGTATCGCCGTGCTGGCAGCCCTGCAACTGGCCGATGAACTGCTGGGCGGCTCGCAAACTTCAGACGCCGCGCGCCAGACTGAACTCACGCAGAGACTGCGTCGCATGAATGATCAGATTGCCACCGAGATCAAACGACAAGAAAACCTGTTCTAGATCCAGACGCTGCGGCCCCGCATGCGCGTACAATTCAAGCGTGCCCTGCCGTGTTCGATTGGGTCGTAAATTCCTTGAACCAATGTCTTGCATCCAGACCGTGGCGATTCGTGTGCCGCTGTTGTGATCATCCCTTGTCGGATGAACCTGATGCGGCACCTGCTAGGGTCGACCTGAACTGAACGGTTCAGGATGCCGGCCCGCCGGCACAGGCGGGGCACACCATGAGGCGCAAATTGCAGTACTGGCTAATGAAATCCGAGCCAGACGAGTGCTCGATTGACGACGTACTGGCCCGCGCTGATCAAACCGTCCCCTGGTTTGGCGTGCGCAACTATCAGGCGCGCAATTTCATGCGTGACCTCATGAAACCCGGCGATGGGGTCCTGTTTTACCACTCAAGCTGTGCGCAGCCGGGCATTGCAGGCATTGCCGAGGTCGCCTCGGCGCCCTACGCTGATGAAACCCAGTTCGACCAGGGCTCAGCTTATTTTGA
>JBIKMC010000188.1:0-6900 GCA_044359405.1 Burkholderiaceae bacterium
GGTCGTCGAACATCGCAAACGCGGCTGGAAACCTGCGCCCCGAGTTGAGAGCGAACACTTCCCGGTCGAGTCTCCCGTTCGATAAATTTTCAAATAATCATATACTTAAGAAACTTATTTGAACTCAAATCTCTCATTGCTGCAGCCCTACCCCTTTGAGCGTCTGCGCGGCCTGACACAGGGAATCACGCCCAATCCGGCGCTCGCGCCCATCAACCTGTCGATTGGCGAGCCCCGTCACCCCACGCCAGCCTTGCTACGCGAAGCCCTGATTGCAGGTTTGGACGGCCTGTCGAGCTATCCGGCGACGATCGGCTCGAGCCAACTTCGCAGCACAATTGCCGACTGGTTGGCCCGCCGATTCGGCCTGGGCGAACGGCCCGATCCCGATCAGCAGGTGCTGCCGGTTAATGGGTCACGCGAGGCCCTGTTTGCTTTTGCCCAGGTGGTTATCGACGCGAGTACGAGGCACGACAGACCGCTGGTGATCTGCCCTAATCCCTTCTATCAGATTTACGAAGGAGCGGCCTTGCTCGCCGGTGCGACGCCCTGGTTTATCAACCAGCGCGCCGAGCACGCTTTTCGTTGCGATTGGGCGGCTATCCCGGCCGAGGTTCTGGCTCGATGCCAGCTCATGTATGTCTGCTCGCCGGGCAATCCCACCGGCCAGGTTCTTAGCCTGACGGAATGGCAGACCCTGTTTGAGCTGTCGGATCGGCACGGCTTTGTGATCGCCGCCGACGAATGCTATTCCGAGATATTCTTTGACGAGGACAAGCCGCCCTGTGGCGCGCTGCAGGCGGCGTGGCAACTCGGCCGGCGCGACTATCGTCGGCTGATGGTGTTCTCCAGCCTGTCTAAGCGGTCCAACGCGCCTGGCCTTCGCTCGGGATTCGTGGCCGGCGACGCCGCCCTTATCAACGCCTTCAGGCTTTACCGCACTTACCATGGTGGCGCCATGAGTCCGCCCGTGCAGGCTGCGTCCGTAGCCGCCTGGCAGGATGAAACCCATGTCGTTGAAAACCGCAGGCACTATCGTGCCAAGTTCGACGCTGTCACCCCGCTCTTGGCTGCCAGAGTAACCCTGCAACGGCCGGAAGCCGGTTTTTTCCTGTGGTTGCCCGTACCGGGCGGCGATGACCTCGCCTTCTGCCAGACTTTGCTTGGCCAATATAATGTCCTGGTTTTGCCGGGATCGTTTCTGGCCCGAGACCACGCCGGAGAAAACCCGGGTCGAGGTTTTGTCCGGCTTGCTCTCGTCGAACCATTGCCAGCCTGTGTGGAAGCGGCGCATCGCATCTGTGCGCTGCTTTGCGCCTGAAGCACACGCAGACCGCTCAACCCCCAAGCCCTTCGGATAGCCCCTTATGGACAATCTTCAACACGCGATCGAACAGGCATGGGACCGCCGTGCCGAGCTCAACCCCAAAAGCGCCTCCGCTGAAACCCTTGACGCGGTTGAGTCGGTCATTGCGGCACTCGACAGCGGCAAACTGCGCGTCGCTGAAAAGCTCAATGGTCAGTGGACAACACATCAGTGGATCAAGAAGGCCGTCCTCTTGTCCTTCCGTTTACAGGACAATGCACCCATGCCTGCGGGGGCCGTGCAGTTTTACGACAAGGTTCCGCAAAAGTTCACCCATTACTCAGCGGCTGATTTTGCCGCCGGTGGCTTTCGCGTCGTGCCGCCGGCTACTGCTCGGCGTGGAGCCTTCATTGGTCGCAACGTTATCCTGATGCCCTCATTTGTGAACATCGGCGGGTATGTTGATGAAGGCACTATGGTCGACACCTGGGCAACCGTCGGGTCCTGCGCCCAAATCGGCAAAAATGTTCATCTGTCGGGCGGCGTCGGCATCGGGGGCGTACTCGAGCCGTTGCAGGCCAATCCGACCATCATCGAAGACAACTGCTTCATAGGCGCGCGTTCTGAAGTCGTTGAAGGCGTTATCGTCGAAGAAAACTCGGTTCTCTCGATGGGGGTGTTCATTGGTGCCTCCACCAAGATTGTGGATCGTGCCACAGGCGAGATCGTCTACGGGCGGGTCCCCTCCGGGTCGGTGGTGGTTCCAGGTAGCCTGCCCTCGGCCGATGGGCGCGTCAGTCTGTACTGCGCTGTCATCGTCAAGCGTGTCGACGCACAGACTCGAGCCAAGACAGCGATCAACGATCTGCTGCGCGACTAGACCCTCAACGCTTAGCCCCCGCTAGCCGCTCAATGCCGGAATCTCCGCACACGAACCCAGCTCAGACGGCCATGAGTCCGGTGCTCGTTTACGGCATCAGCAACTGTGATCAGGTCAGGCGGGCACTCGCGTGGTTACGCGAACACCAGGTTGCATTTCGCTTTCATGACTTCCGCGTTGATGGTATCGATGACGTCACCATCAACGACTGGTTGCATCGCGTGCCCTGGGACTCCCTGCTGAATCGACGCGGACTTACCTGGCGCCGGCTTGATGCGGTGGCCCGCTCTGCGATCACCGATCAGCGCAGTGCCGCGGAGGCCATGCTGGCTGAGCCGACCCTGATCAAACGTCCCGTTCTGCGTCGCGATGACCGTATATTGGTGGGCTTTTCCGCACCCCTTTATGCGAGCTTTTTCGGCGCGCACTCAGACAGCGCGTCATGAAACTCAAACCCCGCGTTGCCAAGGCCGACGAGGCCGAGCGCAGCCTGAGCAGCATCGGCGACTTCACAAGGTGGGCGGTTTCCCGATTCGGCGAGGCTGGCATTGCCTACGGACAATCCAGCGTTGACGCGCTGGATGAAGCACTGGCCCTTATCCGCTGGTCGCTGCATCTGCCCCCTGAAGATGCCCTGCGCTGGTTCGACGCGCAACTTGCGCCCAGCGAACGCAAGGCCCTGGTTGCAGCGGTCGAGGCGCGCTGTCGCCTGCGGGTGCCCTCGGCTTACATCACCGGCGAAGCCTGGCTGCGAGGGCTGCGTTTTCACAGCGACGCGCGCGCTCTGGTTCCCCGTTCGCTGATTGCTGAAGCCATCGATACCGCCCTGCCTGATTGGTTGGACGGTGCATTGCTTGAAATGGGCTGGCCGCGCCGCATCCTCGATCTGTGTACCGGGGGGGGCAGCCTGGCCGTGCTCGCGGCTGATCGCTTCCCAAACGCCACTGTGGTGGCGAGCGATATTGATACCCAGGCGCTAGAACTGGCCCGAGACAATGTCGCGCTTTACCAGCTTTCCGATCGCATCGAACTGCGGCATGGCGATCTGCTCGATTCTGTTGCGGGTGAGCGCTTTGACCTCATTGTCTGCAACCCACCCTACGTCAATCATCGCTCCATGGAGCGCTTGCCACCCGAGTACCAGGCCGAGCCCCGGCATGCCCTCGATGGCGGTGACGACGGCATGGATCTCATCCGCCACCTGCTCGCCAAAGTGCATCAACACCTCAATCCGGGCGGAATTCTTCTACTGGAAATTGGCCATGAAGCCCCTCACTTCGAAGCGGCTTTCCCGCGTCTTGAGTTCGCCTATCTACCGGTGACGGTGGGTGAGCAGATGGTGGTGTTGGCACGGGCTGAACATCTGTTCGAGATGGCCAAGACGCAGCCGTCCGCGCATCCACGCGCACGCGCGGGCGTAAAGCGGCAAACCAAGCGATCCTCCGCCCGGTGATCCGACTACGCGGACTCACGGTGTCGCGGGGCGGACGTGTCCTGCTGCACGAAGCGGAAGCCAACATCTCTCCCGGTGAACGGGTCGCGCTGGTCGGCCATAACGGCAGCGGCAAGACTTCGCTGTTGTCCATTTTCGCGGCTGAGCAGTTTCCCGATGCTGGCAGTCTTGAGCAGCCCATGCGTCGGGTTACTCGCCTGGAGCAGTCCCTTCCCCGCGGCAGCCACCCGGCCTGGCGTCATCTAATCCATGCAGACCCAGAGCTGGCTGCTGCACGCGCCGCACTCGAGCACGCCGAGTCTGAGGGCGAGCATGCTGACGGCATGGCGCTCGCCAATGCCCATCAGGCCTGGCTTGAGGCGGGTGGTCCTTCGGCTGAGGCTCGCGCCAAGGCCCTGCTGCATGGCCTGGGGTTCTCCGAGCATGAGGCTGAACGATCTGTCGACCAACTTTCGGGGGGGTGGCGCATGCGGCTTAACCTCGCACTGGCGCTGTTTTCGCCGTGCGACCTGCTGCTGCTGGATGAACCGACCAACCATCTCGACCTCGATGCCATTGTCTGGCTCGAACGCTGGATTGCTCGACAGGACCTCACCCTGATCGTTGTATCTCACGACCGCGACTTCCTGGATCGTGTGGCGCATGTCACCCTGCATATCGATGACGGTAAGCTCATGCGCTATGCCGGTGGCTACAGCGACTTCGAACGGCAGCGCGCCGAGCGGGCCGCGCAAACCCTGGCGCGCCAGGCTACCCAGTCGCTGCGTATCGCCGAGCTTGAGCGTTTCATCAATCGCTTCCGGGCGCAGGCCAATCGCGCACGACAAGTTCAAAGCCGCATCAAGGCACTTGAGCGCATCGCCCAAGTGGCTCCGATACGCGCGTTGCGCGGCGTTGACATACACCTGCCCTCGGTCGAGAACTGTCCCGACCCGCTGCTGCGGGCCCAGGGTCTGTCAGCCGGGTATGAAGGCAAGCCCCTGGTGACCGCGATCGATCTTACGGTGGCCCGCGGAGCTCGCATCGGCGTATTGGGTCGGAACGGCGCCGGCAAGAGCACGGTAATCCGTACCTTGGTGGGCGAGCTCAACGCGTTGTCGGGCGAACTTGTTCGAGCCCGTTCATTACGCATTGGCTACTTCGCGCAAGAGGCCGTTTCCGATCTACGCGACGAAGACTCTCCGCTGATCCACCTTTCGCGCAAGGCTCCGCAAGCCCGCGAGCAGGTCCTGCGTGATCATCTGGCCCGATTCGGGTTTGGCGGCGAGGATGCAAGCCGGCCGGCTGGCCCCATGTCCGGCGGCGAGAAGGCGCGGCTGGTTTTGGCGCTGATGCTCTGGGAGGCGCCGCATCTGCTGGTGCTTGATGAGCCAACCAACCATCTGGATGCCCAGACCCGCGATGCACTGGCTGAGGCCCTCGCGCAGTTCGAGGGCGCCCTGATTCTGGTCTCCCATGATCGTTACCTGCTGCGCGCCACGGTCGATGAACTCATGCTGGTCGACGGCGGACACGCGACCCTCTTCGATGGCGATCTTGACGATTACACCGCGTGGCTCATGAAGCGGCCCTCCACGGTTGAACCTCAGGTAGTCGCCACCCGCGACGACAAGGCCTTGCGTTCGGACGTCCCATCATCGACCGACAGGCGAAGCGAGCGGCGCGAGGCGGCTCAGCGTCGGACAGAACTGGCCGCGCTCACGCGCCCCCTAGACCAGCAAATCGCCACAATCGATCGCAGGATTGTGCAACTGCAAGAGACCCTGAAATCGGTGGACATGAGCCTGGCCGACCCTAATCTGTACCAGGCGGCAGACGGTGGCCACAGAGTCACGACGCTCAGTCGCGAGCAGGCGAGTCTGCAACGCGAACTGGCCGAGGTCGAGGAACGATGGCTGTCGCTGCAAATCGAGCGAGAGACTCTGCTGTCTCGTACAATGAGCAAATGAATACACTGCACTTCAAAACCATCGGTGTGGTCGGCAGCGGCGTCATGGGCCGCGGTATCGTGCAACTGTTTGCCCACGCCGGTGCCACTGTTCGCGTCTACGACAGCCAGGCCAAGGCCGTTCAGGCCGCCGTGGCCAGTCTGGCCGATACCTTCAGCAAGCTCGTCGAGAAAGGGCGTATGGGCGCCCAGGCAGCTGAAGACACCCTGGCCCGTGTGTCGCCCGCCCTGCAGCTTTCCGAACTGGCCGACTGCGACCTGGTCATTGAAGCCATCGTCGAGCGTCTGGACGTGAAGCGCGAATTGTTCGCCCAGCTTGAGGCGGTTCTGTCTGAGCACGCTGTGCTGGCCAGCAACACATCGTCTTTGTCGATCACTGCCATCGCTGCGGGCTGCAAGCACCCGGAGCGGGTGGCCGGGTTTCACTTCTTCAACCCGGTTCCGTTGATGAAGATCGTCGAGGTCATCGGTGGACCTCGCACCGACCCCACGGTCATTGATCGCTTGTGTCAGGCAGCGCGCCAGGCTGGACATACTGCGGTCGTGGCCAGCGATGCGCCGGGATTCATCGTCAACCATGCGGGCCGGGGCTTTGGCACCGAGGCCTTGAAGGTCCTCAGTGAAGGCGTGGCCGACACCGTGACCATCGACCGCATCATGCGCGAGCAGGTCAGTTTCGGCGGTAACGGTTTCCGACTCGGCCCCTTTGAGCTTCTAGACCTCACCGGTCTTGACGTCTCGCATCCGGTCATGGAATCCATTTACCGGCAGTTCTACGAAGAACCGCGCTTTCGGCCCTCGGCCATCGCCGCGCAACGCAGTGCCGCCGGTCTCATCGGTCGCAAGGTGGGCGAAGGCTTTTATCGCTATGTAGACGGAAAAGCTCAACAGGCCGATGAGCCCAAGGCGCCACCACTGACTGAAACTCCCCCGGTCTGGATCGCGCCCGGACCCGCAGCTGAGGCGCTCGCCAGCCTGGTACAAGCCCTGGGTGCTCATGTCGATCGCAGTCCTGAACCCCCCGCGCAGACCATCATCCTGCTGTCACCCCTGGGGCTGGACGCCACCACCGCCTGTCAGCACTGGGATGCGCGTCGCGCGGTCGCCATTGATACCCTGTTTCCGTTCGGCCACAAGGCCTGCAGGCGCCGCACTCTCATGAGTACGCCAGCGACGGCCGACGAAGTCCGGGTGACCGCCCAGGCACTGTTTTCGGCAGACGGTGCCCGGGTCTGCATGATTCGCGACAGCGCAGGCTTTGTCAGCCAGCGCATTGTGGCGCTCATCGTGGCCATCGCCTGTGAGATCGCTCA
>JBIKMC010000189.1:0-6882 GCA_044359405.1 Burkholderiaceae bacterium
CAGTCGAGATTGAGGCCGTTGTTCGGCAAGAGCAGTCCGGGCCGGTGGGCGTGCTGGCGTTCTCGGTGTCGCTTGACAAAACTCTCACCGGGCTCACGTTTGAGCGCGGCAAGACGCGCGCCGAAGGCGCGATCGCCGATTACGCCGCAGCGACGGGTCTGAGCGACTCGTTCCAGGGCGCTGAAATGGGTTCGCTCAAGGCACTCGCATCGGCCGAAATCCGTGCCGAGTTGCGGGTCGAAATGCCTGGGCTGACCACTGGGGCGGCGGCCGCCTCCTATGGCTACGCCGGAGGTTCGTTCAATCAGAATCAAATTCTGGGCAATCAGCGCACGGTCATCGATCTGAGGCAAATGGATGTGTCGGTAACGCTTGACGCAGTCGGCGCGCAATCCGGATTTTCCTTCCACGCCGAGGCTGGCATTGAGACCCGCCTGCGAGCTGCCGACGGTTCGCTGGGCATACGTTTGTCTGACTGGGCTGTCGCCAACGCGGCCGGTCGCCTGGCCATGCTCGAGATCGACCGCACAGCGCATCTGACCGGTCAGATTCCCAGTGCAGTGGGGGGAACCGATTCAACGCTGTTGGGTAGCTCGACGGTCGGACTGATCGGCTACACCGACGGCAACGGCGCCTTGCAGGCCGCAGCCATTCGCGATCTGTCGCTGGCCAATGCCAAGGTGCAAAGTGCGTTCAACAGCATTCTTGCCGCCATGGATCGGCTGGGCGGTCAGATTGACGCGCAAGCCAGCATGAATCAGGCCTTGCCCATGGCCGATCTGTCTCTTACCCAGCTGTTGCGTCTGAATGATGGGCGCACGCTGGGCGACGTCCTCGCTTTCAAGCTGCCTGGCGGCGGCAATGTGCTGTCCGACTACCTGGGTTCCACAGCCACGCCAACCCTCAACGGCTTGCTCGACGCCATGCGCCAGTATCTCTCGGGCACGGGTCGTTATGGAGCGCTCGAGGGCCTGATGTCTGCGTCGCTGGCGGCCAACTTCTTGCGGGGCAGCAGCGGTTTATCAGGCACCACCGCCTCAATTCGCTTGGTGGGGGCCTTGGGGCGCGACTTCTTTGGGCGCTTCACCTTCAACGGGGTGCTCGACCAGACCGGTTTCGCGTTCTCGCTGTCCGACGGCGTTCCCTTGGTGCAAAGCGTCGATATCGACATGTGGTGGTCGGTGGGTCTCAGCAGCCTGGCTGTATCCAGCCCAGACACCACCAGCTTGATTGACATCAATACGCTCAAGGTTTCGCTGGGCGTCAGCGATCCTGAGTCACAGATCGACGCAGATGGCGCACTGGGCATGATCGATGTCCGTGCGGTTGGCACCCTGCATTTCCAGACCTCTGAGGTCGACTTTGGCTTCAATCCGAATGGCAGTGGGGCCGCTTTGTCGGCGGCCAGCATTGCCAGCGTCGACAGTATCGTGTCGGGCGCCGCAGCGCCGGTCATCGGTGTGGTCAACACGCCCACGGTGACTGCGTATGCCGACTTTGAGCTGAAGGGTAGCCTGCCCACGGCCAGCGGCACGGTTTCGCTCAACACGCTGGCTGGCGGGGTTGATCCACGCGTGGTCATGGCGTATCGAACCGGGCACTTCAACCTTGAGCGTTGGGGCGGTGTTTCCGGCACCTCCATCAGTGACATCCCCCTGAATCTGACTCCAGGCTTCAACCAGCGTGTATCGGGTGTATTGGCCACGGGTGAAATTGGCGACAATTACGGCCAGCGCTTCTCGGGCTTCTTTACGCCGCCCGGGTCCGACAATTACCAGCTGTGGGTACGCTCCGACGACGCCTCGGAGTTATGGGTTGATCTGACCGGGACGGGCCAGGGCGCTTACACCAAGGTCGCGTCGGCGGGGGGGTACGCCCCGAACTGGAACTCGTTTGCTTCCCAGAAGTCGGCCAGCGTCTGGCTCGAGGCCGGCAAACTCTATCGTTACTACGTGCTCCACAAAGAGGGGGGCGGTGGTGATTTCGTTGAGGTGGGTGTCAGTCCGGCGGGTTCGTCTTCTCCGATTGTCATGCCGGCGCACTGGTTGGTCGACTTCGGCAGTGTTCGCATCGACAGCGTCGATTCCGAGAAGCTGGTGGGTTTTACCTCGGGATTTGCCAAGCTGGCCAAATTTGCTGCGCTGAGTTCAGCCGATCTCACCCAGCTGTTCGGTGACGTTGGCTACTTCCTCGATCAGCTGCGGCAGTCGGGCGAGTTCGAGGCCAAGGTGCCGTTTACCTCGCTCACCCTTGGCGAGGCCGCTGATTTTTCGGCGCTGATGAACCAGTTGATCGACACCCAGTTTCGCGAACTGGTCAATTCTGGTATGGCCGGACGCGAGCGGGTTTCACCGGTGCTGTCGGCCGATACCGGCTTCAGCATCCGCTTTGAGCGGCCTGGCGATGCCAACACCACGTCCCTCGACGTCGTCATCAAGGCCTCAGAAACTTCGGGTTTCAACGACATTCGCCAGCTGGCGGCCCTGATTGACCGCAAGCTTTCCGAGGCCATGGCTGGGGCGCTCAGGCATGCCGATGGCACAGGCGTTCTGCCTGCCCAAGCGTTTGCCGAAGTCACCGAGGTCGCTGGCGGCGGCGTGGCTTTCTCGGTCGAGCACACCAGCCGCGAAGTGCAGCGGCTGGAGTTGCATGCCAGTGCGGGTGATTACCGCGTCAGCTTCAATGGCCGTGATTGGTCGGGTCCTGTTTCTGTTCATGCGCCTGCGAAGGCGCTGCAAAACGCCATCGAGACGCTGCCTGGCATGGGGCAGGGTAATGTTCTCGTGACGGGTTTTGGTAAGACGCTGACCGTTGAATTCATTGGTGATCTTGCTGGCCGCGATCTCGAGCTGCTGCAAGTCGCTTTCAGCGGTGATGCTTTGCCAGGCGGCGCGCTTGACGTGGTCGCCTCTGATTTTCAGGTCACCGAAGGTCGCCTGTGGGGCAAGCTCAATATTTTCGAGCATGTACCGGAGCACTTCTCCCTGCTCGAAATCCGCCCGCTGGCGGGCGTTGCCATAGAGGCCGTGCAGGAAGGCGGTTCCAACGGCCCTGAAATTCAGCGTGTGACCATCGTCAATGGTGGTGGCGGCAGCTTCAAGCTCAGTGGCCTATATGGCAGCAACTCGTTTACGACGGGCGCTATTTCGCTCGAGGGAACCGGCGCCTGGAGTACCCGTATTCAAACGGCGCTTGATCAGGCGATCCAGCAGGCGGGCCACAGCGGTGCTTCACCCTTCAAAGTGACCGCGCCCAATATTTCGCTGCCCGATGGTGTGCAGGCTTTTGATGTGCTGTTCGAAGGCAACACTGACCGTTCGCTCATGACGGCCGACTTCTCGGCCATGAAGGGGCGTACCGGGGTCAGCGTAGCGGCGTACGAGCTGCGCTCGCCAGCGCCTGGTCTGGGCGAGGAGGCGGTGCGCGATGAAACCCAGCGGTTGGTCTTCAACAATGTCGACGCCGGCTTTTTTAGTTTCACGTTGGCGCTCAACGATCTTACCCGTCAGACGGGCGACATCACCTGGGTGAAGGCGGGTTCCACGCTCGACGCTAAGCAGGTTGCAGCGCACCCCATTCTTGAACTGGTTGCTGACGTGCCGTTGACGGCGGCGCAGGCCGATGCATTCATGGCGGCCGAAATCCGAGCCAAGATTTTTGCGATTCTGCTCGAGGCCGATCCATCCATCGACGAAACCCAGGTCCAGGTCAGCTCGGTGTCGGGGCTGCCCGCAGGCCAGCGCGCCTTCGATCTCGCATTCAGCGGGCTGCAAGGTATGGGGCTTTGCAACTGCTCCAACCCGGGCGATACCTTGTTTGCCGGGGACCTGCAGGGCGAAGACATCCCGCAGTTTCAAATCAATTTTTATGACCTGACAGCGGCCCAAGAGAACGCGGGTCTCGCCAGCCTGGTGGCCCTGGGCTTCACCGGCGGGGGTGCCGAAAAAGAAACGGCGCAGGTCACCACCTTCACCACGCTGATGGAGGTCATGGGTCGTGTGCAGACCTTCGTCAACGCCCATCTGCCCGAAGGCGTGTCCTTCGACGTCAATCCGCGCTACGACACCGGCACCGAGAGCTTTTTGTTCGACCTGCGTCTGGTCGATGACAGGCTGCGCAGCACACCGCTGACCCTGCCTGAGACAGTGCTCAATGCGGATGGCAAGCCCGGTATCGAGGGGTTGCGGGCCGAGGCCAATCTTGACCTGCGCACCACGGCGGTGTTTGAGGGCACGGTCGGCATGGACATGCGCGAGATGCTGCCTTTCAGCGTCTCGGCTGAAGGTGTGCCCCGTGCAGTATTCACCGCCCAGGCCGCAGTCAATACCGAGCTTAACGGCGTGGTCAACTATGACCTCAGCGGTGGCGACATTGTGTTCACCATCGAGATCGACAACGAGAGTTACACGATCGCAGTCGACGGGGCAGATGATGATGGTGGGCTCGGTTACATCACCCGAATCGATGAAGTCGACAGACCCGGCATTGGTACGGGCAGCGACTACTATGCGCGCTCCGATGCGCCCACAATCCGCAGCTATCTTCAGTCAGCGTTCAATGCCAAGGCGGTGCTGCCGGGCTATGCGCTCGAGGCCCGTGGCTTCACCAATCTGGGTCAGGTGGTCAAGGTCAATCAAAATGGCGGTGTACTGCAGCTGGTTGTTGCCGCGTCAGTCGAGCGTATCGCGCTGTCGGCTGCGAGTACAAACGCCTTTGTCCAAGACTTGAATTTCAAGGCCAACGATACGGCCTTCATGTCGGCTGTCACCAAGACCGTGATGCCGGCCGACGGCAAGCTCGATACCGATGCGCATTTCTCGCTGGTGTTCGACCTTGATTCGCCCATCGTGCATGTCACGCTGCCGGCCGCCGTTACGGCAAACAACACATCCATCAACGACCTGTTGCTTGATGTGAACGCCACACTGGCGAACACTTCGGTCTCGGCCAATGCCTACCTGGGGCAAGGCGGATTGGGCTTCGGCAACCTGGGGCAAATCATCGAGGCCCAGCTGGTCACTCAGACCAATACCGAGGGCAACCGTCAGGTTCTGGCCTTCATGACGCAGACCACCAAGGTCGCCTCGATGGCGGTGCGCACCGCCAGCGACTTCGATGCGGCGGCTGCCTATCTCGGCATCAAGGACTTCCAGTCGGGGCAGACGCGCGGCGCCGAGCTCTTCCTTTCAGACGCCTCCATCTCCGGCACCTGGGATGCCAAGGTCTACGACCCGACGCCGGCTGATACCAACGACGCCAACCTCAAGTTCGAGGGCGAGGCTTCGCTGGGCATGCTGTCCCTCGACTTTGCGCAGATCATGGTCGATTCCCGGGGCGCTTTCAGCGTCGATCTTCGTTCGACGTTCTGGAACACCGCCGGCACGGCTGACCGGGCTGACGACAGGCTCGATATCAGTCTGTCAGACCGCATGGTCCTGAACGATCTGCTCGACCGGGTCAATCTGCAGAGCATGCAGTTGGGCATGGGTTCTGAGTTCATCACCAAAAAAGACAAGACATTGGTTTTTGAGACCGTCGAGTCCGGCCGTCTCAACACCGACGTGGCACTTGACATCGTGATCGGCAAGGGCAGCAGCGCCGAAATTCCACTTGATGTTGTTGTCCGCAAGGCTTACACCGAAACCAACACGTCGGCCGCTGATCTTGCGGCCGACGTCAACAGTGCCATCATCAAGGCGCTTGAGCACGCCTGGGCTGGCGGGCTCAAAGACAAGCCAGAGTATGCGCAGTTTGGCCCCTGGTTCAACAGCCAGGGGTTCGCTTCGTCCCTGATGCCCGTGTTTGTCGGCACCGACCGTATCGCCCGACCCACCTTTGATCTCACGACGTCGACGAGTGACGCCAAAACCGTTGACCTTCGCGACGCACCTCCGCCTGCCGATAATGAAAACGATCGCATCGATGTGCTGGTGTTCAAGGCACTCTCCATTGCAGGCAAGGTGTTGGCGCTTGAAGTGACGCCATCGCGGCTCACGCGTGAAATCATCACCCCCATCCAATTCACCCTCGACGGTACGGTGGCCACATCGCCACGAGCCGAGATCAAGCTGCGTTTGCTCGAGATCGATCATCCCGACGGCGTGCTTGAGAATGAGGCCAACCTTCGCGACGACGGTACCTTCCTCGAGTTGAAGGTTGACAACCTTCAGGCGGTGCTTGCCGGAGATCTGCCCGCTGCAGTCATCGCGGTGGTTCCACCCGATGGCCTCGGCACGCTCACCCCGCTCAAGGACGTCCGCTGGAGCGATGTCGGTCTGCAGCTTTCTGCGCTGGGTGATCTGTTCTCAAGTCTGAATGGACTGGGCGCGTTCGGCGTACTCGGTCAATCGCTGCCCATGCTCAACCAATCGCTGGGCGATATTTTTGACACCCAGGCAGCCTTTGCGGCCATCGCCGAGCGGCTGGCTCAGTACACCAGTGTCCAGTTGCAAGATCTACCGGATGTCCTGGCCGACGTCTTCGGTATCCAATCCGATCGCGTCAAGCTCAGCCTTGAAACCACCGGTGAGCAGGCTACCGCCTTGAGGGTGCAACTTCCGTTCTCCGTGGTCGTCAATCTCACCGACCGGTTCCAGTGGCTGTTCGACCCCAGCATCAAGGCGTTGTTGAGCCAGGTCGCTGCGCCGGACGACCCTGACACACCGACGGTCGAGGCCACCCTGGCCGACCACCTGAATGCACTCCTGGGTACGGTTGCAGGCATTACCGATGTTGATCGCTCGGCATTGCTGAAACTGCTGGGGTCCATGGATTTCAACCTGGACTTCGGTATCGACCTGTCGGGTGCCTGGTTTGATGCCGACAACCAGGAGATCGACTTCGATCTGGCCGATGCGCCCGACACCGAGAAGCCGGTTTACT
>JBIKMC010000022.1:0-22261 GCA_044359405.1 Burkholderiaceae bacterium
CCTCATCGAATGACTCTTGCGGGAGGACTTGATTCATACCTCTTGGTATTCGACCCGACTACGCCTGACCGCACATACGCGGGGGCCGATGGTGGACAATAACAGTCCTTCGAGCTAACTGGTGCGGTCCGATTCACGCGCTCGCCGATTTCGCCAACCTCTATTTACCCAGGCCATGCCACCTTTAACAGAGCCCCTCGAAAGCCAGCCTCTCACCTTGCTGCACGTCGGCTGCGGGCAAAATCGCAAGAACCGAACCACGCCGGGTTTCAATACCCCTGACTGGCGCGAGTTGCGGCTCGATATCGACGCATCGGTAGACCCTGATGTCATCGGAACCATGACCGACATGAGCTCGGTGGCAACCGAAAGCGTCAACGCAATATTTTCAAGCCACAATATTGAGCATCTCTACCCGCACGAAGTCGGTGTCGCGCTCAAAGAGTTTCTGCGCGTGCTCGTACCGGATGGCTTTGCAGTCATCACCTGCCCTGATTTGCAGTCGGTCTGTGCCCTGGTCGCGCAGGACAAACTCACTGAAGCGGCATATCAGTCACTCGCAGGTCCGATCGCTCCGCTCGATATTCTTTACGGCCATCGCCCGCACCTGTCGAGGGGCAATCTCTACATGGCGCACCGATGCGGTTTTACGCAGAAACTGCTGGTGGGAACGCTGCGGTCCAGTGGCTTTGCCACCGTCGCATCGCTTGCACGCGGGCGCTCTCCCCATTTTGATCTATGGGCCCTGGCCAGTAAGTCTACGCGCAGCGACACTGAGATGCGGGCGATGGCACGAGCACATTTCCCGACTTAGTATCGGCACCCTTCCAGGCAATTCTTACCCTCTTAAGCCCGCCTATCCATTCGCGGGGCGGGCAGCCGCCAACTGATAGAGCGAACCGAACGGATGGGCATCGGGCCGGTTCGGATCAAAGCGCTCAACCACGGGGCTTTCACGCCTGAGGGCGGCATCAATCATCCGAAGCGCCAACTGGGCGGCGGGGGTGTCGTCGCCGACCACCGCTTCGACGCGCGAGCGAATACTTGCCAAGAGGCCAAGGCGCGGATTCGAGTGCTGCGGCTGGGCGCTGACCGGTGCGTCAGCTTCCTCGGGGGACTCGTCCCAATTCGCGAACCAGTCGACCAGATTTTGCAACCTGCGTTCAGTGATCATTGCTTCATCGATACCCGCCGTCGCCGCTTTGACGTCCTGCAGGACCTTATGGGCAATGTCATGCAGACCACGCTCACGCAGACTCGCCTCGAGCATGGTGACGCCGGTTGCGAAGAGGTCGTATTCGACCCCTGCACCCGACTGCTCTTTGAATCCAGGATCGCGATATAAAACTGAGGTCAGAGCATCCAAGCTGGGCGCGATGCCATCCACAGCGCGGGGCATCTTCACCATGGAGCCCTGATCGAATATTTCGAAGACTCGACTTTGCGCGTTGTATCGCACGTTTTCAGGCTTTATGTCGCTATGTCGAAATCCGTGTCTGGCCATGCCCGCGAGCGTGGCAAGGCTATCGGTGGTGGCAGTCAGCAACAAGGGTGGCTCAGGGCGGGATTGCTCGCGATCACGCTCCATGACACTTGCAAGATCCAGGACAGGCTGGCCGGTCGCCTTGGGCATTACAACGCCCACGCACTTAGGATGATCGCCCGCGACCAGACGCTCGGTGGCCCAGCGTCGAAACTGCCTGCCTCCCGCGACGACGCTGAACTGTGTCCCTTGCGCGGCCCCGTGCTGATGAGGGGATCCCCCGGCCGGGTTGCCCAGAAGCATGGACGAGGCCTCCCGATAATGGCTTAAGGAATCGCCGTTATCCAGGGCAGAGACTCGTTGATGCTGGACGATGTAGAAATCGGGGCGAATCAAGCCCGGAATATCGGTTCCAATGTAGGCTGCGGCAGTCTCTGCCACCTTTGTGAGCTTACCCTCACGCAGCGGATCGAAGCGCAGGGTATGCGGGTTTTCGACGAACGTTTTCAGCACGCCCTGCATCGACTCTTTACCCTGGTTTATTTGAACCGCGTAGGCTGTGCCCTGGCCGCCGGAGCCAATTTTTGTGAAGTCATCACCGACTCCGAGGGATTCTAAGGCTCGCGCCAAGCTGGGCGCCCCTTCGACCAGCACCCCGGTTAGCTTGAGACCTGTTGTCACGTGTTGCGGGGCAAGCGGTTTACCCTGTTCGAGCCGCCGGGCAAGGTATTGATGGACGATATCGCCAGCGGCTGGTCCTTTCTCGCTGCGAACCGTCTGAATAAAGCTTTCGATCGCCTCGCGGTTGCGGGCCTTACCGGATGAAAAGACTTCGCCGAACCAGGCACCCAGCCGGGCAGCGACCGAACGGGCCTTACCCGCCAGCTGACCGTCTGGACCCAGGCGAATCCGCGTGGCATTTGCCTGGGACAATGCGACCGACCGGAACTGGTCAATGCTTGGGCTCATGGCATGGCGATGCGGAGGTGATAAGAGGCAGTCAGGCCTTGAGAATCGCCGGCTGACCGAGCACTGGACTGACGTCAGCACCAGCAGGGCCGCCCGCAGATTCGATGGTGGTCTGCCAGAGCTGCAGCAGCGACTGGGCGCGCGCAAAGCCCTCGACAATCGCCTTCTCAAGGGACTCTACGCTGGCACCCTCCAGCGGCATGCGTCGAATCAACGAAAGCTGCTGACTCTCATCGACCGCAGTGACCCACGGATGTTGCTGACGACTGAGATGATTCAAACGAGCCAGCAACAGCAGCCGCTCTGAGAGCAGTGCACCGTGCTCGAGGTCAACGGTGCACATCGAAACCGTGATCAGGAAATCTTCCTCGCCGCCTGCATCAGGCGCATCGCTGCCAGGCTCAACGCGCGCGCGCAGGCCCTCGCTCTCAAATTCAAAGCCTTCCTCAGCCTCTTCGCTGGCTACCGGCGAACCGCCCAGCCGTTCAAGAAAGGCTGCGCACAACGACGAAAAACGAGGTGATGTGGTCAAGGTGACTGCTTCATGTTGGTGGCCGTCAATCTTAACAAAGTCCGGCCATCAGCCAAGTTCTTTATTGACTCACAAGACCCGTCGACAAGTAGCCAGATTCCATTCACCGAAATGCGCGTGACCTTAGCGGCCCGACGCATGTGCTACAGATAGTCGGCCTGGCGATTTTCGGTCATACGGGGCGGGCTTCAGCGGGCACCTTGGCGCGCAGCTTTGGCGGCAAGTCGCCGGGATTTGATGCCTGGGGCGTAATCTTGTCAGAAATCTTATCAATCTGGCCGACATAGAGATAAAATTTCGGCTTATTTTTGTCATTTGACGAGATTAATCTTGAAATCTCCTCGGGTGACAAGTTTGATGAAATTGACAGGATTCGCTGCACGATGCCCCCCTCCCCACCGTCGCCCCGTCATGAGGCCCTCCTGCGCAAAGTTCTTGCCGCAGGACAGCCGGTTGCGCCAAGCGCACTGGAGCACGCTCTCCAGGTCTCCCGACCCACTATCAACCGGGACTTGCGGAACCTTCTTGCCGCTGGCTTTCTGGAAAAGCATGGGGATGGCCGCTCGACCCGTTACCTGGCCACCGCGGCAGCCGAGGCAGCACTACAGGCTTTGTCCGCCGGTACCCAAACACCGGCCGGGCCTGGCACTCTTCAATGGTCAGCGGCCGCACGGCCCCTCGTCAAGGCGCTTCGCGCACCTTTGGGCACCCGAACCCCCGTGGGCTACGACAGCAGCTTTGTGAACAGCTACATCCCGAACCAGTCGAGCCTGCTACCGCGCCAGCTGGCCACGGACCTGTACAACGCTGGCCGCAGCCAGGACCAGCTACCCGCAGGAACCTACGCGCGCGAGGTTCTCGAGCAGTTGCTGATCGACCTGTCGTGGTCGTCGTCACGCCTCGAGGGCAACGCCAAGAGCTTGCTCGACACCAAAGAGCTCTTCAAGCTCGGCCAACAAGGCGGCCCGCTCGATCAGGACACGCTGATGCTGCTCAATCACAAGAGCGCCATCGAGTTCATGGTCGATGCGGTGCCGACAGAGGGGATCACCGTGCCCGTCATCGTCGACTTGCAGGCGAAGTTGATGCGGGACCTTCTTCGCAACTCACGCGACATTGGCAGCATCCGTCGGCGAGTGGTGAATATCGACGGCTCGGTCTACACCCCCAACAGCATTCCCTCGCTCCTCGAGGAGACGCTGAACGCCATCGTCGACAAGGTGCGGCACATCCGCAATCCGGTTGAGGCCGCCTTCTTCCTATGGGTCAACCTCGCCTACCTGCAGCCCTTTGCAGACGGCAACAAGCGCACGAGCCGGCTGAGCGCCAACATGCCGCTCATGCTCTACAACTGCGCTCCGCTGTCATTCCTGAACGTGGAACGTTCGGACTACGCGATCGCCATGCTCGGCATCTACGAGCAGCGCAACGTGGCTGCGGCGGTGGACTTGTTCGAGTTCATCTACCGCCGCTCGGTTCAGAAGTACAGCGTGCTGCGCGCGTCTCTGTCAGCGCCCGACCCGATTCGGACCAAGTACCGGCAGGCCCTGAACGAGCTGATGCAGTTCGTGGTCTTCCAAGGCCGAACGCTGGACGCGGCATTCGCCGATCTGCGCATCGATGGCGCTGACAGCGCGGCGCTGCGCCTCATCGCGAACACCGAGCTCGACCAGTTGGAGCAGTACAACTGCGCCCGATACGATCTCGCGCGAGGCATGACACAGCGATGGATAGACGCAGGGCGGCGGCGTTGATGCGCCCTAGAATCGGGACGGCAGCCTTGCCGCCACCAGCGGGAAAGAAGAAGGATCTTTGATCGAGCTAACCGACAGATCGATATCGAGCTTCGGCCAGCGCACCTGCCAATACCTGCTGGCGTTTGTCTTGAAGATGCGCAGCTTGGTCGGGTAGTTGGCAATGGGCGTGACTGAGGCCAGTATGGACGGCGTGGGATCAGGGTTGGAGCACTCTTTAGGCAGTGACTGACGCCCCCAGAAGCAGAAAGGCCCACTGACCCTAAAAGGGCAGTGGGCACATGTTGGTCGAGGCGAGCGTTCGGACCTCCGGTCTCACCGTCCCGAACCTAGCGCTCTACCAGGCTCGGCAACACCCAAATGGATGAAGTGCGGCGCAGGCCATTAGCTTGACTTTTTTGTATATTTTCATAATATACATTTGTGATCAACTTTGACTTAATTGTCGGGTTTGAGTGGGATTCGGGCGACAGCCGAAAAAGTGAAGTCAAGCACAGCGTGACGCAAGGTGCAGCTGAAGAGGTGTTCTTCAACAATCCCTTGCTCATCAGTACCGACGACAATCACAGCGAAAGCGAGCGACGCTATTTGGCACTCGGCAAAACCAATCTTGGGCGTGAGTTGACCGTCATCTTCACGCTCAGGCAAGACGCCACATTGATTCGGATCATTTCAGCCCGTGACCAGCATCGCAAAGAAAGTCATTTGTATGAGCAAGCCAAGCGGTAAAAGCAAGCCCTTGCCCAAGTTCCGGTCAGAAGCCAAGGAGCGTGAATTTTGGGAGTCAAAAGGCAACGATGCGACCGAGTACTTTGACCCGTCCAAGATGGTGGTGGCCAAGTTCAAAAACCTCAAGCCTTCCACCACGAGCATTTCGCTGCGGCTGACAGACAGCCTGCTCGATGGCATCCGTCAGCAAGCGAATAAGCTGGATGTACCTTATCAGTCGTTGATGAAGGTCTGGCTGACCGAGAAACTGCGTGAGGTCAACGGCTGAATCTCTGCCGCCGGCATGAACCCACCGGGCACCGATTGGACTGCCCCAGAAACGCAAAAGCCCACCAACTCTTTCGAATCAGCGGGCCTTTGCAAAAAATTGTGGTCGGGGTGAGAGGATTCGAACCTCCGGCCTCTACGTCCCGAACGTAGCGCTCTACCAGGCTAAGCTACACCCCGAAATCCAAGCTGGACATTGTAGCAAACCCGCCAAAACACCAGCGTTACCTCTGGCAACGTCTCACCATCGGCTGGGGTTGATCCGACCGACGTATCGTCCGTTTTTCGGGTCATACACAACGCCCTCGCCCTCTGCCAAAGACAGTCGCGGCAACATTGGCCCAACAAGGCGCCGCGTCAGTGTCTGGGCGTGGCCAACGTAGACATTATTTTTTTCGGACGGTACGCGCGAGAAAAACCCGGTGGACGGCACGCTCTGCAGTTGCCGCTCGAGCTCGGTGAGTCGATCAGATCCGGGTCTGAGCACCATCCAGTCGACAGCGATCACCTTACCGAAGGCCAGCTGCGCGGTTTCTTCGCAGCGACAGACCACGCTGGCGTAGACGTCGCCGACCGGGATCTGATGCGCACGGAACTTCTCGCCAATCAGCTTCGCCTGCTCGCGGCCAAGTTCATTCAGAGGCCGCTGAGTCGTGCAGTCACGCAGGTTTTCATTGGGCGGGTTCACCTTATTCGGATCAGCGCCGTCAGTAATGCTATGCCTAAAGAAAATGGTGTACCCGCCCTTTTGTAGGAGCTCGATGAGATCTTTTCCGTCCTGTGACCACGCAGGCCCCGCCAGTTGCAGCAACAGCGCAAGCAACAAGGCCCTGAGCATTACGAGTCTGACGTCCGGCAACCGATTCAACCCTCCGGATTTTCGACAGTCATTGACCATGCAAGTCCTCATTGAGCCCGCGCCTTGCTAAAGCGCGAGCCGGTTCAGTCCGTCGAGTGCGGCCGTTTTATAGCACTCTGCCAGCGTCGGAAAGTTGAACACCGCATCAGCAAGGTAGTCGATGGTACCGTTATGTGCCATGAGTGTCTGGCCGATATGAATCAGCTCGCTTGCCCCTTCTCCCATGATATGCACGCCCAGCAGCTCTTTTGTTTCAGGACTGAAGATGATCTTGAGCATACCGGTACGATCACCAATGATCTGACCTCTTGAAATCTCTCGATAATTGGCTTTGCCGATCTCGTAGGGAATGCCAGCTGCTGTCAGCTCGTCCTCGTTCTTACCGATCGTCGAGATTTCGGGGACGGTGTAAATACCGTAGGGAAAAAGCCCAATGCCGCCCTCATGATCGGCGCGAAGACCAAAGGCATGGCGGGCTGCTGCGCGCCCTTGCTCGTATGAGGTGGACGCGAGCGACGGAAAGCCGATTACATCGCCGACCGCGTAAATGTGATCCACATTGCTCTGAAAATGCTCGTTGACTGGAATGCGATTTCGCTCGTCACACAAAACCCCGGCTCTTTCCAGCGCGAGACGCTTGGTGGCACCCGACCGGCCTATTGAATAAAGCGCCGCCTCGGCATGCAGTACCTTGCCGCTTTTCAGCCGCACCTCCACCGGTTTACTGACGCCGCTGACGATATGAATCTCAGCGACCTCTTCGCCCAGACGCATGGTGACGTTACTTTGCTGCGTGACGTATGTCAGCGCCGCCGAAATTTCATGGTCAAGAAAGGGCAACAGCACCGGGCGCTTGTCAACAATGGTAACCCGTACCCCCAGAGCGGCGAACATGGTTGCGTACTCAACGCCAATCACACCAGCACCCACCACAATGACCGAGCGAGGCAGAAACTCAAGGCCCAGTACATCGTCGCTGGTGAATACGCGCTGACCATCAAACGGAATGTGAGGATCACGCGCAGCTTCGGTGCCGCAGGCAATAACGATGCGCGATGCCGTGATCTGTCGCCGGCCATGACCGCTGGCAGAAGACAACTCCAGAGTATGGGCATCGATAAACGCCGCCGTCGACTCGATCAGCTCAACCCGATTTCGGGTCATCTGATTACGGATGACATCGATTTCTGACCGAACCACCTGCTGGACGCGGTAAAGAAGGTCGTCGATGGTGATGTCCTGCTTGACGCGATACGATGATCCGTAAATACCTCGCTCGCGAAAACCAGACAGGTGCAGTACCGCTTCCCTAAATGTCTTGGACGGAATGGTGCCCGTATTCACACAAACGCCACCGACTGCTCGCGAGCGCTCAATGACGGCTACGCGTTTGCCCAGTTTTGCGCCCTGGATGGCAGCACGCTGCCCGGAAGGTCCCGACCCGATCACGATCAGGTCGTAGTCGTACGGCGCATGCTGCGCTGATAGGTTTTCGGACATTTGACCCCCTTATGTTGTCAGATCGTCAGGCGCAACTGTTCAAGCCTTTGTTCGGTCCAGTGCAGAACCGTTCCCTCATCGACCCCATACCAATGGTCTGAGCTCGAATCCAGTGGTTCTGAGGCAATGGTGTTCACTGGATTCACGCCCGCTTCTCTGGCCCGCGTCTGAGGCATGCCGAAATACAGGCTGGGCGATTGGTGATCGCTGGAGTAGCGAAAGGCCCATATAGCCTTGCCGTCCGTGACAGCCAGCGACACCCGCAGAGGCTCAGTGGCAGCGTTTTTGTCCATGACCTCAAGCGAGTCACGTAGCGTCTTTTCCAGGGCATCGACGGGATCCTGCGCCAACCCGTTCGTCAAAGCCAGCAAAAATAAAGCCTCGCTGTCGGTGGTGCCTTGGCGATGCGCGTAGTAGTCGTCAGCGATACGCGCTTCAAAATCCTTGCGACAACGCGCCCAATCACCGATTTTGCCGTTGTGCATGAAAGCCCAGTTCTTCCAGGTAAACGGATGGCAGTTGGTGCGGCTGACGGCCGTGCCGGTTGAGGCTCGAACGTGGGCGAAGAAACATCGCGTCTGCACCTGCGCCGCGATTGAGCGCAGATTGCTGTCATTCCAGGCGGGCAGGATGTCCTTGAAGAGCCCGGGCGCGGTTCGTCTTCCATACCAGGCCACCCCGAATCCATCACCATTGGTCGTGAAGACCGATTCACGCGCGGCCAGGCTCTGGCGCACGATCGAATACTCCTGGTGAAAAAGCAGATCTTCCAGAAAGATTTCAGGCCCTGCGTAGGCGATCCAGCGGCACATCAGGTCCTCCTGACTCTTGGCGCTTTAAGCACTGCCTGGATCATAGGGGTCGATTGACGCATTGACCACCAGTAAATCAACCCTGATTGCCCGGCTGCTCAGCAATCGCCGCGAGGACGCGCCTGAACGCCTGGGCCTCATCGTCTGTCGTCACGATGTGCGCCGTCAGCCGCTCGCTGCCTGTCGCCTGCACCAGCAGCTGCAGCTGGGCGACCAGCAGACGGGCCTGACGACAGGCGAGTTCCGCGTCGTCCTTAGGATCGATCAGCATTGGGCCGGCCTGCTGCTGGGCTCTTTTGCGATCGTCTAAAGCCTGCCGGGCCTCCTGGGTAAGCCGCTTGACATCATCTGGCGAAAGATGAAGACGTTCGGTTTCAGCCTCAAGCTCGGCGCGAGCATGCGCGTCCAGCTTGGAGCCATGCTGATACGCATGCAGCAGGCGGGCCTTGAAGGCCTCACGCTCGATGCGCAGCTGGTCGGTAAACGCCGACGCAAGCAAACCTGCGGGAATGGCGAAGATACCAATCCCCACCAGTGCGAGTACGACGGTCAGTGCACGCCCCATGGGCGTTACCGGCGAAATGTCGCCATAGCCCACCGAAGCCAGTGTAACCACCGCCCAATAGATCGCCTGGGGAATGTTTTCAAACTTGTCGGGCTGCGCATCATGCTCAAAGATGTAGCCGATACTCGCTGTGAGAACCACCAGCAGCAGCATCACGAAAGCGGCAGCCAGCAACACCTGTGCCTCACGCCGCACCACCGAATACAGGGTATGTGCCGCCCTCGTGTATCGAGTGAGCTTAAGCAGCCGCAGCAGCCTGAACACGCGCAAAAAACGAAGATCAAGGCCAAGAGGCAGCACGTACTGAATCAGGAACGGCACAATGACCAGCAGATCAATGATGGCGTGGCCGCTACGGGCATAAGCGAGCCGCGCAAACCGCCGGTGCTGGTACTTTGGGTTTTCTGGCGCGCAGTAAAGTCGCGCGACATATTCGACGGCAAACATTAAAAACGCGAGGGTGTCGATGATGAAAAATTCGCGGGTCAGGGCCGCCTCAATAGCGTCGACCGACCCCAGCACCACCGACACAATCGACAGCAGCACCCAGAACACAATGAAGTTGTCGACGTAGGTATGAAGCTTTCCCGAGTGACCGGTTGGCTCTAACAGTGCATACACTTTTCCACGAAAGCTTCGCCTGAGATTGAGCTCCAAAAACTCATGCCAGGCGGGCATCACGTAGCGCGACAGCTTGAATACGCGCGCAAGCCGCAAGGCTCTCAAAGCCATCATCGCCTCGAGGTCGAGCGCGATCAAGCCACCCAGATAGAACGGCGCGATGGCGAGCAGATCGATGATCGCGTAGCGACTGACCAGATAGGCGAGTCGAGGCATTCGACGAGCGCTGAACTCGGGATCGTGTGGGGCGCAGGCCAGGCGCAGTACGAACTCCGCCGTAAACACCGCAATACAGAGCACGTCAAAATAATCAAACCACCGTTGGTAAGGCGCGTAGAGCGCGTCATTTTGCTCAGCGACGATCGCCACAACGCTGAAGATAATCAGCCAGCCCACTGACAGCTCCACACGACGAGCGATGCCGTGCGGCTGCGAGACATCAAAGAGCCAAAACTGCACCTGGGGCCACAGTCCGCGCGGCGGGCTGTGCGATGCCGCCGCCTTTGGAAGACGGTGGGGCATCTCCGGTTCGCCGGGCTGTTCACCGGGTTTATCCATCGCACGCTCCCTGATTGTCGTTCGGAATTATTGCAGGCAAGCGTGCCGGTCACCAATGCGGTGGGCGAGATCCTTCAACACCCTGGATTACACGTTTCACGCTGTCGGCTAGACTTGTCCAAACCTCAGAGGAGAATCGAACCATGTTCCGTCGCGCGCTATTAACCGGGCTGATGTCAGTCGTCGGTATCATCGCTGCCACCTACCAGTCGCCGTTGCACGCCCAAGACGCCTGGCCTTCGCGTCCAATCAAGCTCATCAGCCCCTTCCCCGCAGGTGGTACCAGCGACGTCATGGCGCGTATGGTGGCCGAGGCGCTTACCAAAGAGCTTGGCCAGCCCGTCGTGGTTGAAAACCAGGGCGGCGCGGGCGGGGTTATTGGCACCACGCGCGGCGTCAAATCAGCGCCCGACGGTTACACACTCATACAGACGGGCGTGGGTCAGAATGCGGTTGCCCACGGTCTTGAGCCCAAACCCACCTACGACTCCATCAACGATTTCATCCACATCTCACAGGTTCACTCGGGACCCAACGTACTGCTGGTTCACCCGACCGCACCGTTTCAGAGCTTTCCTGAACTGTTGGATTACGTAAAACGCAACCCTGGCAAGGTCAATTACGGCTATACCCTGGCCGCCTCGGGGCACATGGCCATGGAACTTCTCAAGATTGAGGCTGGTAAATGCGCCGCGACCGCACCGGGTTGCAAGCCTGGCTTCGACATGGTGGGCGTTCCCTATCGGGGTGGTGGCCCCATGATGATCGATCTGCTGGGTGGCGTCTTTCCGCTGATGTTCATCAACCAGGACGTCGCCCTGCAACATGTGCGTTCAGGCAAGCTCAAGGCCATCGCCGTATCCAGCCTGCAGCGCAATGCGCTGTACCCCGACGTGCCAACAGTCGCTGAGAGTGGCATCGCAGGCTTTCAGGCGCTGAGCTGGTCTGGGCTATCGCTGCCCAAGGGCACGCCGCAGCCCATTGTTGACAAGCTCGAAGCGACCATGAAAAAAATCATGACCTCTGCCGCGATCAAAGAGCGCATGGAGTCCGTTGGCTTTGTGATACCCGAGCAGGGTTCGGCAGCCTACACCCGCTTCGTTCGCTCTGAGCTTGACCTGTGGACGCGGGTTATCAGCACCGCTGGCATCAAAGCCAACTAAGCCTGCGAGCTGAGCGCTGCCGTGACCATACTGCGCCCGCGCCCGGTCAGGCGGCTGATCGCTGCGCTCATCCTCATTCCATGTCTGGGATGGTTGCATGAGTCACGCGCCCAGAGTCACGTGGTAACGCAGGCTTCCACGTCATCGGTTGAACGGGCCGCAGACGCCGCGCCTGGCAGTGCCGCCAGCCAAGCTGCGACTGGACAGGGCGCGGGCCACGCCGAGGGCGTTCGGCACCGGTTGCGGGTGCAGCTGCATTGGCAGCATCAGGCTCAGTTCGCTGGTTTTTACGTTGCCCAGGTGCGGCGGCACTTTGAACGCGAGGGGCTCGTCGTCGATCTGATTGAGGGCGGCCCAGGCATCGATCCGTTTGACCGCCTTAAAAAAGGCGACGTCGACGTGGCGGTGGGATGGCTGGGCAATGCGCTGATGCATTCGCGCGAGGGGCCCCGTATCAGTCATATTGCGCAAATCTTTGCGCGACCGGGCCTCGGTGTGGCCTGCAACACCCGTTCAGGCGTCATTCGCCCAAGCGATCTGGCAGGCCGCAGTATTGGCGTGTGGAACCTGGGCGATCAGCATGTTGTACGCGCACTCCTGAAAGTGTACGGAGTCGACCCTTCCCGGGTTCAATTGCTCGCACAGGCGCCTGGGGCCGCGGATCTGATCAACGGCAGGTTTGCCTGCGTCAGCGCCATGAGTTACAACGAATGGCCCCGGCTTCAGGCCTCCAGCATCAACCCTGAAGACCTGCGCTGGATCGATCTTCAGGCCAAAGGGCTCGAGCATGTTGAGGATGGGCTGTACGTGCTCTCTGATCGACTGGCTTCGGTCGAGTTCCGGCACCAGCTCGCGTCGCTGGTGCGCGCACTGGCCAAGGGCTGGGATGACGCCCGCAGCGCGCGTGCACTGGCACTGGACTGGCTCGTCGAGAAAAACCCGTCGCTTGATCGCAAGCGTCAGCAGGAGATGCTGGCGGGCGTCATTGAGCTTTTGCCCAACGATCTGTCACGGTTTGGTTTGCTCGATCTGCAGCGCTTTGATCGTCAGTGGGCACAGCTGGTGAGCAGCGAGGGAGCGCTGCCAGCCAGGGCCTCACAGCTTTGGACCTTTAAGGTCATGGAGGATGTTCAACGTAGCCAGGGACGCCTGCGCACGTTGTCGGCTCCGACTCGCCATGCACTCGATCAGGTCATCGACTCCAAGCCATTTCTTGTAGTGATTTTTGCGGCGATTCTGGTGTTCGGATGCGCGGGCGCACTGACGGGTCTGCAGCGCGGGTTCGGCCTCTGGGGCTGTCTGGTGCTGGCGCTGATCACGCCGCTGGGGGGCGCGATGCTGCGTGATGCCATCATCGGCGGTGAGCGTCTGCCCATCTCGTTCATCGTTGACCCAACGCTACCCATCGCCATCGCACTGTGCACGGTGATCATCATCCTCATCTCGCGGCGCATTGCGCCCGATACCCTGGCCCGATGGCTGACACCAGCTGAGCAAGTCCTTGGGCTGGCGGGCTTATCCATCGCGGCCGCTTATGGGGCCTGCGTAGCGCTGTCGTCAAGCCTGCACTGGTTCTGGGCGCCCATTCTGGCGGCGGTTTCCATCAGCGGCGGCGGCATTCTGCGCGACATTCTGCTGGGGCAGGCGGCGCAGTCGCTGCGCGGCGCTTTAGCCCTCGAAGAGATTGCTATCGTCGTGTCGCTGGTGCTGGTTGCCGGTCTTCTGCTTGCCAACCAATTTGAGCACCAGGTCTGGATGGTCTACGCAAGCGTCGCCGCTGGCATCGGGGCCGGAGCCTGGGTTCAATATCGGGTATTCATGCGCCTGAAGGCCTGACACTGGCGCCCCAGTCGGGAATAGGGTTGGCGTAAGCGATCGGCAACGATAATGGTGTGAACCACACCCCTCGGAGCCCGTTGTGATCAATCGCCGTCATTTTTTAGGTGCTGCCATTGGCAGCGCATCTGCCTTCACCCTGTTGCCGGTCTGGTCGCAGAATCCAGCCTCCTTCGGCTCGCCCACCCTACCCTCGCCAGGCTTCAGAAAAACTCGCATTGGTGCCATGGATGTCATCACCGTCAACGACGGCATCATGCGCCGCCCGCTGGGCGCCGAGTTCGTACCCGGCACCGCAATCGAACAGGTGCGCGGATTGCTGGCCTCGCAGGGGCTGTCAACCGACTATGTCGACGTACCCTACACGCCCTGCGTCGTCGTAAAAGACGGGCAGCGTTACCTCTTTGATACCGGCTTTGCCGACAACGGTCCGCCCTCAGCGGGCCGCCTGGTGGACAATCTCGCGGCGGCCGGCATCAAGCCCGACGACATCAACCACGTCGTGATCAGCCACTTCCATGGCGATCACATCAACGGGCTTCGTCGCAAGGACGGCTCGCTGGTATTTGCCAAGGCCAAGGTACATGTACCCGCCCCCGAGCATGCCTTTTGGACGGACGAGGCCCGCGCGGCCGGCGCGTCACCCGCAATGCGTGGCGCGTTTGACAATGTCAAACGCGTGTTCGGTTCCCTGCCCGCCGACCAGCTGGTCAAGTTCGAACCCGGCCGCGAAATTGCCCCAGGCATCGAGTCGATGGCCGCGTTCGGCCACACGCCAGGCCACACCGTTTTTGTCATGCGTTCGGAAGGTCAGTCGTTTGCCTTCGTGGCCGACATCACCAACGTTCCGTCGCTGTTTGCCCGCCGCCCCGACTGGTCGGTCGTGTTCGACATGAACCCCGAGATGGCGAGGCAGTCGCGTCGCCGCATCTTCGACATGCTGGTCAAGGAAAAGATGCCGGCTGCGGGCTTTCACTTCCCCTTCCCCGCCGTCGGCACCATCGAAAACTTCGACGGCGGCTATCAGTTCAAGGCGATGAGCTGAGGTGGGCCTTTGAGGCGAATCCGGTAAAACCCGGAACTGGTTCCGTCGACGGGTTGCGTGATCTCTTGTAGCGTTTTGGGTTGCTATGCGACGCCTACAATAAGAGCCCCGTTCCTTCATTGCGCAAAGTAGTTCCGTAGCGCCTTGTTCAAGCAGGTCAGGTTGAAGCCCGACCGGCTTTTTTGTTTCCGATCGTCATCAAGGCTAAAGCGAAGAAGAATAAGGACGAATCTGTGATTGCGGCCGAAAACTGATCGGCTTCATGAGGAGGGCCTGTGTTTGCAAAACGTCTGCTCAATCTGGGGGTCTGCCTTTTTGCGGGCGTATCAGCCAGCGCCGCCTTCGCCCAAACCGAGCGCGACTGCATCGTCGCCGAGTTTCGCACCATTGCGCTGGAGACCCATGATCCCAACGAGCGCGACGCACGCGCCCAAGACTGGATCAAGAAAAATGCCCAGTCGTGCTCACTGGCCAAAATTAATTTCATCGGGGCCAATCGACCCGCCTGGATGGGCGCTGCCGATAACCCTCGCCTGGCGGGCATGATCGACGTGGTCATCGAGGCCAAGCTGTCCGAAAATCCGGCCCTGCTTTCGCAACTATCGACGCTGTACGGGCCGGGACCTTCGGCACCTGCGCCAAGACAGTCCACGTCCATCTCCACCACCGATCTGCGCAGACCTCAGACAGCGCCGGTCATCATTGCACCGCCGGCAGCCGGCCCGGTGATTTTGCAGCCGCAGATCAATCGTTGAGATAAGGCCTACTGCACCCGCTCAATCGCGTAGCGGGTGAGCTGGCGCAGGGCCTCGCCGTACTGCGGGGCCGTGGCGTCTGAGAGCATGCCATCAAGCGCCAAGCGGGCAAGCTCGCACTCACGGCCGGCCATCTGCCGCGTGTACTGCAGGGCGCCCGTGCGCCGAATAGCCTGCATGATGTCTTCAAACGCGTCGCCGTCGGCCTGCTCGATGGCCCGGCGCACCAACACACGCTCGGCCTCATTACCTGTGGCCAAGACGTGAATGAGCGGCAAGGTGGGTTTGCCTTCTCGCAAGTCATCCCCAATATTCTTGCCGATGTCGGCCGTGCTGCCCTCATAGTCAAGCACATCATCAATCAGCTGAAAGGCTGTGCCCAGATGCCGTCCGAAGGCTGCAGCCGAGGCTTCGGCCTGGGGTGTTGCCTTGGCCAACAGCGCGCCCAGGTGCGAGGCCGCCTCAAAAAGTCGGGCCGTCTTGAAGCGAATCACCTGGAGGTAGCGGGCTTCGTCGGTGTCGGGGTCGTTGCAGTTCAATAGCTGCAAGACCTCGCCCTCAGCGATGACATTGGTTGCGTCAGCCAGCACACGCATGACGCGCATGTCGTTGATGCCCACCATCATCTGAAAGGCGCGCGAATATAAGAAATCACCCACCAGCACCGAGGCCGGGTTGCCAAACGCCGAGTTGGCTGTTTTACGCCCGCGCCTGAGCTCTGACTCATCGACCACATCATCGTGCAGCAGCGTAGCCGTATGGATAAACTCAATCACCGCAGCGAGTTGATGATGGTGACGGGCATCATCGCCATAACCCATGGCCCGAGCGGTGAGCAGCAGCAGAACCGGGCGCAGGCGTTTGCCGCCCGCACCGATGATGTAATCGGACACCGCGTTGATCAGAGCCACGTCCGAGCGCAGACTCTCGCGAATGACGCGATCGGTGTCTGCCAGTTCGGCGGCCAGCGCCGGAAAAAGTTCGGACGGTTTCATGGGCATGGGAAGTTTCTGCCCCGATTATACGGTTTTGAGCGCCGACCCGTTCCGATCTTTGACTAGCTGACCGAAAACCGACATAATGTGCGGTTCTCTCCCAATTTACCAAAGGGTTATCCATGTACGCGGTGATAAAAACCGGAGGCAAGCAGTACAAAGTTGCCGCCGGCGACAAGATCAAGGTAGAACAGATACCGGCGGACATCGGAGCTGAAATCACCATCGACCAGGTTCTTGCGGTGGGCAGTGGCGACCAGATTTCGGTCGGTGCTCCCCTGGTGGCCGGGGCAAGTGTGTCAGCGAAGGTGCTCTCTCACGGTCGTCACGACAAAGTTCGCATCTTCAAGATGCGCCGTCGCAAGCACTATCAAAAGCGGCAGGGCCATCGCCAGAACTACACTGAAATTCTGGTAAGCCGTATCGCGTCGGCATTGGGCGAAAGCACGGCGCCGGTTCCCGCTGCTGCTCAGGAGTAATCCCAAATGGCACAGAAAAAAGGCGGCGGCTCTACGCGCAACGGCCGTGATTCGCAACCCAAAATGCTGGGCGTCAAAGCCTACGGCGGCGAAACCGTTACAGCCGGCTCCATCATCGTGCGCCAGCGCGGCACTCAGTTCCACCCGGGCGAAAACGTCGGCATCGGCCGCGACCACACCCTGTTCGCACTCATTCCCGGCAAGGTTGAGTTCATGGTCAAGGGCGTTGATCGTCGTCGCACCGTAAGGGTTGCGCCTTTGCAGTAAGCGGGCTTTATCTGCGCTCCCCTCAGAAGCCCCGTCACGCGGGGCTTTTGTTCTTTTGCCCTTCGCACCTGCACGGCTAAACCATGAAATTTGTCGACGAAGCCCGGATTGATGTGCTGGCCGGCAATGGCGGCAACGGCATCGTCTCGTTCCGGCGCGAGAAATACATCCCGTTCGGTGGCCCCGATGGCGGAGACGGCGGGCGCGGTGGCAGTGTCTGGGCTGTCGCAGACCGCAACATCAACACCCTGGTTGACTATCGCTTTGCGCGCAAGCACCAGGCGCGTAACGGCGAGCACGGCCGGGGCTCTGATCAATACGGTGCCGCAGCCGCCGACGTGTGGTTGCGCATGCCTGTAGGTACCCTGGTGTATGACGAAGACACTGGCGAGTTGATGGCCGACCTCGCCCACCATGGCGACCAGGCGCTGCTGGCCAAAGGCGGTGATGGTGGCTTTGGCAATATTCATTACAAGTCCAGTACTAACCGGGCCCCCCGCAAGGCAACTCCTGGCTTCCCGGGCGAGCAACGGCGCCTGCACCTTGAGCTGCGGGTTCTGGCCGATGTGGGCTTATTGGGCATGCCCAACGCAGGTAAATCGACCTTCATCGCGGCAGTGAGTAACGCCCGGCCCAAGGTGGCCGACTATCCCTTCACCACGCTGCACCCTAATTTGGGCGTAGTTCGTCTGGCCCCCGAAAAGAGCTTCGTGATCGCCGACATTCCCGGCCTCATCGAAGGGGCGGCTGAAGGCGCCGGGCTGGGGCTGCAGTTTCTGCGTCACCTGCAGCGCACGGGCCTGCTGCTGCACGTAGTTGATATGGCGCCTGCCGACCCTGACGCAGACCCGGTGCATGATGCGCGCGCCATCTTGAAAGAACTGCGTCAATACGATGCCAGCCTCTACGAAAAGCCGCGCTGGCTGGTGCTCAACAAGATCGACATGATTGCCCCTGAAGAGCGCCAGACGCGCGTTGCCGACTTTGTCCGCCGGCTGCGCGGACGTGGTCGCTCGGCGTTGCCCGTGGATGCCGACCGCGTGTATCCCATCTCGGCGCTCACCCGCGAGGGCTGCGAGATGCTGTGCTTTGCCATCTTCGAGTATCTCCAGTCCCTGCGTCTACCCGAGCACCCTGATCCCGATGTTCGTTTTGACGAGAATCGGGCCAGTGATGGGGACCTGTTGCCGTGAGGGACGGGCTTTCCGACTCGCTTTCGCTACCCGAGGGCGCTCAGTTTCGCGTCGTGCAGGCAGCGCAACGACTGGTACTCAAGGTTGGATCAAGCCTGGTGACCAACGAGGGCCGGGGCCTTGATCAGCAGGCCATCACGCGCTGGGGCCAGCAGATTGCGGCCTTGCGAGCCATGGGCAAGGAAGTGGTGGTGGTGTCATCGGGCGCGGTCGCCGAGGGCATGAAGCGTCTGGGCTGGGCCCGAAGGCCACGCGAAATGCATGAGCTCCAGGCGGCGGCCGCTGTGGGGCAAATGGGCCTTGCTCAAGTCTATGAAAGCTCCTTCGCGCAGCACGGCTTAGCCACTGCGCAGGTGCTGCTCACCCATGAAGATCTGGCCGACCGACGCCGTTACCTCAACGCGCGCTCAACGCTGCTCACCCTGGTTCGCTTGGGCGTGGTGCCCATCATCAATGAGAACGACACGGTGGTTACCGATGAGATCAAGTTCGGTGACAACGACACGCTGGGAGCGCTGGTCACCAACCTGATCGACGCTGACGTTCTCATCATCCTCACCGACCAGCAGGGTCTTTTTACCGCTGACCCGCGCCAGGACCCATCCGCACAACTGCTGCACGCGGTGCGCGCCGATGACCAACGACTCGAACGCATCGCAGGCGGCACCGGCTCGGCCATTGCCCGCGGCGGCATGCTCACCAAGGTTCTCGCAGCACGCCGTGCCGCCACTGGCGGCGCACATACGGTGGTCGCCTCAGGCCGCGCTAGCGATGTGCTACAGCGGCTTGCCACGGGTGAACTCATAGGAACCCAGTTCATCGCCGACACGCCGCGCCTGGCGGCCCGCAAGCAGTGGATGGCTGATCACCTGCAACTGCGCGGCTCGGTCACCGTCGACGAAGGCGCCTGCCGCGCACTGGCTAAAGACGGTCGCAGTCTGCTGCCGATTGGTGTTCTGGAGGTGAGCGGTGAATTCGAACGCGGTGAGGTGGTGGCCGTGCGCGACGAGGCCGGCCGCGAAATCGGCCGTGGGCTGGTGAATTATTCGTCGTCTGAGACGCGGCGCATTGTACGCAGGCCAAGCGCTGAGATTGAGTCGATTCTGGGTTTTATCGAGGAACCCGAGTTGATTCACCGCGACAACTGGGTTCCTCGCTAGGCCAGGGCGATTGGCGCCCTGTCAGCCGGGTTTTTGCGTCCGAACTCATCTAGTGTCGTGACAAGGCCGGGTCAAAGCGCGGATTAAACCGATCTTCGGGTGCCTCAAACTCAGGGACGTCATCGGCGCCCTCAAGCGCTTCGCCGTCTTCATCGAGCTGGAAGCTGTCGAGCGGGCGCACGCGTCGAAAGTCGCTGAAAAAGCGCAAGCCGTTACGACAGTTGGCTTCCATGCGGCGTGCTGCCTCCAGCGCCAAACTGGGGTCGACGATGAGAAGCAGCGAGTCAGGCGAGGGCTGTTCATGATCGGAGCCCTGATTGGGCATCGCCGGCTCGTCATCGGACACGACAGGGGTTGCAAGCTGGGCATCGAGCGTCATGATGGTCTCCCGTTGTGAAAGCGAAAAGACCAGTATCGCCAAGCCAGCCAAGCCACACTGCGGCTTTCGTCACAGGCGCGATTTGGCCTGTGACATGGATCACAATCGGGTTACATCTACGGTCTCACATGACCGCGCCCAGCTGCCAGGGTACGAACTCGTCGTTGCCGATGCCCAGAGCCTCGCTCTTGGTGGCATCGCCGCTGGCCACCCGTAAGATGAGTTCAAAAATCTCACGCCCTTTTTGCTGCACGCTGACACTGCCGTCGATGATGGGACCGCAGTTGACATCCATGTCTTCAGTCATGCGCTCGTAGAGTGCGCTGTTGGTTGCCAGCTTGATCGAGGGCGCGGGCTTGCATCCATACACCGAGCCGCGTCCGGTGGTGAAGCAGATAAGATTGGCGCCGCCAGCGACTTGTCCGGTGGCGGACACTGGGTCGTAGCCCGGTGTGTCCATGAAGACAAAGCCCTTGCTGTTCACCGGCTGCGCGTATTCGAAGACGTCGGTGAGATTGGTCGTGCCAGCCTTGGCGACCGCACCCAGCGATTTCTCGAGAATGGTGGTCAGGCCACCCGCCTTGTTTCCGGGCGACGGGTTGTTGTCCATGCTGCCCTCATTCTTGGCCGTGTAGGCCTCCCACCACCGAATACGGGCGATGAGCTTGTCTGCCACCTGCTGCGAAACCGCGCGGCGGGTCAGCAGATGCTCGGCGCCGTAAATCTCAGGGGTCTCGGACAGGATGACGGTTCCGCCATGAGCCACCAGCAGATCACAGGCGGCACCCAGCGCCGGGTTGGCGGTGATGCCCGAATAGCCATCTGAGCCCCCGCACTGAAGACCGATGGTGATGTGACTGGCCGATACAGGCTCGCGCTTGACCTGATTGGCTTTGGGGAGCATGGACTTGACGGCCTCAATACCGGCTTCAACCGTTTTGCGAGTACCACCACTGGTCTGAATCACCAGGGGTTTGAGCAGGGTGCCCTCTCCCAAACCCTGTGCCTGAAAGAGTGCGTCCATCTGGTTGGCTTCGCAGCCCAATCCGATGATGACAATGCCAGCGAAGTTCACATGTCGCGCATAACCTGCGATGGTTCGCTGCAGCACATCGATACCCACGCCGTTGGTGTCCATGCCGCAACCGGACGAGTGCACGATCGGTACCACGCCGTCAACATTGGGGTAGGCACGCAGCACCTCGGGCGTGAAATGCTGGGCCACATACTTGGAGACCGACGCCGAGCAGTTGACGGTGGACAGCACGCCGATGTAATTGCGCGTGGCTACACGCCCGTCAGCGCGCCGTATGCCCATGAACGTCGCCGCAGACGCCGGCTTTTCAGTGGTACGAAGATCAACACCCACCGCGTAGTCCCGCTCAAACATCTCAAAGGCCAAGTTGTGCGTGTGCACGTGGTCACCCGGCGCGATATCGGTGGTGGCAAAGCCAATGATCTGGTTGTAGCGCTTGACCGGCTTGCCCTTGGCAACGGCACGCACCGCAAGCTTGTGGCCCGCGGGAATGGCGACGGTGCAGCTGACGCCTTCATCATCAACCCGTGTGCCGGCCGACAAGGGACGAGCAGCGATCACGACGTCATCGTGTGGACTGAGGCGAAGCGTTGGGCGGCGAATAAGCGAAACAGGCTGAGTCATGATGCGTGAGAGTTTTCAGGGATACAACAGGTTGGGCAACCACAGAACGATCTGCGGCACGAAGGTAATAAGAATGAGCGTGGCGAACAGCGGAATGGTCCAGGGCATGATGGCCATCACGGTGCGCTCAAAGGACAGCCGCGAGACCTTGGCCAGCACGAAGATGACCATGCCGACGGGCGGCGTGAGCAGGCCAATCATGAGATTGAGCACCATCACCAGTCCGAAATGAACCGGGTCTATGCCCAGCTTGTTGATAATGGGCATGAATACCGGCACCAGAATGGTGATGGCTGCAATGGTTTCCATGAAGCAGCCGACAAACAGCAGAAAAAGATTGGCCAGCAACAAAAACACCCAGGGGCTACTGCTGATGGACAGCACCCACTGCGCAATTTGCTCGGTAACCTGAGTGGTGGTGAGCACCCAGGCAAAGATGGACGCAGCTGCCACAATGAAGAGCACCGTCGCGGTGGTTTCGATGGTGTCCATCGAAATCTTGACCAGCATGCGAATGTTGAGGGTGCGGTACCAGATAAAGCCTAGAAACAAGGCCCAGGCTACTGCAGCGACCGCCGCTTCAGTCGGCGTGAACAGACCCGAGGCCATGCCACCAATGAGAATGACCGGCGTCAGTAGCGCCATGAACGCTTCGAAACGCATGAGGCGGTCAACCACCA
>JBIKMC010000190.1:0-6813 GCA_044359405.1 Burkholderiaceae bacterium
TGGCTGACGTCGCACTGCTGCCCGTGCTCCTGCAGGGGCTACCGGATTGCGTGCCGCAGCTAGACCTGCGCCGGATCGAGGGTCTGGGGCACTGGCTGGTGCACGAGAACCCTCAGCTCATTGCCGAGCACCTGCGTTCATTCCTGCTGCCAAGCTCAAGCCCGCTCGTTTCGGTAAGGCTGGGCGCATGGCCTGACCTGCAACCGTTAGCGCAACCCATCCGAACTACCGTATTTGTGGATGAGCAAGGCATAGACCCGGCCCTTGAGTGGGACGTTCAGGACGCCGTCTGCCTGCATGCCGTCGCCTTTGAGGGGGCGACGCCCATTGGCACGGGTCGTCTACTACCCGACGGGCATATCGGCCGCATGGCGGTTCGGGTCGAATGGCGCCGTCATGGCGTTGGCGGACGAATTCTCCAGGCCCTGGTGGACGCGGCCCGCGCCCGTGGAGACGCCGAGGTCGTGCTCAGTGCCCAGTGCTATGTCGCCGAGTTTTACGCGGCCCACGGGTTCATCGCCAGCGGCGAGCCCTACGAAGAGGCGGGCATTGCGCACATTCAGATGCGCAAACGCCTGTAGTCCGCGGCAAGCGCCAGGCCTCCCATCAATCGTCCAGCCAAAACCGGGTGCTGTGCTCGGCGCTGACCGAAAGCGCTCCATCCCGCCAAGTCCAGGTTCGCTCCAGCACGCGGACCTGTCCGTCCGCGGCGATCTGAACCACGGTGGAGCTTCGTGTCCCGTAGGCCTCACCCCGAATCAGCGCGACCGCCAAGGCGCGTTCACGCTCGATACCAACACCCGTGTTCGGCAGTTGATCATCGGGCGGCATTTCGTCATCGGTCAGCGCCTCCAGCAAGGGGGCAACCGGGTCGGCCGGATGGCGCAGAGCAAACTCCATACGCGTACGCAGCCGCTGCGACTTGGGCCAGGGCGTATTGAGCAGGTGATTCGACAGAACGTGGCAGCCGGGCTCAAGCGCCTGACCCGACGCCGCAGCCTCGGATCGATTGGATACCCAGCTGGCCCCCCACACGCCCAGGTTGCGCTCAAACATCAGCAGATTGAAGCCCGCATAGTGCGCAGAATCCGCAGCCAGGCTTTGCTGGTACGAGCGTCGGTCGCCTGGGTGCTGAAGATACCGACTCACCAGAAAACCGCGGGACGGTAAGTCTGCGGGGGCGGGATGCGTCTCGCGAATATTGGTCAATGCCGCCAACCGACCCCGGCGATGCACACCCAGCCAAGTACCGCCCGCCTGAAGATCTCGTCCGGCGAAGATGCCGTGCTGGTCTTCCCACCAGTGGGCAGCTTGCGTGCCTCTGGCTCGCCACTCATCCCGATTGGCCGCGAGCGTGATTGGAACACTGGAATGAGGATTAAATACGATACCAATCAGACACATATCGATGGTTTTAAACGTTAAAACTTAATATGAAATCACAGCTTCGCACGTCGGTAGACGGCCTGAACAGCCACCTAACACCCGTACACACCACAGCCTTTAGAGTAATTACTTACCGCCTATATCTCCTTAAATACTTCATATATTTCACCTGAAATAAATTTGCTAAGTCCAAGTGAAATATGCATTTTATTTCTTTTTTCACGCCAGATCTCGATATTCGCCTGCGACAGACACTCATGGATCTCCATCCAGGTGTGTCGACCATCGCTGGCCAAATCCAGACGTAGCTGAACCCGGCAGACGTAACCTGCTTCGGCCATCGCCTGGGGTAGTTGCGATAGGAGTTGCCTGACCGCCCAATGCGAACTGGGGTCAGTCTTGTAATAGACGTACACCGAGCAGACTGAAGCCATTCGAGGGCTGGGGATCAGCGCGGGTCAGCCCGCATCAGGCGGGAAGCGCGTACGGTAGCGGCTGCTGGGCTAGCGCACGCCCATCGGCCAGGGTAACGCGCTCGGCCAGAGCAATCTGCGACTCATAGAGTACCGACACCCCACCCAAGGGCGAGCGCGCAGCCATCACGACCTGCCCACAGGGCTCAGCTTCACCCGGCGACAGGATGTCGCTGCCAGGGATCGGACAGGAACCCGATGCCGCCTGACCCAGAAACATTCGTCGTTTAAGCTTGCCCAGATAATGACTGCGGGCCACGACTTCCTGGCCCGGGTAACAGCCCTTCTTGAAGTTGACCCCGCCCACCAGATCGAAGTTGACCATCTGCGGCACAAACTGCTCGACGGCGCCTGCCAGTATTCGCACCTCACCCGCCAGGATCTCGGTCCAGCGCCAGGTCTCGCTGCTGACGGGGCTCAGGGCCTGTTCGCCGCCGGTGTTCACAAGAACATCCCATCGGCGGACGATTTCGTCGGCGGGAACCATTAGCAGATGGCGCTCGAGGTCGCCCTCTTTCAATCGCAGGGTCGGCAGGTGCAGGGCCGTGATCTGGCCTGCATGGGTACAAGTCTCAGACGGCCCTGGGGACAATCCGAGCCGCTCAAGTGCAGCCCCCGAAGCTGCGCCGATCAAACCGAAACAGGCCACGAGGTCTGACTGGTCGACCAGTTTTGCCTTGCTGCGCAGGACAAACATTGACAAGCGCTTTCTAAGCGGCTCGGCGAGGGTACGCGGCACCTGAAGCGCGACAGAATCGCCCTGCAGCCAGTTTCGGCCCGCGAACAGAAGACGACCCTTGGCCGTGCAGAATCCATTCCACTGCAGTCTGTCCGCAGGCAGCTTCTCGACGTCGTTCGTCAGTTGCGACTGGAGGAAACTTCGGGCGTCGGCGCCGGTGACCTGCAACAGCCCGAAGTCGGGCAGAGGCGCAACCGCGCCTGAACACAGGGACTGAATCGGGTCATCGCCCGCGAAGCGCGCTTGTGGTCCGTAGGCATCGGTTTCGACGTTCGCGCCGAGGGCCGACAGTGCGGTCTGAACCGCCGGCAGGTTGAACGATTCTTGGAGTAGGGGAGCATTCATGGCGTCGTATTATAGAAAGCTCATCGCGCTTGTCTGAATCATGACCGTACGCCCGAGGGGCCTCCTTAAGCTTCTGTTTGCAGCTGCGCTGGTCGCGGGGCTGGCCACCCTGTGGGCATGGTACGAGGTCTGGCATCGCCCGCTTCATCAGGATGCCTCGCCCAGACGTGTGTTGCTCGAGCGCGGGGCGGCGGGCGCCGCAGGTCTGCAGAGGGTACTAGGCGTCTCCGGCGTGGAGATATCCCGTCCGGTGATCTGGCTGGCCCTGCGAAGTCGCGAGCATACGTCGCCCCTTCGTGCCGGCACGTACGAACTCCCCGCCGGAACCAGCCTTGCCCGACTGCTTGAGCGCATGGGTCGCGGCGAACGTCTGCTGGCATCGGTCCGGGTGATTGAGGGCTGGACATTCAGACAAATGCGCAGGATCGTCGATGAACATCCTGAACTGCAGCCCGATACCCGCGAGCTGGATGACGCGGCACTGCTCCGCCTGGTGGGTGTCGAGGCGGCCCACCCCGAAGGACTTTTTTTTCCGAATACCTACGTTTTCTCGCCGGGCGATAAAGCGAGCGACATCTATCGCCAGGCGCACCGCGATCTGTTGCGCGTACTGGCCGATGCCTGGGAGCAGCGCCAACCTGAGCTTCCATTAAGCGGCCCGCACCAGGCACTTATCTTGGCGTCCATGGTCGAAAAGGAAACCGGCGTGAGCGCCGAACGCTCCCTGGTGGCAGGCGTGTTCATCAATCGGCTTCGCCGAGGAATGCTTCTGCAAAGCGACCCCACCACCATTTATGGGCTGGGCCTGCGCTTTGATGGCAACCTTCGTCGCCGCGATCTGCAGGAGCTCAATCCCTGGAACACTTACGCCCGACCGGGCCTGCCGGCAACACCCATCGCCCTCGTAGGCCGGGAATCGCTGCTGGCGGCGGTCCGGCCCGCTTCGACGACCGCGCTATATTTCGTGGCCCGAGGGGACGGTAGCAGTGAATTTTCCGAAGACCTGGCAAGCCACCAGCGGGCCGTCAACCGTTATCAATTAAAGAAGCCATGATGGGCCGATTCATTACATTCGAGGGCATAGACGGGGCTGGCAAGAGCACTCATATCGCCTGGTTCACCGAGCAGCTCCGCCGCCGCGGGCATGCGGTGCTTCAGACCCGCGAACCCGGTGGACCCGAGCTTTCGGAGCGATTGCGCGAGCTTCTTTTGCACCAGGGCATGTCGGCCGAAACCGAGCTCCTGCTGGTCTTCGCAGCCCGCGCCGAACACCTGCATCAGCAGATCCGGCCTGCCCTGGCGCGCGGCGAGTGGGTGGTCTGCGATCGCTTCACCGACTCCACGTTCGCGTATCAGGGCACAGGGCGGGGCATGTCGACCGCCGCCATTGCCTGGCTTGAGTCGTGGGTGCAGGGTGATCTGCAGCCTGATCGAACCTACTGGTTTGATCTTGATCCCGTGCTGGCCGCACAGCGCAGGGCGCAAGCGCGCGCCGCCGATCGCTTCGAGGCCGAGGATGTTGAATTTTTTACGCGGGTTCGACAGGGCTATGCAGCGCGCCTGGCGCAAAGCCCAACACGATTCATGCGAATCGACGGAACACAGACCCTGGATGAAATTCGTACATTACTTGATGAATCGATAGCAAGCATCGGATCATGAAAGATTATCCATGGCTTTCTCAACTTGTTTCTGAACTCGAAACAGGAAAGCTGCCACCTCATCACGCGCTGCTGCTGACCGGTCCGCCTGGGATCGGAAAGGAAGCCGTTGCCACCTTGCTGGCTCAGTCGTTTTTGTGCGAGAGCACGGCCGGACGGCTTTCATGTGGGTCCTGCCCGGCGTGTCGCTGGTTCATTCAGGAGCATCATCCGGATTTCCGACGAATCTCTCCGGCGGCCGACGCGGGTGAGGAGTCTGAATCAGCCGATGCCGCGCCTGGCAAAGCGTCGCGAGCCTCAAGAGAAATTCGCATCGATCAGATTCGAGCCTTAGCCGGTTTTGTCGAGGTGGCCAGCCACCGCGGTCGTAACAAAGTGGTGCTGATCACCCCCGCCGATGCCATGAACGTGGCCGCGTCAAATGCCCTGCTCAAGACCCTGGAGGAGCCGCCGGCTGGAACTCGCTTCATCCTGGTGACGGCTCGACCTGGGCAATTGCCCGCCACCATCCGGTCACGCTGCCAGGTTCTTGCGCTGCAAGCGCCCGAACCCGCGTTGGCGTTGAGCTGGCTCTGTGACCAGTCCGGCGCGCCATCACAGGCCGCCAGTGAGGCGCTCGCCGCGGCCGGAGGGGCTCCCCGAATCGCGCTGGAGCTTCTGCAGCCCGATCAGCAGGCCATTCTGAAATCAACGCTCGACACCCTCGCTGCGCTGCCAGAGTCCTCATCCATGGACGCCGCGGCTGGCCTCGCCAGCCTTGAGCCCGTTCAATGGATTCACCCCCTGCAGTGCTGGTTAAGTGATCTCATCCGGGTTCAGTCGGGTGGCCGCGCTCGTTTTTACCCAAGTCGTCAACAACGCTTCGAGCAGCTGGTACGACGCGCCCGGCTTGCCGATCTGCTCGACCTGGAGTCATGGCTGCGCCAGCTTAGACGCCTCTCCCAACATCCGCTCAACGCGCGACTGCTGGTTGAGGACGCCCTGATGCGTTATGTCCATGCGATCGCCAGGGCCTGAGGCAGGCGCAGCTACACTCTCACCATGCTGATTGACTCCCACTGCCACCTCGACTTCCCCGGTCTGCACGAACGCTTCGAACAGGTCATGGCCAATATGGCCGCCCATGATGTACAGGCGGCGCTCTGTGTCAGTGTCAACCTTGAGGACTTTCCGCGTGTCCTGGCCCTGGCTGAGCGGCATCCCCGACTGGCCGCGTCGGTCGGTGTGCATCCCGACTATCCGGACGCCATCGAACCAGACGTGGCTACGCTGGTTCGTTTAGCCGATCATCCGCGCATTGTTGCCATCGGCGAAACCGGCCTGGATTACTACCGCACGCCGGCCGAGCAACTCGATTGGCAGCGCGAGCGATTCCGTGTGCACATACGGGCTGCGGGCATCTGCGGCAAGCCACTCATTGTTCATACCCGCGCCGCTCGGGAGGACACCATCCGCATTCTGCGGGAGGAGGGCGCCGACCGACCTGGCGGCGTGATGCACTGTTTTACCGAAGACTGGGAAACCGCGCGAGCAGCACTCGACCTTGGCTTTTACATATCCCTGTCGGGCATTGTCACCTTCCGCAACGCGTCGGCCCTGCGCGACGTCGCAGTCCAGGTACCACTTGACCGGCTTCTGGTCGAAACTGATGCACCTTACCTGGCGCCGGTCCCCCTTCGCGGCCGTGAGAACGAGCCGGCGTTTGTGCGGCACGTGGCGCAATTTCTGGCCGATCTGCGCGGCCTCAGCCTCGAGCAGTTCGCTGACATCACCAGTGAGAATTGTCGCCGCCTGTTTCGCTGGGACGTGCCGTGGGCATCCTGAACCCGATGCGCGTTGGCTGGCAGCTTTTGGCAAGCCCGCTCCGTCTGATTGGCGCGGCATTACAGCGCGAGCTGTGCCTGCGGCGTCTCGTCGGTCTCGGTCTGATGATGGGCCTGATGCTGTCAGCCCATGCCCAACCCATCGCTGAAGATGCCTGGATGGCCATTCGCGCTGGCGATCAGCGCGCGCTGGAGGCGGCCATGCTCAAGATCGGGCCCAATGCCAGCCATCCCCAACATGGGCCGCTGATTGTTTTTGCAGCCCATGAGCGCGCATTTGAGGTGGTTCGGTTTCTGGCTCGAACCCGTGGCATCGAAATCGATAAACCCAACCGAAATCAGGAAACCGCGCTCATGCTGGTCGCGATGCATGGCGACGAAGCGCT
>JBIKMC010000191.1:0-6811 GCA_044359405.1 Burkholderiaceae bacterium
CCAACAAACTCCGAATCGATGAAACGCGAACCCGCCGCGCACGGACGCTTCCCGCCTCGCGCCCAACAAACTCCGAATCGATGAAACGCGAACCCGCCGCGCACGGACGCTTCCCGCCTCGCGCCCAAGCCTCCGACAAGCGACCCAGCGCACGGGCGCTTACCGCCTCGCGCCCGGATATCGACAACGCATCGGGACATGCCCAGCGCGTGGGCGCTTACCGCCTCGAACCTTGAGCCCGTGGCGCGCTCAGTAACCCAAAACCCTCGGCAGCCACAGGGCCAGATCGGGCACCGCGACCAGGGCTACCAGTACGACACCCATAGCGAACACGAACCAGAGTACCCACGGAATGGTCTGCTCGATACGCACCCCAGCCAATCGAGCAGAAACCATCAGATTAACGGCCACCGGCGGCGTGAACTGGCCGATGGCCACCATGTAGGTAAGCAACACTCCGAACCACACTGGATGCCACTGATACGCCTTCATGAGAGGCATCAGCAGTGGCACGAAGATGAGAAAGATAGATACTCCATCGAGCACCATACCGACGAATAGCAGCACGACGATGATGAGCATGATGGCGCCAAGCGATCCGAGGCCGCTGTCGGTGATAAACCGCGCCACCGGGTCGACGATGCCCATGGTGCTGACCGCATAGGCAAAAATGCTGGCCAGCGCGACCACGATCATGATGACACCGGATGTCTCGGCTGCCTCGACCAGAATATCGAGCAGGTCGCGGGTGCGAATGGTTCGGTGGATAAACATGCCGACGAACAGGCCATAAAACACCGCGACGACGGCCGCCTCAGTCGGCGTGAACCAGCCGGCCCGCATGCCACCCAAAATGAGCACGGGCGCGAACAGCCCCCAGCTTGCCTCGCGCAGTGAGCGCCAGAACGGAGGGCGTGGTTCGCTTGCTTCACCCAGCCCCATACGATGCCGTCGGGCAAGCCAGACGGCCGGAATGATGAGCGCGAGGCCAGCCAGTACGCCTGGAATCATGCCTGCCGCGAAAAGCGCAGGAACCGACGCTCCAGGCACCATCACCGAGTAAACAATGAAGGCAATCGACGGAGGGATGAGGATGTCGGTGGCCGCAGCTGCGCCGATGACACTGGCAGAGTAAGCGGGCGGATAGCCAGCTCGGGCCATGGCGACCAGCATGACCCCACCGACCGCTGCCGCGTTGGCGGGTCCTGAGCCCGATATGCCACCCAGGAACATGGCCACCGCGATAGCCACCAGCGGAAGCATGCCCGAGCCCCGGCCCACGATGGCGATGGCGAAATCCACCAGTCGTTTGGCAACACCCGAGCGATCGAAGATCGAACCTACCAGGACGAACATGGGCAATGCGAGCAGAGGATACTTCGCAATACCCGCGTAAAAATTATTAGGAATGGCCAGCCAACCCAAGCCGCCCATACCGATGCCCAGCGCACCGCCGATCATGAGTGCCACTCCGATCGGCACACCCAGAACCATGAGGGCGCCAAATAACAGAAAAATGAGTACGCCCGTCATATGCGCCTTAAGGCCGTCATGTACGTAAGGCCTTGATCAGTCGCTGCATGGCACGAAACGCAATCACCAAAGCGAGCAAAGGAAGCCAAATCGTGTACCACCACTGCGGCAATCCGATGCCGGGCGTGGTTACGTCGAAACGGTAGTCATCCCAGGCGAGCCGCCCCCCCAGGGCTGCGATCACCAGAAAGCAGCCAACATTAGCCAGGTCAGACAAGGCTGCCAGCAGTCGACGTCGACTGGCGCTGCCGCCCTCATAAAACGTCTCGATGCGGACATGGCGATCACGCGCAATTGCAGCCGCGCCTGCCGTCATCACCAACATCACCATCAGTGATACGGACAACTCCTCAGTCCAGGCGAAGGACTGGCTGGTGAAGTAGCGCACGATCACGTTGGCGAACGTGATGAGTGCGAGCAGAGCCATGAGGATGGCTCCGGCCCAATCTTCAGGTAGCAGACGCGCCCGCTGGCGCGGGCGCGGTGCGTCGTCGGTACTCAACCGCGTTTACGACCGGCAACAGCCGCTTCAGCCATCTTCACCAGATCGGCGCCGATGGTTTGCTTAGCCCACTTGTCGTACACGGGTTTAAGCGTCTGCTGGAACGCTTCCTTCTCGGCCGGCGAAAGCTCGGTGACCTTCACACCCAAGGCCTCGACTTCCTTGATCATGGCGTTGTCGCCGGCGGTGAGGCCTTTGCGGGCGATGGCGATTTCCTGCTTGCCGGCCTCGATCGCGCAGGCGCGTACGATCTCCTGGTCGGCCGGTGTCCACGACTTCCAGATATCGCTATTGACCGCGAAGATGAGCGGATCGGCCACATAGCCCCAGCGGGTCACGAACTTCTGCGCCAGCGTGTGCAGCTTGGCCGCAGTGAAGATATGCATGGGGTTCTCCTGGCCTTCGACTGCGCCAGAGGCGAGCGCCGGCTGCGCGTCTGCCCAGCTCATCTGCGTGGGGTTTGCTCCCAGCGTGGTGAACACCTCCGTGAAAATAGGCGATCCGACGATACGGAACTTTAGCCCCTTCATGTCGGCTGGGCTACGAATTTCGCGGCGTGAATTAGTCAGCTCGCGAAAGCCGTTTTCACCCCAGGCAAGCGACACGACGCCCGCTTTGTCCACCGTCTGCATGATGCGTTTGCCGACTTCGCCCTGGGTGAGCGCATCGAGGCCCGCATGGTCTTGCGACAGGAAGGGCAGCGAGAACAGGTTGAGCTCTTTGATTTGCGGGGACCAATTGATGGTGGAACCGATCGCCATGTCGATGACACCCTGACGCATGGCGCTGAACTCGCGCGTCTGATCGCCGTTGATAAGAGACACTCCCGGGTACATCTTGATATTGATGCGGCCCTGGGTGCGCTCTTTGACCAGGTTGGCCCAGATTTCGCCACCCTTACCCCAGGGGAATGCCGGGCCGACCACCGTGGAAAGCCGGTACTCGGGACGGTACTGCTGAGCATTGGCGGTTCGAGTGACGATGAACGGAGCCGAAACGGCAGCGGTGCCAGCTGCGCCGGCTTTCAACAGGGAGCGACGATCCATGGAGGTCTCCTCGGGGTGATGTGAAAAAAGCTAGGGCCTGTATTTCGAGAAGCGGGAGTGTAGCGCGAGGCGAACGAGCCGTCTTGTGCAATGCCGGCGCTGCAGAAGTACGCTCTGACCCTGTGTTCGGCCTGCTCATCGATCACGCTCTCATCCGGCCAGGAGGGCGTGTGCGCGGGCCACGATAGCGTCGGGATGAAGTCGCGCCTGCGCTTCGAGTCCGGGCGAATACCCAACGGGCGCCCGCAGTCCACCCAGGCGACTGACACGCACGCCCAGCACCTGTTCGGCCAAGGTGGCCGCGATCTCGGCTCCGAAGCCGGCCACCTGAATCGCTTCATGCACGACGAGTACGCGCCCTGTGCGCATCGCTGACGCAAGCACGGTTTCCCGGTCCCAGGGCCACAGCGTTCGCAGATCAAGGACCTCTGCCTGAACGCCTTCCGTCGCCAGCTTGTCGGCCGCCTGCTCGCACCAATGAACCGCTTTGCTCCAAGTCACCAGGGTGATGTCTTTGCCTGCGCGAACCGTGCGAGCCTTGCCGATGGGAAGCGCCGGTACACCAGCGATTTCACCCTGCATCGACCAGAGCTCCTTGTGTTCAAGATAGGCGACCGGATCCCCGCAGGCGATCGCAGCCTTGAGCAAATCGTGATTGTCCTGCGGCGTTGCCGGCGCAATCACGACCAGGCCTGGAATATGCGCGAACCAGCTCTCCAGAGACTGGGAGTGCTGCGCCGCGGATGCCGACCAGATGCCAATTGGCATTCGCAGCACCACCGGTACGCGACCCTGCCCCCCAAACATGAAGCGGTTCTTGGCGGCCTGATTGACGATTTCATCCATGGCGCACAAGGCGAAGTCGATCACTCGAAGCTCAACCACGGGGCGCATACCCGTGAGCGCCATGCCGACTGCCGCGCCCACGATGGTGGACTCGGAAATTGGTGTGTCGATGATGCGCGAAGCCCCAAAGCGCTCAACCAGACCCCGGTACTGTCCGAAGATACCGCCACGACCCACGTCTTCGCCCAGCGCGATGACGCGCGAATCAGCCTGCATGGCTTCGCCTAGAGCATGCGCGGCCGCAGCCGCGTAAGTCATTACAGCCATTGTCCTGCCCCCGTGTCCTGAATGTCTTCGAAAGCGCTGGCACTGTCGGGCCAGGGAGCGTTAATCGCCGAGGTGACTGCCTGCGCGACCTCATCGCGGGCCGCGGTCATGATGTCGTCGCAAGCCTGGGCGCTCGTCCCTGATGCCAGCAGCCTTGCCCGGCAGCGCTCCAGCGGATCACGCTGGAGGGCTTGCGCGACTTCTTTGGGGTCACGGTAAGCTGCCGGATCAACGGATACATGTCCCTTGAAGCGATAGGTGCGGGCGTGCAGCAGGGCAGGGCGCGATTCTGCGCGGATCGTAGCGATGAGGCGGCCGGCAGCGTCGTGGACCGCTTCCACGTCATTGCCATCGACCTCAACCGCTTCAACGCCGTAGCCGCGAGCGCGAGCCGAGGCGCCGTCGCCTGCCGACATCGCATCGGTACGCGTGGTAGCTGACCACTGATTGTCTTCGCACACAAACAGGAGAGGCAATCCGAATGCAGCCGCCCAGTTGAGACCTTCCGCGAACGGGCCGCGATTGATGGCGCCGTCACCGAAGAACGCGACCGCGATGGCCTGGCGTTGCTGTAGCTTGAGTGCATGCGCAGCGCCGACCGCGATGGGTACACCAGCAGCGACCACCCCGTTGGCGCCCAACATGCCCACCGAGAAATCAGCGATGTGCATGGAACCACCACGCCCTCCGCAGTAGCCAGTGGCCTTGCCGAACAGCTCATGCATCATGCGCGCGGCATCGGCACCCTTGGCGAGGGTATGGCCGTGTCCGCGGTGGGTCGAGGTGATGAGGTCATCCTTGTGAAGATGGGCACACACGCCGGTCGGCACAGCTTCCTGACCTGTGGACAGGTGCAGCGGACCTCGTACGTGGGCGTTGGCCGAGGTTGTCTGCCCCAAAACAGCGACACCGCCGCGACTGGCTTCCTCCGCTGCATCTTCAAAGGCGCGTATGCGGCACATGGTCTGGTAGAGGGCCGCCAGATCGGCTGCAGCAAGCGAACGGCTCATGGGGTCTCCGTGTAAGTCAGCCGCGATGCTATATCAGGGGGGGCGCGGTGCAAAAACAGGCGTTCTCGCGGTCTGGGAAATTCGCTTGAGAGTGGCTGGCGAATTGAATTGAAGGTGGCTGGCGCAGCTCACGCCGTCGGGTTCCATCACAACTTGCCCGATTGATTGCTTGGCTATAGACTCCACGGAATGAGCACTTTCCGTTTTGCATTTTACGGTTACTTTTTTGGCTTTCCGCCTGCCGGCGGACTGAGTCAGGAGCCCGTTCGACGCTGAAACGAGCCCCCCCGACAAAGACCGCCGGCCGACAAGCCTGGCGGTTTTTTTTTGCCGCCGTGCCTGCCAGTACAGCGTGATCCAGTCGACCCCTTGTTGAACCGGCAGCATCTTAGAGAGCCCCACCATGACAATTACAACCGACGACACCCGAATCCGCGGCTATAAAGAACTGTCGCCGCCCGCACACCTGCTGCGTGAATTCCCGCTGTCCGATGAGACTATGGGAGTGGTCAGCGGATCCCGCCAGGCCATTCACCGCATCCTGCACGGCATGGACGACAGACTGCTGGTGGTCATGGGGCCATGTTCCATCCACGATACCGCGGCGGCCCTTGAGTACGCGGGCCGACTGGTCGAGCAGCGCGAGCGCCTGAAGGCGGACCTGGAAATCGTGATGCGGGTGTATTTTGAAAAGCCGCGCACTACAGTGGGCTGGAAGGGGCTTATCAACGATCCTGATCTCGATAACAGCTTTCAGATCAATAAGGGCCTGCGAATGGCTCGCGAGGTGCTGCTGGGTATCAATGACCTGGGCCTGCCGGCGGGTAGCGAATTCCTGGACATGATTACGCCGCAATACATTGCCGACCTGATCAGCTGGGGAGCGATCGGCGCCCGCACTACTGAGTCGCAGGTTCACCGAGAGCTCGCCTCGGGGCTGTCGTGCCCAGTGGGTTTCAAGAACGGTACTGATGGCAACTTGCGTATCGCGTTCGACGCCATCAAGGCAGCATCGCAGCCACATCACTTTCTGTCGGTGACCAAAGGTGGCTATTCGGCCATCGTATCCACCAATGGCAACGAAGATTGTCATGTAATTCTGCGGGGTGGCAAACAGCCCAACTTCGACGCGGCCAGCGTTGAGGCTGCCTGTAAAGAGGCGGCGGGAGTCGCGCTTGCCTGCCGCCTGATGATCGATGCCAGTCATGGCAACAGCCAGAAAAAGCCCGAGAACCAGGCGCTGGTGGCCGCCGACGTAGCTCGTCAGCTTGCGGCGGGTGAGACTCGTATCTTCGGCGTGATGGTGGAAAGCCACCTGGTGGCTGGTCGACAGGATCTGAAACCGGGGCAGCCCTTGACGTACGGGCAGAGCATTACCGATGGCTGCCTTGGATGGGAGGAGAGTGTCAGCGTACTGGAGACGCTGGCCGAAGGTGTGCGTAAGCGGCGCACTCAGGGTGAGTAAGCGCTCATGCGCTGCTGATGCCGCGTGATTGGCCGTGCTGCAGGCGTGTGGCGGTGAGCGCCCGTGCGCTGGGTCGCTTGTCGGGGGCTTGGGCGCGAGGCGGGAAGCGTCCGTGCGCGGCGGGTTCGCGTTTCATCGATTC
>JBIKMC010000192.1:0-6775 GCA_044359405.1 Burkholderiaceae bacterium
GCGAGGAGCAGGTCCGCCGGACTCTCCTGAGCGCCCCGCATGTCTGAGGCTGCGTGAGCAGCCGAGTTCGGGGCGCTCCGGCGGAACGCTCCGAGCGCAGGGCAGTCCGGCTACAGGCCGGACCGCAGCCGTATGAGCGAGCGGTGGCTTACCGGTCGCCGCCACCACGCCTCAAACAAGACCGAGGCACAAGCGCGAGCGGTGGCTTACCGCTCGCCGCCGCCGTGCCACAACCAAAACCCAGACGCACAAAGAGCGGTGGCTTACCGGTCGACGCCACCACGCGATCACCGGGTATGCTTTCGGCTGCCGCACAGACCCACACGAGAGACAAACGAATGGACTTTCGCCTCACGTCAGAACAACAGCCCTTCAAAGATAGCGTCACCCGCTTCGCGCAAAAGCACCTGGCAGCAGGAGCACGCGAGCGCGCCCATAACCCCGAGTACCCTTGGGATGTTGCCCGGTTGATGGCTGATCAGGGCCTTCTGGGCATCACGATCGCGGAAAGTGATGGCGGCCAGGGTGGCAGCCTCATGGACGCCGTACTCGCCATCGAGGCGGTTGCATCCGTATGCCCGCGCAGCGCCGATGTAATTCAGGCGGGTAGTTTCGGAGCCATTCGGGTGCTGGCCGAGTACGGTTCCCCTGACCAGAAGGCCCGCTATCTAAAACGACTATTGGCTGGTGAAGGCGTGATTTCAGTGGGCATGACCGAGCCCGAAGCAGGCTCGGCTGTCACCGACCTCACCACCAGCGCAACGCCCGACGGCCAGGGATATCGCATCAATGGCTCCAAGGTGTTCACCACACACGCGTGGTATGCCGATGTCATTCTCGCCTACGTTCGCTACGCGCCCGGCATAGGCGGTATCGGGTCGGTACTCATCGATACCAAGAGCGAGGGGGTCAGATTCGGTAACAAGACTGCGTTTCTGTCAGGAGAGGAGTGGGCTCAGAGTTGGTTTGATAACGTCTATGTGCCACCCGAAAACGTACTGCTCAAAGAAGGTGGTTTTCGCAAACAGATCGCCGGGTTTAATGTCGAGCGCATTGGCAATACTGCACGCTCGCTGGCCCTGGGTCGCTATGCATTCGACGCCGCTCGTGATTGGGCCCTGCAGCGGCGTCAATTCGGCAAGCTACTGGCTGAGTTTCAAGGTATCCAATGGAAATTCGCCGACATGAAGCTCAAACTCGATGCGGGTCAATTGTTGCTGTATCGGGCGGCGACCAATGCCGACGCAGGCTTCCCATCGCCCGACGAAACTTCCATCGCCAAAGCCTTCTGCAATCAGGCGGGTTTCGACGTCGCCAACGAAGCCATTCAGATCATGGGTGGCATGGGTTATAGCCAAGATTCCCTGGTTGAGTACTGTATGCGTCGCTGTCGCGGCTGGATGATCGCTGGCGGCTCCATCGAGATTCTCAAGAACCGTATTGCTGAGGGCGTGTTCGGACGTAGCTTTTCGCAGCGCGCCTGAGGCCTCAAAAGCTCCCCCGGGTACCTTCGAGCCCTCATCACAGACATGACCAAAAGCCTCTGGACAGCGCTTTTCGAGCCCACGACGATTGCCCTGGTGGGCGCCTCGGGCGAATCCGGCAAGAACACAGCCAGACCCCAGTTGTTCTTGCGCAAGCACGGCTGGCAGGGCCAGATTCGACCGGTCAATCGAAACCGGGCCCAGTTATTCGACGTGCCTGCCTATCCGGATATCGAGTCCATTCCCGATTCGATTGATCATGCCTTTGTCATGGTGCCTGGCCAACAGCTGGCTGAGGTCATCGAGGCGTGCGGTCGCAAAAAGGTACCCGTGGTAACGGTGTACTCCGATGGCTTCGCCGAGTCCGGGGCCGAGGGTGCGATCGCCCAGCAGGTTCTGGCTGAACGGGCTCGCGCGCTGGGTATACGGCTTTTGGGGCCAAACTGTATCGGACTGATCAATGTGGTCGGGCGTATGCCGCTCACCGTCAACGCCACCCTGGCGGGAGAGCTCTTACCGGCCGGACGCATCGCGGTTATCTCGCAAAGCGGCTCCATGCTGGGCACTCTGCTCTCGCGCGGCCAGGCGCGGGGCACACGGTTTTCACGTCTGATTTCGGTGGGCAACGAAGCGGATATCAGCGTGGGCGAACTCACCAGCATGCTGGTGAACGATGCGCACACCGACGTCATCCTCTTGTTTCTGGAGACCTTGCGTGACGCGCCTCGCCTGGCCAAGGCCGCCCGTGATGCTCATGCAGCTGGCAAGGCCATCGTCGTCTATAAGCTCGGACGTTCACGGTTGGGTGCCGACCTGGCCGTCTCGCACACGGGCGCCATCGCGGGCGAAGATGCAGCGTTCGATGCATTCTTCCGCGCGCATGGCATCGTGCGGGTCAACATGATCGAAACTCTGCTGGAAATTGCACCGCTGCTTGAGCGCTATACCCCGCCCGCAAAGCCCACCGCGAACCCTCGCGTGGCTGTTGTGAGCACCACGGGTGGCGGCGCTGCCATGGTGGTCGACCGACTCGGTCTTGCGGGCATCGAGGCGGCCACACCCGACGCCCGGTTCGTGGGTCAGATGGCTGAACAGGGCATCACCATCCGACCCGCGCCCATCATCGACCTTACCCTGGCCGCAACACCACAAAAGTACGCAAGCGTTCTGCGTGGTTTGCTGTCGGCCGACTTTTGTGATGCCGTGCTGGCGGTGGTTGGCTCATCCGCCCAGTTCCAACCCTCGCTCGCCGTCGAACCGATCGTCTCTGTCGCACGCGAACTTGGCTCTGACAAGCCACTGGCCTGTTTTCTCGCGCCCGCCGCTGACGCGTCCCTCGCGCTTCTCGCCCAGCAGGGTATTGCAGCCTTCAGAACACCGGAGGCCTGTGCCGATGCGCTGGCCGCATGTCTGAGCTGGGCAGCGCCCACAGCCTCGTCCGAGTTGGGTCGCGAACATTCACAAGCGCTGTCGCGGGCCAGGACTGTGCTCGACACTCTGCCTCGCGGCGTGGTCGATGAAGAAAACTCTCTGACCCTGATGGACGCATTGGGCGTTCCGACCGTACCACGCACTCGCCTCAACTCGCCTCCATGGATCAACACGCTACCGTGGCCGGTTGCGGCCAAGCTGATTTCCGCCGACCTTCCGCACAAGACCGAGGCAGGAGCCGTGATGCTCAACCTGGCGAACCAGGCCGCGCTGGATGAGGCTATTGACCGAATGCTGACGAATGTGCGCCATCACTGGGCGAGCACGCACACGTCAGGGACGTCAACGATGAACGAGAACAATTTAAATACCCATGCAGCGAAGGCCCCCAGCCCCCCTGTGCGCATCGACGGCGTACTGCTGCAGTCCATGATACGCGGCGATGCCGAAGTTCTGCTGGGTTACCGGCACGATGCCCTGCTGGGTCCCCTGATCACGGTGGGCGTCGGTGGGCAAATGGCCGAGGTTTACCGCGACGCTTGCACACGCATCGCTCCGGTCGATGACAAGCAAGCTCTGGAAATGATCCACGAAGTGCGTGGCCTGGCCCCCATCCGGGGCTGGCGCGGTCAGCCCTGCTCAGATCTCAGTGCGCTGGCGCAGGCCATCAGTACTTTGTCTAGGCTTGCGCTCCTGCCTGGGCATCCGATCCTTGAGGCGGAGATTAATCCCCTGATGGTGAGCCCTCAGGGGGTGGTTGCGGTCGATGCGTTACTGGTGCTTAAATCCCCTGAGCCGTAGGCCGTTTGATTCCGCCATAGGGCCTCTGACGGCACAATTCGGCCTGACAATTACAAGATCGCATCGGCCCGCACCGCAGGGTATGACTTCCTGCCAGGAGACTACTCATGAGTAAACACGACTTCACGCCGCTTCTGAACACGCGGCGCCGCCTGCTCACCGCACTCGCGGCCACCGGTGCGACGGGGTTCGTCACCCCGGCCCGAGCGCAGGAAGCGGCATCAGCCTATCCGTCCAAGCCGATTCGCATCGTCGTGGGATTCGCACCTGGCGGTGCGACCGATATTGTCGCGCGCGCCGTCGCGCAGAAACTTCAGGATGCGCTGGGCCAATCGGTGGTGGTGGAAAACAAGCCAGGCGGTGGCTCCAACATCGGCGCCGAAATCGTGGCCCGTGCTGAACCCGATGGCTACACGCTGCTGCTGGGTACGATCGCCAATGCGACGAACATGTCGATTTACAAGAATCTCAAGTACGACACCCTGCGCGACTTCTTACCCATCTCTCAGTTGATGTCCGCACCCAGCGTCCTGGTCGTGTCGCCCAATTTTCCTGCCAATGATGTCAAAGGTTTGGTGGAGCTCGCCAAGGCCCGCCCGGGTACCCTCACGTACGCGTCTTCAGGCGCAGGCGGATCGCCGCATCTGGCCGGCGCCATGCTGGAACTTCGCGCAGGTGTACAGATGGTGCATGTGCCCTACAAGGGCGCAGCGCCCGCCCTGACTGATGTAGTGGCTGGCAACGTCAATCTGGGCTTCAAGACTGCGCTGTCAGCGCTGCCGTCCATGCAGACGGGCAAGCTCAAAGCGCTGGCCGTGGCCGCGAACAAGCGGCTGGAGCAACTGCCCAATGTTCCGACCATGGCCGAGGCGGGGTTCCCCGATTTCGAAGTCAGCTCCTGGAACGGGCTGCTGGCCCCTGCCAAGACGCCTCAGGCCATCGTCGCCAAGCTGCATGCCGAACTGGTGAAGATTGTTGCAATGCCTGACATTCGCGAGCGCTTTAGCGCCCAGGCGGCAGAACCCGTCGGCAGTTCGCCTGAGCAGTTCCGTACCTACATTGACGCGGAAATCAAACGCTGGGGCGAAGTCGCAAGGGCAGCTGGAATTTCACTGAACTGACCCTGGGCCGGGCACCATCGCCTGGCGCCCTTTGAAGCGGTACCCACCGGAGCAGTAAGCATCAAAAAACCCCGCCTCAGAGCACGCTCCAGGGCGGGGTGACTCGGACGGGTGCCTCAGGCAGCCCTGCCCGACAAGCCTATCGCTGCTGCAGCACCCGAATACGATCTTCAATCGGCGGGTGGCTTGAGAACAAGGCCATGATGCCGCTGGGCCGCGAGCTGATGCCCATGTTCTGCACCGTCTTGGGCAATTCGCCAGGATCAAGGCCCCCCAGACGTGCCAAGGCATTGACCATGGGCTGCTTGCGACCCATCAACTCAGCAGCGCCCGCGTCAGCGCGATACTCACGCTGCCGAGAAAACCAGGCCACAATGATCGCCGCGAGAATGCCCAGCAGGATATCCATGACGATGGTGGCCGCGTAGTAGCCAATACCGGGGGCATCATCCTGATTACGCAGAATGATGCGGTCCACCACATAACCCACCACCCGCGAGATGAACACGACGAAGGTGTTCATCACACCCTGAATCAGGGTCATGGTCACCATGTCGCCGTTGGCCACGTGGGCCACCTCATGGCCGATAACTGCCTCGACTTCCTCGCGGTTCATCGACTGAAGAAGACCGGTGGAAACCGCGACCAGGGCCGAGTTCTTGAACGCACCGGTGGCGAATGCGTTGGGTTCGCCCTCGTACACGGCGACCTCAGGCATATTGATACCCGCGCGCTGCGAGAACGTCTGCACCGTTCGTACGATCCACTGGTGGGTGGGATCGGCAGAGTTGTTGATCACCACCGCGCCGGTAGACCACTTGGCCATGGGCTTGCTAATCAACAGGGAAATGATGGCGCCGCCAAACCCCATGACCGCCGAAAACACCAGCAGCGATCCCAGATTAAGGCCCGACTGCGACATGAACCGGTTGAGGCCAAACACCGATACGACAATGCTCAGGACGAGCATTACGGCTAGGTTGGTCAAAACGAAGAGAAGGATTCTTTTCATGGCGAGGAAATCCTGCGCACAGAGATTAGGGACATTAATGCTAGCGGCACTCAGCCCTTCTGTGAATGAATTTCCCTGACTCCATGCCGGAATCAGACGCCGATCGCCCTCCCCCCGCGGGTCGAGGCGACCGACGGCCGAAACACCGCCCCCGGCGGCGGGGGCAGCTATACAGATCAGACCCAGGCCTGAATCACATAGTCAAAAGCCGACTGGGCATTGGTCATATCCACCCGCTGCAGACGGATTTTCCAGTCTGTGCCACGCCGCACCAGCGAGTGCCGGTAAGAACCTGCGAAATGACGCACCTGGTCACGACGCAACTCCATCATCTGAAAGCGCGAATAAACCTCCACGGAGTCTGCGCTGGCCGACTCAATCAGCACATTGCCCACCAGATGATTGGTTCCCCAGGCTGCCGCCTGTGACCAGGCATTCGGATGGGTAATGCGACCCATCCGAACTTCCATAAGCAACCTGTCTTCAGCGAAGATCGAGGGCTGGCTTTGCCAGTCAGTCTGTTCAGGTGCCGCCGGCATCCAATACACCCCGTCGCCGGTAAACAGGTCAATCCAATCGCCCCAGGCTTTCGCGTCCAGCATGGCCGCCTGCCGATACAGGAGCGTCTCAACGTCCCGCTGCAGGTCGCCATCAACGCACACCGCACCCGGCACATAGCCGACAGCCGGACGGCGCCCGCGTCCCATGTGATCAGGGGCGATTGATTCAGCACCCGTCATCGACTCGACCGCCTCGATAACCACCCCGGTACCCAAGGCCTTGGTCACTGCCTTTTCGTTCATGTTCATCTCTCCTCAGGCCTTGTCCGAAAGCGCTGGACCCAGATACTTTTCCCAGGCGCGAAACTGATTGCGCATCACGACCTCAGACGTGCCGTTGTTGGAATACAGCACGCCGTCTTTCTC
>JBIKMC010000023.1:0-21919 GCA_044359405.1 Burkholderiaceae bacterium
TGGCCAATCTGCTGGCGTTCGCGCTGGCAGCAGTGATCATGTGGGCGGTGGCGCTGGCCATTGAACGCCTGGTGCTACGGCCCCTGGTCAATCAGGAGGGTGTCACCCTGCTGATGGCCACACTGGGCGTCACCTATTTTCTGGATGGCTTCGGCCAAACCATCTGGGGCTCAGATATTTACAAGATCGATCTGGGTATCTCCAAGGATCCGCTCATCGTTCTGGACAGCGTCTTCGAAGGCGGCATCCTGCTCAACCGCGACGATATCGTGGCCGCTGTGATGGCGGTGCTGCTGGTGGCGGTGCTGGCGGTCTTTTTTCAGAAGACCGCAACGGGGCGAGCGCTGCGCGCGGTCGCCGACGACCATCAGGCGGCGCAATCCATCGGCATCCCGCTTAATCGCATCTGGGTCATTGTCTGGACGGTCGCGGGCTTTACGGCGCTGGTGGCCGGCATGGTCTGGGGCAGCAAACTGGGCGTACAGTTCTCGCTGGCCATCCTGGCGCTCAAGGCGCTTCCAGTCGTCATTGTGGGCGGTTTCACCTCGGTGCCCGGTGCCATCATCGGCGGACTCATCATCGGGCTGGGCGAGAAACTCGCCGAAATCTATCTTGGGCCCATCATTGGCGGTGGACTCGAGAACTGGTTTGCGTATGCCGTCGCACTGCTGGTGCTGCTGGTACGACCACAGGGCCTCTTCGGCGAACGCATCATTGATCGGGTGTAAGGCGGATAGCGAAGATGCTTTATCGTGAAAACGGACAGTTCAAGGCTTCTTACCGGGCCGATCAGCAGATTTTCCCAATCGCGCAAGACCGCTGGCTGATCATCGCCCTGATCGTCTTCGCCTTCATCGGCGTACCCATGCTGGCCAGCGAGTACATGTTTCGCGCGATTCTCATCCCCTTTGTCATTCTGTCGCTGGCGGCATTGGGTCTGAATCTGTTGGTGGGCTATTGCGGGCAGATTTCGCTGGGGTCGGGCGCATTCATGGCTATCGGCGCCTACATCGCCTACAACGCGCTGACCCGCATCGACGGCATGCCCGTGGTGGGCGCATTTGCCATCGGCGGACTGGCCGCCATGGTGATGGGCATTATTTTCGGCATTCCCAGCCTGCGTATCCGCGGTCTATATCTGGCCGTGGCCACGCTGGCCGCGCAGTTCTTCTTTGACTGGGTCTTTGCGCGCATCGCGTGGTTCACCAATTACTCGGCTTCGGGCTCGGTTTCGGTGCCCAAGCTGAGCGTTTTCGGTATCTACATCGACACGCCGATCAGTAAGTACCTTTTCTGCCTGAGCATCGTCACCTTGCTGGCTCTGGCTGCCAAAAATATCGTGCGCGGCCATATCGGCCGCTCGTGGATGGCCATCCGCGACATGGATGTCGCCGCCGAGGTCATTGGCATACGGCCTGTGGTCGCCAAGCTCTCGGCCTTTGCGGTCAGCTCGTTTTTCATCGGTGTGGCCGGTGCCATGTGGGCATTCGTGCACTTGGGCTCCTGGGAGCCGCTGGCATTCGACGTTAATCGATCGCTCAACCTGCTGTTCATGATCATCATCGGCGGCATGGGTTCCATCATGGGCAGCTTTTTCGGTGCGGCCTTCATCGTCGTTTTGCCCATCGTGCTCAACCAGGTGCCGGCTGCGCTCGGCATTCCCTTGTCCACTGCCGCGGCCTCGCACCTGGAGTTCATGATTTTTGGCGCGCTCATTGTGTTTTTTCTGATCGTCGAACCCCATGGTCTGGCCAGACTGTGGTCGATCGGCAAAGAGAAGTTGCGTCTTTGGCCTTTCCCTCACTGAGCGTGCTTGCAGGCTGCTGGCGTGCTCAAACCGCTCTCTCGCTCATACTGATGCAAACGTTAAGGAGGTTCTGATGACACAAAACCGAAAACTCGCCTGGCTGGCCAGTGCCGCCATGGCTGCATTGCTGCCCGCCTGGGTCGGCGCACAACAAGCCAAGGCCCCCGCTGCTCCGGCGGCTGCGCCGGCCAAATCGGCGGCACCGGCTGCCGGTGCCAAAGAGCAGTTCTTTCCGCTGCTCGTATACCGCACAGGCGCCTATGCGCCCAACGGCGTGCCCTTTGCCAACGGCATGCATGACTACTACAAAATGCTCAACGCGCGTGATGGCGGCATCGGCGGAGTCCGTCTGGTGATGGAAGAATGTGAGACCGGCTATGCGACCGATCGCGGCGTTGAGTGCTACGAACGCCTCAAAGGCAAAGGTCCCACGGGCGCCACGGCCTTCCATCCGCTGTCCACCGGCATCACCTTCGCCCTTACCGACAAGGTGCCTGGCGACAAGATCCCGCTGATCACCGCAGGCTACGGGCGCTCTGATTCCGCCAACGGCGAGGTGTTCGGTTGGAACTTCATTCTGGGCGGCAGCTACTGGGTGGCAGCCGATATCCTGGTGCAGAAAGTCGGCGAGCTGAACGGCGGGCTGGACAAGCTGCGCGGCAAGAAAATCGCCCTGGTCTACCACGACTCGCCCTTTGGCAAAGAGCCCATCCCGCTGCTGCAGGAACGGGCCAAGATGCATGGCTTTCAGCTCATCCTGATCCCGGTGACGCATCCTGGCGTCGAGCAGAAGGCAGCCTGGCTTCAGGTGCGCCGTGACCGGCCCGACTATGTCTTCCTCTGGGGCTGGGGAGTCATGAACTCAACCTCCATCAAGGAGGCAGTCGCCACGGGTTATCCGCGCGACAAGATGTATGGCGTTTGGTGGTCGGGCGCAGAGCCCGACGTGGTTCCAGCGGGTGATGGCGCAAAGGGTTACAACGCGCTCACCTTCATGTCGCCCGCCGGCATGGGCCGCATCCATCAAGACATCGTCAAGCACCTGCATGACAAAGGCCAGGGCACGGGTCCCAAAGACGAAATCGGTCAAGTTCTTTACAACCGGGGACTCACCAGCGCCTTCGTCACTGCTGAGGCTGTCCGCACCGCGCAGGGTCGTTTTGGCAAACGCCCCTTGACGGGCGAGGAAGTCCGGTGGGGATTCGAAAATCTCAACATCGACGCCGCCCGCATCAAACAGGCGGGGCTTGAAGGGCTGATGCAGCCCATCAGCACCAGCTGTCGCGACCATATGGGTGGCAATACCGCGCAGATCCACACCTGGGACGGCAAGCAATGGGTGGTTGCGCCCAAGGTGTACGAGGCGGACATGCAGATTCTCAAGCCCATGCAGGACGCTGGCGCGGCCAAGTACGCGCAGGAGAAGAAGCTCACGCCGCGCGACTGCGCCAAAGAGCTGGCGGGCGGCTGATCCATCAGCCTCCGGCCGCAAGCCCTGGTCAGCACTCGAGTCCGCCCTAGCGCGGGATCGGTGCTGGCCGGGTCTGCCTCGACCGATTGACCCGAACACACCGTTTGAGCCCAATCGGGCCTGCCCAGCGACCATCATGACCCTGGAGCACGACTCATGAGCAATCCCATGCTGGTCGTCAATGGCATTGAAGTCATCTACAACCACGTCATTCTGGTGCTCAAGGGGGTCTCCCTGCAGGTGCCCGAGGGCAGCATCGTGGCGCTTCTGGGCGGCAACGGCGCCGGCAAGACCACCACGCTGCGTGCCGTCTCAAACCTGCTCAAGGGCGAGCGTGGCGAAGTCACCAAGGGCTCGATTCAGTATCGTGGCGAAGCTATCGAAAATCTCAGCCCTGCCGAGCTGGTTCGTCGAGGCGTGGTTCAAGTGATGGAGGGCCGACACTGTTTCGGCCATCTCACCGTCGAAGAAAACCTGCTCACGGGCGCCTACACCCGCAAGCTGAGCCGCGGCGAGCTTGATGCCGCACTTGAGCGCGTCTACCACTACTTTCCACGTCTGAAGACGCGCCGCCAGTCGCAGTCGGGCTACACCTCGGGCGGCGAGCAGCAGATGACGGCCGTCGGTCGGGCGCTGATGGCCAACCCGCGCATGATTCTGCTTGATGAACCCTCCATGGGTCTGGCCCCGCAGATCGTCGCCGAAATCTTCGACATCGTCCGCGATCTGAACCAGAAAGAAAAAGTCAGCTTTTTGCTGGCCGAGCAGAACACCAACGTCGCGCTGCGCAACGCCGACTACGGCTATATTCTCGAAAACGGTCGCATCGTCATGGATGGGCCGGCCGCCGAACTCGCGGACAATGAAGACGTTAAAGAGTTTTACCTGGGCGTTGCCAAAGAGGGCCGTCGCTCGTTCCGCGAAGTAAAGTCCTACCGTCGTCGTAAACGTTGGCTCTGATGGAAATTTTTGATTACGACAATATTCTGCTGCTGCCTCGACGTTGCGTGGTCGAGAGTCGGCGCGAGTGCGACCCCAGCATAGAGTTTGGCAGTCGTCGCTTTCGCCTTCCGGTCGTACCGGCCAATATGAAGACCGTGGTCAATGAGACCATCTGCGAACGCCTGGCACGCGACGGTTATTTCTACATACAGCATCGCTTTGACCTGGACAGCCTGGCCTTTGCACGTTTCATGCGAGAGCGCGGCCTGTTCGTTTCGCTATCGGCCGGCGTCAAAGAGGCCGATAAAGACCTCGTTGATCGGCTGGCGGCCGAAGGCGTGGGCGCCGACTATCTCACCATCGATATCGCACACGGCCATGCCGAGTCGGTGCGGCGCATGATCGAACATATCCGTCGCAGGCTGCCCTCGGCGTTCATCATCGCCGGCAACGTGGGCACGCCCGAGGCCGTCATCGACCTTGAAGGTTGGGGGGCCGATGCCACCAAGGTGGGCATAGGCCCGGGCAAGGTCTGCATTACCCGCATGAAAACTGGCTTCGGCACGGGTGGATGGCAACTGTCAGCGCTCAAATGGTGCGCGCGTGTGGCCACCAAGCCCATCATCGCGGACGGTGGTATCCGCGAGCACGGCGATATCGCCAAGTCGGTGCGCTTCGGGGCCGCCATGGTCATGGTGGGGTCCATGTTCGCCGGCCACGAAGATTCGCCCGGCACCACGGTGGAAGTCGACGGCAAGCTGTACAAGGAGTACTACGGATCAGCGTCCGAGTTCAACAAGGGTCACCGCAGCTTTGTCGAAGGCAAACGCATCCTCGAACCCGTCAAAGGCAAGCTCGCCGACACCCTGCGCGAAATGGAAGAAGACCTGCAAAGCTCGATTTCATACGCGGGCGGGCGACGCCTGGCCGACCTCAAGCGCGTCAATTACGTCATCCTCGGGCACGACAACGACAGCGCCCACCTCATCTGACAACACGCTCGCGCGGCGCACTGCGATCCCCCTCGCCCAGCTCAAGCTGCATCAGCACGGTATCAATCCAGCGCTCAAATTTCCAACCGCTGGCGCGCAGTACACCTGCAAAGCGAAATCCACAAGCAGCATGCAGTCCGATTGAGCCCGTGTTGGCGCTATCGCCAATGACGGCCAGAATCTGTCGCACCCCGCTGGCTTCACACCGAGTCATCAGCGCGCTGAGCAGGGCGCGACCAACTCCCTGCCGCCGCAAACCTTCGCGCACATAGATGGAGTTTTCAACGCTGAAGCGATAGGCCGGGCGCGTGCGGAAGTAGTTGACGTACGCATAGCCCAGAACCTGTTCGCCCCGCACAGCCACCAGATAGGGAAAGCCATTGGCCAGCACATCAGCGCGACGACGCGCCATCTCGGCAAGGTCGGGCGGGTCGAGCTCAAAAGAGGCCGTACCCGTCAACACGTGATGCGCGTAAATGGCGCTGATCGACTCGATGTCGGAATCGGCGCTGTCTCGTACCAGAATCGTCATGCCATACCTCAGTGGTCGTACACCCAATCGCCCTCGCGGCGCAGCGCGCCCTGCGCACAGAGTTCGGACAAAGCCCACGTCAATGCCTGGTCGATATCCATACCCAATCGAGCGGCCATGCGCACCATCAGCGTGGCGCTGCTGACTTTCTCAAGTAACTGCGCACGGAGCAGACGCTCGGCATCCAGCATCATGAATTTGATGAGGACCTTGAGGGCATGTCGGCGGTTGCGCTGAGGGTCGGCCCTGAGCGCCTGCAGGCGCTTGCGCGCTAACGCCAGACTGCCCGCAACATCGGAGAAGGCCGGACCATGACCGGGCAGCACTTTGCGAACCGGAAGCCGCTCGATCAGGTCAAGCATGGCCTGCTGCTCGGCAAAGCCCGACTCATCCTCAAGCTCGGGGAAGATCACGCCAAAGCCAGTCTGCCAGAGCACGTCCGCCGAAATCAGTTGCCCGGATTGCGCCGCGAAAAACATCAGGCTTTTGGGGTCATGTCCGGGCGCTGCCAGTACTTCCCAACGCTCGCCACCCAGGTCCAGTATCTGCCCGGGTGCGATCACCCCGTCGGCCACAAACGGGTCGCACCGCTGAGCGGTCGCCGCATGGCTGAGTGCCTGTACGTCCCAACGCGCCACATCCTCGGCGCTGGCGATCGGCACGCGTACCTCGCAGCCGAAAGCCTGAACCATGGCCGCATTGCCACCGCAGTGATCCGAATGAAGATGCGTGTTGAGCAGGCGCGTGAGACTGTTGTGACCGAGGCGGGGCAGCGCTTCGCGCAGCAGCGCGACCGCGATACCGGCGTGCTTCACATAACCTGAGTCAATGAGGGTGCAGCCGCCATCATCGTCGGCGGTGAGCACCATGTTGGAGGACAACCAATCACGCTCGATGAAGATCAGTCGCTCAGTCATGGCTTGCATAACGCGCTTCGATCTCGGCGAAGGCGGCAATCAGCTCGGGCGTTCCGGCATGAAAAGCCTTGACGGGGCCGCGCTGACCCGCGACCAGCAGTCGCGCCGACAGCGGCAGGCGAACCAATCTAAGTCGACTGATTTCGTCCCAGGTGATCCGCTTGTCGCCCACGCCCTCTTGTCGGATACCCTGAGCGTCAATGATGGTACGGCCATACAGCATGTACCAGCCCTGCCAGAGCACCATGGCCAGGGCGGCCGCCAGCAAGACCAGCACCTGCCAGCTCAGCGCGGCAGACTCAGCCAGAAGAGCCCGTCCACCCCATACGATCAGCAACACCACCAGGCCGGCGCTCACCACGCGCACCGGCAGCGTGTGCGAGTACCCCTGCACGGGGGTGACAAAACGCTCGGCGGGCTTCATGAGTGAAATTGAGCGCGTCGCTCGCCGATACGCAGCCAGACAACGCGACGGGCCTGGTCATCAAGCGAGCCCCAGGCCGCTATCTCGCTCAGGGTGCGCAGGCAACCCTCGCACAGCCCGGTCGCATCATTGATGCGACAGACCGAAATGCAGGGCGAGGGTACCGGTTTGAGTTCAGGATGCGGCATGTACACGGATGACTGCTCAGACATGACGGTGCGCTTGCTCAATAACCGCGCGTCGGATCGACCCGGCCGCTGGGTGTGCGACCGGACATGAGTTCACGCAGCTTGACCGCGACCTGTGCGGCCGACACTTCGACCACGGTGATGGCCGAAATGTGTGGGGTAATGCGAACCTTGGGATGATCCCAGAAGCGATGCGCCATCGGCAAGGGCTCCTGAGCGAAAACATCCAGACTCGCGCCGGCCAGCTGGCCTGAGTCGAGCGCGTCCAGCAGGTCGTCCTCGATCACCAGTCCTCCGCGGGCCACATTGATCAGCCACGCGCCTGTGGGAAGTTGCGCGAATCGCTGAGCATCAAACAGACCACGAGTGGTATCGGTGAGCGGAGCCATGAGAATCAGAACCCGGCATCCGGCCAGAAATTCCCCAAGCCCGTCACGGTCATCGAAGCAGCGCACGCCCTCGATCAGACGCCTCGAGCGGGCATAACCACGCACTGGAAAACCCAGATCTCGAATCGCCTGCGCGACAGCAGTGCCCAGAACCCCCAGTCCGAAAATGCCGACCTCGCATTGAGCCAGCGGATTTAAGGGCAATTCTTCCCAGCGCCGCTCACGCTGCTGACGCTCATAAGCATCGTAGCGATAGTGAATACGCACCAGTTCGTGCGTACAGTAGGCCACCATCTGCGCGGCCATGCCCGCATCTTCCAGGCGATAGATGGGCAGGGCCTGCGGCAGGGCAGGATGCGTGAGCAACTGATCGACACCAGCCCCGGCACAGAACAGAGACTCAAGCGCAGGCTGACGTTGAAAGAAATCGACGGGCGGCTTCCAGGCGACAGCGGCCTGTGCGATAAATCCCGGCGTGTCGTAGGGCCTGACCTCAAGGCCAGCAGTGCCCTCAAGCGCCGCCCTCAGGGCTTCGCACCAGCGGTTAACCGTAGCGGGCACCGGGTGGGTAATGGCGATCTTCAAGTTGTTGCTCCCGCTTGCGCTTCAAGTCTTACCAGGGCGGCACCCTCGGTCACCTGCTCGCCCACACCAAAAAGAAACTCGGCAACACGGCCAGCCTGCGGGGCGGCGATGACGTGCTCCATTTTCATTGCCTCGATCACCACCAAGGCCTGACCGGCCACGACCTGGGCTCCGGCCTCGACCATATGCGCAATCACCTTGCCGGGCATAGGCGCGGCAAGACCCGCATGGCCGCCTGGTGCTCCATCATCGACCTCATCGGAGGCATTGAGCTGCCTGAGCGTCCACGATCGACCATTCTCAAAACAGTGAACGCTTGCCCCCTGTAGCACCGCGCTCAGCTGATGCGCCTGTGAACCGACCAGGCAGCACACACGGCCACTCGCCTCATCGCGTCGTAGTTGGGCCAGGCAGGTACTCACATCGCCCATTCGTACCGTAAAGGCATCACCCGCATAGTCGACGGCAAGCTCATGAATGCGCTCACCCTCCTGCAGACGAAACAGACGCGACGCGTAGCCATTGAGCCGCCACCCATGGGGATCACACCAGGGGTCTTTCCACGTTTCGGCGGCATCAGCGTCGTCTGCCATCTCGCGTTCATTCAATAACCAGGCGGCGGCCGCCAGGGTGCATTCAGTCAGACCGCAGGCCGCAGGCCCAGTCAGCAGAAATTCGCGATCGTGTTCGATCAGACCCGTGTCCAGTTCGGCTGCGGCAAACCGCGGCGAATGCATGAGACGCGAGAGAAATGCGGCATTGGTTGCCGGCCCCACGACTTCTACCTGATCGAGCGCCACCGCAAGACGCGCCCGCGCCTGATCGCGATCGGGACCCCAGGCAATGAGCTTGGCGATCATGGGGTCATAGTGAGGTGTGATGGCATCGCCCTGCGTGACGCCCGCGTCGATGCGCACAGGGGCGGGCTCGCCGTCAGCCGCGCGACCATGCGCGAATTGGATAGCCTGCGGCAGACGCAGGTGAACCAGTTCGCCGATGGACGGCAAAAATCCGCGCAGGGGATTTTCGGCGTAAAGCCGCGCCTCGATGGCGTGACCATGAAGGCTCAACTGGTGCTGGGCGAGCGGAAGTGCTTGGCCCGCCGCCACCCGCAACTGCCACTCCACCAAATCAAGGCCGGTGATCATCTCGGTCACCGGATGCTCAACCTGCAGACGCGTGTTCATCTCCATGAAGAAGAACCGCCCATCCTGTTCAGCGATGAATTCAACCGTTCCGGCCCCCGCATAGCCCACGGCCCGCGCTGCGGCCACAGCAGCTTCCCCCATCGCAGCGCGACGCTCAGGGCTCATGCCAGGGGCGGGAGCCTCTTCAATGACTTTCTGGTGGCGTCGCTGCACCGAGCAGTCCCGCTCGAACAGGTAAACACAGTTGCCGTGGGTGTCGGCGAATACCTGAATTTCTATATGCCGAGGCCGCTCAAGGTAGCGCTCGATGAGCACTCGGTCATCACCGAAAGCATTGGCCGCTTCGCGCTTGCAGGACGCCAATGCGGCATCGAACTCGTCGCCACTGCGGACGATACGCATGCCCTTGCCACCACCGCCCGCGCTCGCCTTGATGAGTACGGGATACGAAATCGTATCGGCCTGCCCGCGCAGATAGGCTGGATCTTGCTCGTCACCATGGTAGCCCGGTACCAGGGGCACGCCGGCATGGGCCATGAGCGCCTTGGCAGCCGACTTGCTGCCCATGGCTGCGATGGCTGAGGGCGGCGGACCGATGAAGGCCAGGCCCGCATCGGTCACCTGCTGGGCGAACAACTCGTTCTCGGACAAGAACCCGTACCCCGGGTGAATGGCCTGTGCGCCGCTTTCCAGGGCGATGCTGAGAATACGGTCACCACACAGATAAGACTCGCGTGCAGGGGCCGGGCCCAGGCGCCAGGCCTCATCGCAGGACAGTACGTGGCGTGCCTGCGCATCAGCGTCGGAGTACACCGCCACAGTGCGAATGCCGAGCCGGCGCGCGGTGGCCGCAACGCGGCAGGCGATCTCACCGCGATTGGCGATCAGAATCTTGGCGAACATGATTGGACTTCCGGTTAGCGAGATAAATGCCGGGCAGAATCAGGGCTGCACCCACTGCATGAAACCAGGCAGGCAGCTCGCCCAGAAAGGCCCAGCCCATGAGTGCACCGTATAACGGGCCCAGACAGATGGCCAGCCCAGCTCGGGCGGGGCCCAATTCGCGAAGCATGTAGGCATAGCAGAAATAGGCGCCAATGCCCGGCAGGAGCGCCAGCGCGAGAACCATCCCCGCAACCTGCATAGACGGCTGGGGCAGGCCCTTAATGAGTATTTCGACCAGCGTGAAGGGCGCGATCACCACCAGACCCGCCGCCGTGGTCGCGGCCAGCCGAGCAAAGGGCTCAAGCACCGTGGGCCTTTTTCTGAGCAGCACCGAATACGTGGTCCAGCCCATGACCGCCGTCAGAATCCACAGGTCACCCACGGTGAAGTCCAGTGTGAGCACCGTCTGCGCCGAGCCCCGTGACAGGATGAGAAGCGTGCCGGCGATCGCCAGCCCCACACCCAGCGCCTGAATGCCGCCCAGAGCCTCATTGAACAGGCGGGGCGACAGCAGCGCCAGCAGCACGGGTGACAACGCATAAATCAGGCCGATATTGAGCGCCGACGTGGTCTGCGCGCCGATGTACACGAATGCGCCGCAGATCCATACGCCAATCGCTCCGAGGATGAACAGATCAGGCCATTCGCGACGCCACTGCGGCCACAGCCGCACTAAGGTAGGCGCGGCCAGAGGCAGCATCACCGCCAGCGCGACTGTCCAGCGCATCGTCGCCAGCAGATGGGGTTCGACCACCCCTGCCGCTCGCCGACCAACAATGTAGTTGGTGGCCCACAAAGCCGGTGTCAGCAGCAGGAAAAAAAGCGCTATGCGGCGGCGGCGCGTCGCAGCCTGAGCCCGGTCATAAGCGGCCTGAGTGTCTGTCGGCGGCGCCGGCGAAGATGCGGCCCGCGCAAAACCTGACTGGGTCACCGATCAGATCCGGAACACGCCAAAGCGCGTATCGGGGATGGGAGCATTGAGCGCTGCCGACAGGCCCAACCCCAGCACCCGGCGTGTATCGGCCGGATCAATGATGCCGTCATCCCAGATGCGCGCGCTGGCATAGTAGGGATGCCCCTGCCGCTCGTACTGCTCAAGGATAGGGGCTTTGAAGGCCTGTTCGTCGTCGGCGCTCCAGTGACCCCCGCGGGATTCGATCCCGTCGCGGCGGACCGTAGCCAGCACGGAAGCGGCCTGCTCGCCGCCCATCACGCTGATGCGGGCATTGGGCCACATCCAGAGCATGCGCGGCGAATAGGCGCGACCACACATGCCGTAGTTGCCCGCACCGAATGACCCGCCAATGATGACCGTGAACTTGGGCACCTGCGCACAGGCCACGGCCGTGACCAGTTTTGCGCCGGCTCGGGCAATACCTTCGTTTTCGTATTTGCGGCCCACCATGAAGCCTGTGATGTTCTGCAGGAAAATCAGCGGAATCTTGCGCTGGGCACACAGCTCGATGAAGTGAGCACCCTTGTTGGCCGACTCGGAAAACAGCACGCCGTTATTGGCGACGATACCGACCGGAATGCCGTGCAGATGCGCGAATCCTGTGACCAGCGTAGTGCCATAGCGCGCCTTGAACTCGTCAAACTCAGAGCCATCGACGACACGCATAATGATCTCGCGAACATCGAACGATTTTCGCGCGTCAGTGGGCATAATGCCGTGCAACTCGGCGGGATCGTAGTCAGGTTCGCGCGAAGGCTTAAGCGCAAGCTGCTGCGGCTTGGTGCGATTAAGTGAGGCAACGATACCGCGAGCGATTGCCAGCGCATGCGCGTCATCACGAGCCAGATGATCGGCAACGCCCGATAGCCGCGTATGCACATCACCGCCGCCCAGATCTTCGGCACTGACCACTTCACCAATGGCCGCCTTCACCAGCGGCGGCCCGCCCAGAAAGATGGTGCCCTGGTTACGCACGATCACGGCCTCATCGCTCATGGCCGGCACATAAGCTCCGCCCGCAGTGCAGGACCCCATGACGACCGCAATCTGCGCGATACCGGCGGCCGAGAGCGTAGCCTGGTTGTAGAAAATTCGGCCGAAGTGCTCGCGATCAGGAAACACCTCGTCCTGATTGGGCAGATTGGCGCCGCCCGAATCAACCAGGTAAAGGCAGGGCATACGGTTCTCGCGCGCGATTTCCTGAGCACGCAGATGCTTCTTGACCGTCATGGGGAAATACGTGCCGCCCTTGACGGTGGCGTCATTGCAAACCACGACGCAATCCACCCCGCTGACTCGGCCGATTCCAGTGATGATGCCCGCACAGGGCGCTTCGTCGCCATACATGCCGAAGGCGGCCAGCTGGGAAAGCTCTAAAAAGGGCGTGCCGGGATCCAGCAGGCGCTCAATGCGCTCGCGCGGCAGCAATTTGCCGCGCGCCACATGCTTGGCCCGGGCCGCTTGGCCGCCACCGGCCTGTACCTGCGCCACTCGCTGACGCAAATCACCGACCAGCACCCGCATGGCCTGCGCGTTGGCTACGAAGCCTTCGCTGCGCGGATTGATTCGAGACTGCAGCTTGGGCATTGCTTGCTCCGACTAGGACGCGGCACCGTCGAGGGCGCGTGCAATCAGCAGACGCTGAATATCATTGGTGCCTTCGTAAATCTGACAGACCCGCACGTCGCGATAAATGCGCTCGACGGGAAAATCGCTCACATAACCATATCCGCCATGAATCTGAATGGCGTCCGAGCAGACTCGCTCGGCCATCTCGGCCGCAAACAGTTTGGCCATGGCCGCTTCTTTAAGACAGGGCTGACCCGCATCCTTGAGCGCGGCCGCGTGCAGAATGAGTTGACGCGCAGCCTCGATAGACACAGCCATATCGGCCAGCCGAAAACTGGCCGCCTGATGCGCGGCAATCGGCTGACCAAACACCTCGCGCTGATGGGCATATCGCAGCGCAGCCTCAAAGGCCGCGCGCGCCATTCCCACCGCCTGAGAGGCAATGCCGATGCGGCCGCCCTCAAGCCCCGACAGGGCAATTTTGTAGCCCTCTCCGGGCATGCCGATCAGATGGGTGGCCGGCACACGGCAGCCCTCAAACACCACCTGAGCCGTGTCAGAGGCACGCTGGCCCATCTTGTCCTCAAGCCTGGCCACGCGGTAACCGGGCGTGCTGGTGGGTACGATAAAGGCCGAGATGCCGCGCTTGCCGGCAGCCGCATCAGTCACCGCCATGACGATTGCGACATCCGCATTGAGCCCCGAGGTGATGAACTGCTTGACGCCGTCGATGACGTAGTGGTCACCCTCCTGGCGCGCCCGGGTGCGCAGGGCCGAGGCGTCGGACCCGGCCTGTGGCTCGGTCAGGCAGAAGGCGCCGAGCATGGCGCCGCTTGCCAGGGGGCGCAACCACTGCGCCTTCTGCCCGTCGCTGGCCCAGCGCGCAAGAATGGAGCACACCGGGCAGTTGTTAACCGACACGACAGTCGAGGTGGCGCCGTCGCCCGCGGCAATTTCTTCGATGATGAGCGCAAGCGACACATGGTCAAGACCGGCGCCACCCCATGTCTCAGGCACCACCACGCCATAGCAGCCGAGCGCGGCCAGCCCGGCGAGCGCCTCACGCGGAAAGCTGGCCTCACGGTCCCACTGGGCCGCCTGCGGCGCGATGCGCTCCTGCACATACGTGCGCACCGCATCGCGGATGAGTCGCTGGTCGTCGCTGAGAAGCACGGCCGTGCTGCCCTTGTCTTAGACCAGCTCGACGCCCAGGGCGGTGGCCTCGCCACCGCCGATACACAGGGACGCCACGCCGCGCCGGCCACCCCGTGCCCGCAATGCGCCAATCAGGGTGACGATCAGGCGTGCACCCGAAGCACCGATGGGATGTCCGAGCGCGCAGGCACCGCCATGCACATTGACGCGGTCGTGGCCCAGCCCGTGGTCTTTCATGGCCGCCATGGCCACCACCGCGAAGGCCTCATTGATCTCGAACAGATCAACCGTAGAGGAATTCCAACCAGTTTTCTCATAGAGCCGCGCGATGGCGCCCACTGGGGCGGTCGTGAACCACTGCGGCTCCTGCGAATGAGTGGCGTGCCCCACGATCCTGGCGATCGGCGTTGCACCCAGTCTGCGGGCAGTGGACTCGCGCATCATGACCAGCGCGGCTGCGCCATCGGAGATGGAGGACGAGGTGGCCGCGGTGACCGTGCCGTCTTTGCGAAACGCCGGCTTGAGCGTGGGAATCTTGTCCACGTTCGCCTTGAAGGGCTGCTCATCGCGGCTGATCTGAACATCGCCCTTCTTGCCGCTGACCGTGACGGGCGCGACCTCCCAGTCAAACACGCCACCCGTATTGGCAGCGACGGCGCGGCGCGTTGATTCGATGGCGTAGGCATCTTGCTCGGCACGGGTGAAGCTGTATTTGCCCGCACAGTCTTCGGCGAAATTGCCCATGGACTTGCCGCCGCCGTTGGGCATTTTTTCGTAGGCATCTTCGAGGCCGTCAAGGGCCATGTGGTCAAAGAGCGTGCCGTGCCCATAACGGTAGCCACCGCGCCCCTTGAGCATGAGATAAGGGGCGTTACTCATGCTTTCCATGCCGCCGGCCACAACCACCTCCTGGCTGCCGGCCAAGATCAGATCGTGCGCGAACATGGCGGCTTTCATACCTGAGCCACACACCTTGTTGATGGTGGTCGCACCCGCAGCCTTGGGCAGCCCCGCGCCGATGGCGGCCTGACGGGCCGGCGCCTGGCCCTGGCCCGCGGGTAAAACACAGCCCATGATCACTTCCTGAACCTGCTCTGGTTTGAGGCCCGCACGACCCACCGCCGCAGCGATGACGTGCGCGCCCAGCTGATGCGCAGCAAAGCCCGACAGCTCGCCCATCATGGCACCAATCGGGGTTCTGGCGACCGAGACAATCACAACGGGATCACTCATGATTTACTCCGAAAAACTGAGGGTTTGATTGAGAGAGCCTGCACACCATGCGGGTGCACGCCATTAACGGGTCTCGGCAAACAACTCACGACCAATAAGCATGCGACGAATCTCTGAGGTGCCCGCGCCAATCTCGTACAGCTTGGCGTCACGCCACAGGCGCCCCGTGGGGTAATCGTTGATGTAGCCATTACCACCCAGACACTGAATCGCTTCGCCGGCCATCCAGGTCGCTTTCTCGGCCGAGAACAAAATCGCGGCCGCTGCATCCTTGCGCAGGCTTCGTACGTCGACCAGACCCGCGCGCGACCGATCACACTGACGTCCGACTTCGTACACGTACGCGCGCGACGCCATCATCGTCGCATACATGTCCGCGAGCTTGCCCTGCATCAGCTGAAACTCGCCTATGGGTTGACCAAACTGTTTGCGCTCATGCACGTAGGGCACAACGGTATCCATACAGGCCTGCATGATGCCCAGCGGCCCACCGCACAGCACCGCACGCTCAAAGTCAAGACCACTCATCAACACGCGGGCGCCATTGCCCAGGCCGCCCAGAACGTTCTCGGCCGGAACCTCGCAGTCCTTGAAGACCAGCTCACCGGTAGAGCTGCCCCGCATGCCCAGCTTGTCCAGACGCTGGGCAACCGAAAAGCCCGGAAAGCCCTTTTCAATCAGAAAGGCTGTAATGCCCCGGGCACCGGCCTCAAGATCATTTTTGGCGTACACAACCAGTACGTCGGCATCGGGCCCGTTGGTGATCCACATCTTGGTGCCATTGAGCACCCAGCGGTCGCCGCGAAAATCAGCCCGCAGGCGCATGGACACCACATCGGACCCGGCGCCAGGCTCAGACATCGCCAGGGCGCCGACCCACTCACCCGAGATGAGCCGGGGCAGATAGCGCGCCCGCTGCTCGGCCGTACCGTTACGGTAGATCTGATTGACGCACAGGTTCGAGTGCGCTCCATAGGACAGCCCCACCGATGCGCTGCCCCGAGAGATTTCCTCAACCGCCACGATATGGGCCAGATAACCCAGATCGGTGCCGCCATACTCGGGTGAGACGGTCAGACCCAGCAAGCCCATCTCACCGAACTTGCGCCACAAGTCGGCCGGAAACTGGTCATGACGATCGATCTGCGCCGCGCGCGGCGTGATCTCGGCCGCCACAAATGGCTCGAGCGCTTCGCGCAGCAGGCGAACATCTTCGCCAAGGTCAAACTGAAGGCCTGGGATGTTTGCCATGTTTTTCTGCCTCAGTGCTCAGGGCTCGCCTGGTTAATCAGGAAGGTTCGCCACGGCTTCAACGCCGCCGCCGACCCGCGTGTCTAGTCTTTGACATCGTCGCGCCCGACAATGGTCATTTCGGTGGCGGTCATGGTGGCCACCAGCCGTTCACGCCCGGCCGCGTCGATGGCAATCGCCTCACCCTCGGCCAGCGTAATGGTGCGGCCCGCCTTGCGAACCCGGCCCACGAATCGGAACCGAAGGCCAGCGGCGGGCGCCAGACAGTTCACCTTGTACTCAATGGTGAGGATGCCCGCATCGGCCGGCATCAGCGTCAGCGAGGCAAACCCGCAGGCTGAATCAAGCAGCGTGCCCGTGATGCCGGCATGCATAAAGCCATGCTGCTGCGTAAGCCTGGCATCAAAGGGCAGATCAATCTGCACCTCGCCCGGCTCGACCCGCACGAGCTGCGCGCCGATCAGCCCCATGACCGGCTGCCGGTCAAAGCTTGCACGCACCCGGCGCGCAAAGTCGGGGTCGGCAGGCGAATGCGGGCGCGAAGACATCAGAGCATTTTAACCCCGGGGAGGGCCGCCCGAAGATCGGAACTGGCGAGGTGGCTTGCGCTGGGGCTCATCCGCCGCAGCTCAGGCAAGCTCAGGGGCGGTCTGCAAACACCCCTAGCGCGGTCAACTGAGCCTGCGCCGCCTGCGCCCAGCCGCGGTTGGCCGCCGGGCTGGCCGGGCTGGGGTGAAGCACCTGGCCAATGCGCGGCGCGCCCGCCGAGCCGCCGGCGCCGTCAGCCAGAACGCGCTCGATGCACTGGCGCGCATAGGCGCCAATACCGATCGCCCATTGCGGTGCAATCGCCTCCAATGCGCGGCGCAGATGCGCATCGCATGCCAGCTGCAGCGGCACGAGGCTGGCTGCGGGGAGCTTCTCGGGCGTGTAGTTGCGCCCGGACGCCTCCAGAAACACCAGCGGACAGTAGTTCAGCACGAAGCACTGCTCAAAAAATCGCGGGGCCTCGCCAAATGACTCGGCCGCCCAGGCATACAGGCGTCGACCGCTCACTTCGGATCGGGAACAGGAAAACCCCTCGATGGGTCGGCGGGGATGCTCATGCGCCGGCCTGTCCACCGGCTCACAGATGCCCATCCAGTCGCGGACCGCTGCAATCTCGCCAAAGGGCACCCCGGTCTGCATCATGCCGAAGGGGCCGGGGTTCATGCCCACGAAGACTACCTGTTTGTGGCCCTTGCCATACCGACGCAGATACGTCTCATGCGGGCGACGCGCATAGGCGAGCGGGTTGTAAACATGAGCGACCGGCGCGGGAAAGCGCAAACCATCGACCGCATCACTGAGCGTGCGCGCTGCATCGACGAGGGCCTGGGCGACCGCCTCATCGCCGGTCGCGGTCCGTACGTGCCTGGGTGAGCTTGCTGCCATAGTGGGTATCCTGGATAGGCTTTGCACGATGATAGAGGAGCTGTCCACAGAGACGACCGCCCACAGAGACGACCGCCCATAGAGACGACCTCCCATAGCGACGATTGTCCGGCGCCGGCCGGTGGGCGACAATATCGGACAAGGCGCCTCGCTCAGTCACGACCCTTGACGGCTGACCCGGCCCGTCCGGCCCCTGGTTTACGAATCGTAATGCCTGACCTTAGACCCACCGAACCCGCACCATCTAACGCCATGAACAAACCCGTCGACGCACAACTGGCAGCCGATCCTCGGCTGGTTCCTTACGCCAAGCCGCAGCCCTGGGGCATGGCGCCCGACATGCTGATTCCTGAGGTGCTCACCGCTGACGAGAAGCTATGGGCGCCGGTAGGGCCTGATAGCTGGTCGCGTCCACTGCACCTGAATGTAACGGGAGGCTTTTACACGCATGTGCTACGGGTGCGCCGCTCGGGCGTGTTACAGCGACACCGCCACTCGGGTGCGGTGCATGCCTACGTAATCCGCGGTCGCTGGTACTACCTTGAACACGACTGGGTGGCCGAAGAGGGCAGCTATGTGTTCGAGCCGCCCGGCGAAACGCATACGCTCACCGTACCCTCAGACTGCACTGAAATGATCACGCTGTTCACGGTGCATGGTGCGCTCATGTATGTTGACCCGCAAGGCAAGGCCACCGGCTATGACGATGTGTTCACACGCATCGACAAGTACCGGGAGCACTTTGAGGCGGTGGGCCTGGGCGCTGACTACGTGCGCCGCTTCATGCGCTGAGCACAGCACAGGACGGATCAGGCAGCCCTGTTTGCCTGCGTGTCGTCACCCGGCGTGTCATCACCCCTCCAAGCCCGGGGAAAACGACGCTGGCCGTCAGTCGCCTTGCGCCTGACCCTTGGTAACCATCAGGCCATACGGTGTGCCTAGTCGGAGCGTCGAATGCGGCTGCGGTGCGCGCCCATCAGCAGGCCCGCACCCAAGCCCAGGGTCACCATGGCTGTACCGCCGTAAGACATCAGGGGAAGAGGTACGCCCACCACGGGTAGCACGCCCGACACCATGCCCATATTCACGAACGCATAAATGAAGAAAATAAGGCCCAGGGCGCCGGCCAGCAGGCGATGAAACAAGCTCGCAGCCCGCGCTGAGATCATCAGCGCACGCGCTATCAGCAGCAGATACAGCCCAACCAGCACTGCATTACCAACCAGGCCGAACTCCTCGGAGTAGACCGCAAAAATAAAGTCGGTGGTGCGCTCGGGCACGAACTCAAGATGGGTCTGTGTACCCTGCATCCAGCCCTTGCCCCAGACGCCGCCCGAGCCCACGGCAATGGTGGACTGAATAATGTGAAATCCAGCGCCCAGGGGGTCAGCCGCCGGATCGAGCAGCGTCAGCACGCGCTGTTTCTGGTAGTCGTGCATCAGACTCCACATCAGCGGCGCACTCACCAGAGCAGACACCACCAGGGTCGCGATCAGCTTCCAGTTCAGCCCGGCCAGAAAAATAACAAAACCACCACTTGCGGCCACCAAAAGCGCCGTGCCCAGGTCAGGCTGGCGCAGAATCAACCAGACCGGAAGCGCCAGCAGGGCACCGGCAAAAGCGAAGTCGCGCCAGCCCGCTGATGCGCCCCGCTTTTGGAAGTACCAGGCCATCAGCAGCGGTGTGGCGATCTTGAGCAGCTCAGACGGCTGTATGCGCATGAAGCCCAGATCAAGCCAGCGACGCGCGCCCTTGGTGACATCGCCAAACAGAGCCACCGCCACCAGTAGAAAGACGCCCACCAGGAACAGGGGTAACGCGATGCGTTGCAGCCAGGTGGGCGGCACGTTAGCCGCGGCCCACATCACCATAAAAGCCAGGGCAAGATTGCGCGCGTGGGTATCGAAGCGCCCGGGAAAGTCATTCGCGGCCGAATACATCGTCACCAGGCTCAGCGTGCCAATGGCTAGCAGAATCAGCAGCAGCACGGGATCGAAGACCAACACAAAGGGACGCGCCCGCGCCAGAAGTTCGTGCGGCCTGATCATGGTGGCGGCGCCTCGGTCAGGTCCTGCTCGCTGGGCTCAACGACCGGCCCGGGCAAGACCGGTGCAACCCCAACGGGCGGACGCTCATCCGGAACGTCTCTGAGCTCGGCCTCGTCAATCTCGACCACCACCGGTGCCGGCCGGCTTTTACGATCAGCCAGAACTCGCCCCGTCAGATGAAGATCGAGCAGGGCGCGCGCGATAGGCGCTGCCGCCTGCGCCCCGAAGCCGCCGTTTTCAACGATCAGCGCCACCGCGATCTTGGGTGACTCGGCTGGCGCATACGCAATGAACAGGGAGTGATCGCGGTGCCGCTCGGCGATACGGCGAGCGTCGTATTTTTCATTCTGCCCAATGCTGATCACCTGCGCCGTACCCGTCTTACCCGCCGCCACATATTCCGCATCGGCGAACACGGCGCGGCTGGTGCCCTGACGATTCACATCAATCAGTGCGCGGTTGACCAGGCGCCAATGGGCTGGGTTGATGCTGACCCGCTCGCCCGCCTCGGGCGGCAAGGGCGTGCGGGCGCCCGTGACCGAGTCCTCAAGCGCCTGTACCAGTCGCGGCTTCATAGTCTGGCCGCCGTTGGCCAGCGTGGCCGTCGCATGCGCGAGCTGCATGATGGTGAACGCGTTATAACCCTGGCCGATTCCCACCGACGGCGTCTCGCCGGGATACCACTTCTGCTTGAAGCGGCGCATTTTCCACTCAGACGATGGCAGCACGCCGGTAGCCTCGTGCCTGAGGTCAATGCCGGTTCGCTGGCCAAAGCCCCAGGGCTTCATCGCCGCGTGAATACGGTCAACACCCATCTCGAACGCAAGCTTGTAGAAGTACGTGTCGCTTGAAACCACGATTGACTTATGCAGATCAACGCTACCGTGACCACCGGGCCGAGAGTCACGAAACCGATGCTCGCCCAGCTGAAAATAGCCAGGGTCCACGGTGATGTCGCCCGGTCTTCGCGCGCCGGTCTCAAGCGCTGCAAGGGCCAGAAAGGGTTTGTAGGTTGAACCCGGCGGGTAGGTGCCACGCAAAGGCCGGTTGAGTAGCGGACGGTCGGGGTTTTCGTTCAGCGACTGCCAGGTCTGCGGATCAATCCCGTCGACGAACAGATTGGGGTCATAACCAGGCCGCGAGACAAAGGCCAGGATATCTCCCGTGGCGGGCTCGATGGCCACCAGGGCGCCACGGCGGTCGGCATACAGCTGCTCGGCCAGGGTTTGCAGACGCATGTCGATTGACAGCACCAGATTCTGCCCCGATACGGCCGGGCTGCGCGACAGGACTCGCACGACCTTGCCGGCTGCCGACACCTCAACCCGTTCGGCCCCTGGCTCACCGTGCAGCGTGCGCTCATACGCCTGCTCCAGACCCGTCTTGCCCGTGTGCGTTGAACCGGCGTAGCGTGAGAGCTCGCCACTTTGTTCAAGCTTTTTACGGTCATCGGGCGAAATACGTCCGATGTAACCCACGACGTGCGCCGCCGAATCGCCCAGCGGATAGTTGCGCAGCAATCGAGCCCTAATCTCAACGCCCGGCAGACGGTAACGCTGGGCCGCCACCCGCGCCACCTCGGCGTCGGTCAGGCGCGACTTGAGCGGAACGGTTTCAAAATTGCGCGAATCTTCGAGCAGCCGTCGAAAGCGACGCAGATCACGTGGCGTGATCTCGATGAGCTGGCCGAGCTCGGCCAGCACCGGCTCAAGCCGCGCGTAGCGGTCGGGCACCAGCTCAAGCGTGTAAAAGCCAACGTTCTCGGCCAATCTCACGCCATTGCGGTCAAGGATCAGGCCGCGGGTGGGTGGCGCTGGCACCAGAGCGATACGATTGTCTTCGGCCTGAGCACGAAAGTCGTCGTAGCGCTCCACCTGCAGGTAGTAAAAGCGCCAGCCTAGCAGGGCAAAGCACAGGGTCACGCCCAGTATCGC
>JBIKMC010000024.1:0-21741 GCA_044359405.1 Burkholderiaceae bacterium
GTGCCACGCAGATACCCGCACCTTTTCCCTTGGGTGAAGAGGGTACAAGTGGCTGGCTGGCGGCTGCGGCCTCGGCCTATGCGATCAGTGATCAGCGGCTTGAGACGGTCATCGCAGCCCCGCGCGACCGCGCGCGGCGTGCGGTTGCGCGTTATCGACCCGCGCTTGAAGGCAAACGGGTCTTCTTCTTTCCCGATTCGCAGCTTGAGATTCCGCTGGCCCGCTTTTTGGCGCGCGAGCTGGGCATGCAGCTCGTCGAGGTGGGTACGCCGTTTCTGCACCGCGCGCATCTGGCCGCTGAATTAAGTCTTTTGCCTGCTGATGTCCAGCTGTCCGAAGGGCAGGACCTTGAGCGGCAGCTCGATCGTCTGCGACAGGCGGGTGCCGATCTGGTGGTTTGCGGACTTGGGCTTGCCAATCCACTTGAGGCGCAGGGACAGACCACCAAGTGGTCAATCGAGCTGGTGTTCAGTCCCATTCATGGCTACGAGCAGGCGGGTGACCTGGCCGAACTCTTTGCGCGACCGTTCGCGCGACGCGAACGTATCGGTGGCTTGCGGCAGGCCGCGCGTATCCCAATGAAGCTGGTCTCATGAAGCTCACCCTCTGGACTTACGAAGGGCCGCCCCACGTGGGCGCCATGCGTGTAGCCACGGCCCTGCGCGATGTGCACTATGTGCTGCATGCGCCTCAGGGTGATACCTACGCCGATCTTTTGTTCACCATGATTGAGCGGCGTGATGCCCGCCCGCCGGTGACCTACACCACCTTTCAGGCCCGCGACCTGGGCGGTGACACGGCCGAACTTTTCAAGCGTGCCGCGCGCGAGGCTTACGAACGATTTTCGCCCCGTGCACTGATGGTGGGTGCCTCGTGTACCGCTGAGCTCATTCAGGATGATCCGGGCGGCCTTGCCGAGGCGCTGCAGTTGCCGATACCGGTGGTGCCACTCGAACTGCCGTCGTATCAGCGCAAAGAGAACTGGGGTGCGGCTGAGACTTTTTTACAGATGGTGCGCGCGCTGGCGCCTGCGGCTGGCGGTGCTTCGGTGCGCGTAAGCGGTGCCGCTGCCCAGTCAATTGGCGCGACTAATCGCGACTCAGAGTCTTCCGCCGAGTCTGCGCCGGGGGCGTTCCAGGCGCAGCGGCGGCCTCGCTGCAATGTGCTGGGTCCGACCGCTCTGGGATTCAGACATCGCGATGATCTGCATGAGGTGCTGCGTTTGCTGGAGGCGATCGGAGTCGACGTCTCGGTGGTGGCACCCTGGGGTGCCGCACCTGACGATCTGGCGCGCTTGCCGAACTCCGATTTCAATGTGGTGATGTATCCCGAGACCGCGGGCCTGGCAGCCAGCTGGTTGCAGCGTAATCATCGGCAACCGTTTACGCGGCAGGTGCCCATTGGCGTACAGGCAACCGATGCCTTTGTCGCCGAGGTTGCGGGTCTGGCCGGGCTTGACGCGCAGGCAGCCATCGAACGTTGCCGCACGGCAGCGCCCATGCGTTCGGGCTGGTATTCAGCCTCGGTCGATGCCACCTATCTCACGGGCAAGCGGGTGTTCATCTTCGGTGATGCCACTCATGCCATGGCCGCTGCGCGCGTGGCCGTCGAAGAAATGGGTTTCACCGTGGTCGGACTCGGTACCTACAGTCGTGAGTTCGCCCGTGAGTTACGCGAGCTCGCAAGCCGTCTTGGTCTCGAGGCGCTCATTACGGACGACTACCTTGAGGTCGAAGCTGCGGTGGCGCAGCTGCAACCCGATCTGGTGCTGGGCACGCAGATGGAGCGTCACATCGCCAAGCGCCTTGGAGTGCCCTGCTCGGTCATTTCCGCGCCTGTGCATGTGCAGGACTTTCCGGCACGCCATTCGCCGCAAATGGGTTACGAGGGTGCCAACGTTCTGTTCGACACCTGGGTACACCCACTCATGATGGGGCTCGAAGAGCACCTGTTGGGCATGTTTCGCGAAGACTTCGAATTCCATGAAGGCGCTGCGGCCTCGCATCTGGGGCATGCAAAGGCTGCTTCGACAGCCGGCGCTGAAGGCACACTGTCTAGAGCTGCGACGGTGCAGCCGGCAGGGTCTTACATGGATCAGCCGGTGGCGCCAACAGTGGCAGCCAACGGGCAGCCAGCACCGCCTTCAACCGGGCAGCCCATTCAGGTCGGCAGCCCCAGCGCGCAAGCAGGCCCTGCCGTGCAGGCCGTCCCGGCCCAGCAGCCTGTTCCCAATGGACATTCCAGCGCCGATGCTTCAACGCCGATCGGCGCGCCAGTTTGGGAGTCTGAAGCCGAGAAAGAGCTCGGAAAGATTCCTTTCTTTGTGCGTGGTAAGGCGCGACGCAACACCGAGCGTTTCGCCCAGGAGCGAGGCATCGCCCGCATTTCGCGCGACACGCTTTATGAGGCCAAGGCACACTATGGTCGCTGAGCGAATGCGCACGACGACGGCCGATCGCCCTGATGGGCTGCGCATGGTTATCGTCACCATGGATACGCACCTCGCCTCGGCGTGTGCGGTGGCGGCAACCCGGCTGGCGCGATCGCTGCCGGGCTTACGTCTTGACATGCACGCGGCCTCCGAATTTTCAGCCAGCGCCGAGCGCCTGCAGGCATGCCGAGAGGCCATCGCCCGGGCCGATATTCTGGTGGTCACCATGCTCTTCATGGAAGACCACTTCATACCGGTTCTCGACGCCATCGCGGCGCGTCGAGGCCATGCCGATGCCGTGGTGTGTCTGATGTCGGCGCCGGAAGTTACGCGCCTCACGCGCATGGGTAAGCTCGACATGGGCAAACCGGCCGGTGGAGCCCTGGCGTTCCTCAAGCGCTTGCGCGGTAGTGACAAGTCCGGCTCAAGCGGGGCAGGTTCGGGTGCTCGGCAGATGAGCATGCTCAGGCGGCTGCCGCGTATCCTGCGTTTTATCCCGGGCACCGCACAGGATCTGCGCCTGTACTTTCTCAGTCTGCAGTTTTGGCTGGGTGGTTCGGAAGACAATCTAGTCAATCTGGCCGCCAGCCTGGTCAATCGGTATGCCGCAGGGACTCGCCAGGCCCTTCGTGGCCGACTGGCCGCAGGCGATCCCGTCGAGTATCCCGAGCTGGGTGTCTACCACCCGGCCATGAAGGGGCGCATTGCCGAGTCGCCCGAGCGGCTGCCGCGAGCCTCGGTATCGGGGCGCGAGAAAGGCACGGTCGGCGTGCTCATGCTGCGCTCTTATCTGCTGGCCGGCAACGCCGCGCATTACGATGGCGTCATTGCCGCGCTCGAAGCGCGCGGCCTTTCGGTCATCCCCGCTTTTGCCATGGGGCTCGATGCTCGCCCCGCCGTCAATGCGTTTTTCCGCGACCGCCAGGGCCGTGCCGTGGTTGATGCGGTGGTTTCGCTGACCGGCTTTTCCCTAGTGGGCGGGCCGGCCTACAACGATGCTCAGGCCGCCGAAGCCATGCTGGCCGAGCTTGATGTGCCGTACGTGGCCGCGCACCCGGTCGAGTTCCAGACGCTGGCTGACTGGGGTGAGTCCGATCGCGGCCTGATGCCGGTTGAGTCCACCATCATGCTGGCCATTCCAGAGTTGGATGGCTCGACCACACCGATGGTGTTTGGCGGGCGCCCTGGGGCACCCGGCCAGGTCTGCAAAGGCTGTCATCGCGCCTGTCATTTCCAGGAAAGTCGACACAGCCGCGACATGATTGCCTGTCCCGAGCGCGCCGAGACTCTGGCTTCGCGCGTTGCGCGATTGGTGACCCTGCGGCGTAAACCGGTGAGCGAGCGTCGGGTTGCCGTTGTGCTGTTCAATTTTCCGCCTAATGCCGGCACCGTGGGCACGGCCGCTCACCTATCGGTGTTCGAGTCAGCCTGGCGGGTGCTGCAGTCGATGAAAGCCGCAGGCTATGAGCTGAATGTGCCTGCATCGGCGGCCTCTCTGCGTGAGACGCTGCTGGGCGGCAATGCGGCCCGGCACGGCACCGACGTCAATGTGGTGGCCAGCGTGCCCGTGTCAGAGCATGTGCGGCGAGAAGCCTATCTGGCTGATATCGAAAAAGCCTGGGGGCCGGCACCGGGTCGTCAGCTGACCGATGGTCGGCAGCTGTTTGTCGGGGGGGTCGACCTGGGGCAGGTGGTGGTTGTGGTTCAGCCGTCCTTCGGCTACGAAGGCGACCCCATGCGGCTGCTTTTTGAGAAGGGCCACGCCCCCACGCATGCCTTCAGTAATTTTTACCGCTGGTTGCGCGACGACTTCAAGGCCGATGCACTGCTGCATTTCGGCACCCACGGTGCACTTGAGTTCATGCCGGGTAAGCAGGCGGGTGCATCAGGCCGGTGCTGGCCGGACAGGCTCTTGGGTGACCTGCCCAATTTCAATCTCTACGCGTCCAATAATCCCTCCGAAGGCACCATCGCCAAGCGTCGTGCCGCAGCCACGCTGATCAGCTATATGACGCCGCCCATCACGGCGGCTGGCCTATACGCAGGCCTGAGCGAACTCAAGCAGACGATTGAACGCTGGCGTGGCCTCGCCCCCTCGAGCGTCGCTGTGCTTGAGCCCGATGACGAACGCTCAGGGCTGCTTGCGCTCATGCGTGAGCAGGCTGCCCTGATCGAGCTGGACGCGCCGGGGCTCGACTCGAGTGCGCTTGCCGCTGCCGAGGCTGCGGTGCTGACCCTGCAGGGGCGGCTTCACGAAATGGAGTGCGCCCTTATCCCCTGCGGATTGCATATTCTGGGAGAACCTGTGGGCCGAGAGCCGCGGCGCGATCTGCTGCTGGCCATGGCGCAGGCCCATCAGCCGCTTGAAAGTAATCCAGCCGTGGCCGCCGCGGTTGATGCCCTGCTCGATGCGCCCACCGAGGCGCAGGGATTATTGGCGTTGCGAGACCTCCTCGGTCAGGACGACGCCGGCAAGAGTCTTGCCCAAGTGCTGGCGCGTGCCAATGCGCAGATGCAGGTCAATCCGGAAATTGACGCTGTTCTGCGTGCCCTCGATGGTCGGTTTATCCGACCAGCCCCGGGCGGTGACATTCTTCGTACGCCCGAGGCCATGCCCACCGGACGCAACCTGCACGGTTTTGATCCCTTCCGCATGCCCAGCCGCTTTGCAGTGATCGACGGCGTGCAACAGGCTGAGCGACTGCTTGAACGTCACCTGCAGGAGGGCCATGCCCTACCGAGTTCGGTGGCTATCGTGCTGTGGGGCACTGACAATCTCAAGACCGAGGGCGCACCCATCGCCCAGGTACTTGCCCTGATGGGCGCGCGTCCGCGCTTCGATTCGTTTGGACGGCTGGCTGGGGCAAGCCTTATTCCGCTCACTGAGCTGGGTCGGCCGCGCATTGATGTGGTGGTAACCCTATCGGGTATCTTCCGCGACCTGTTGCCGCTGCAGATTCGCATGCTGGCTGAGGCAGCATGGCTTGCCGCCAGTGCTGATGAGCCCACTGATTGCAACTACGTTCGACGTCACGCGCTGGACTACATGGCGCAACACGGATGCGATCTTGAGACCGCTTCGCTCAGGGTATTCGGTAATGCCGATGGCGCCTATGGTGCCAATGTCAACCATCTGATCGAGCAGGGCAGCTGGCAGCAGGAAGACGAGCTCGCCGAGGCCTACACGCGACGCAAGGGCTTTGCTTACGGGCGCAGTGGCCGCCCGCAGCAGCAGCCCGCACTGCTGCAGTCCGTGCTGCAGGACGTAAGCCTTGCCTATCAGAACCTTGATTCCGTTGAGGTGGGCGTCACCACCATTGATACGTACTTTGACACCTTGGGCGGTGTCAGCCGCGCGGTTCGTCGTGCCCAGCGTGAGCGCAGTCCAGGCACTGACACCGAGTTGCCGGTTTACATTGGTGATCAAACTTCGGGCACCAGTCGTGTGCGCACCCTTACCGAGCAGGTCGCGCTTGAGACCCGCACGCGGGTGCTCAATCCCAAGTGGTACGAGGGCATGTTGGCTCACGGATACGAAGGGGTACGCCAAATTGAGGCGGCGCTGACCAACACCATGGGCTGGTCCGCAACCACAGGGCAGGTACAGCCCTGGGTCTACCAACAGCTCACCCGCACTTTCATGCTCGACCCCAACATGCGTGACCGCCTCGCGCAGTTGAATCCGGCGGCGTCGGCCAAGGTGGCCAGCCGTCTTCTTGAGGCGTCTGATCGTCAGTACTGGACTCCCGATGCCGAGATGCTTGAAGCCCTGCGCCGTGCCGGTGAAGAGCTTGAGGATCGCGTCGAGGGCGTCTGGAATGGAGCCACTTCATGAATATTGCTACTGTGCCCGTGACTGAAATTCGCAGGCCTCAGAACGGACCGCCCGATGGTGAGGGCAGCGTGCAGGTGCACCAGGACGGAACGGTCCGCATCGGCAACGCGCGCGTATTTGCGGTGTATGGCAAGGGCGGCATCGGCAAAAGCACCACCTCGTCCAATCTGTCGGTGGCTTTTTCAAAGCTGGGTAAGCGGGTGCTACAGATTGGCTGTGACCCCAAGCATGATTCCACCTTTACGCTCACCAAGCGTCTCGTGCCCACGGTGATCGATGTGCTCGAGTCAGTCGATTTCCACCCTGAAGAGTTGCGCGTGGAAGACTTTGTCTACGAAGGCTACAACGGCGTGATGTGCGTTGAGGCCGGAGGGCCGCCTGCTGGCACCGGCTGCGGTGGTTACGTAGTCGGGCAGACCGTCAAGTTGCTCAAAGAGCATCACCTGCTCGATGAGACCGATGTTGTCATCTTTGACGTATTGGGCGATGTGGTCTGCGGCGGCTTTGCCGCGCCCCTGCAGCATGCCGAGCGAGCGCTGATCGTGGCGGCCAATGACTTCGACTCCATCTTCGCAATGAATCGTATCGTGCAGGCCATCGGCGCCAAGGCAAAAAATTACAAGGTTCGATTGGGTGGCGTGATCGCTAATCGCAGTGCGCAGACTGATCAGATTGATCGTTTCGCCGACCGCGTTGGCCTCAATCGCTTGGCTCACTTTCCCGATCTCGATGTTATCCGGCGCTCGCGCCTCAAAAAGGCGACGCTTTTTGAGATGGAGTCTTCGCCCGAGCTTGAAGCTGTCCAGCGCGAGTACCTGCAACTGGCCGCACGCCTGTGGGCTGGCACCCCGGCCATGGCGCCCGAAGCGCTTAAAGACCGGGAAATTTTTGATCTGCTGGGGTTTGACTGATGACACGCGCAAGCTATGTGCAGCGACGTGGTGAGATCGAAGCCTACTTCGATCGCACCGCCGTTCAGGCCTGGGCAAGGCTCACCTCGGATGCGCCGGTCAGCGGTGTGCGTGCGACGGTTCGCGCCGGACGGCAGAGCATGCGTGAGCTATTGGTGCAGTGGTTGGTCAGCCATGGCGCTTCGGGTGTTCATCCGTTACTGGGTCGTCAGGTACTCGATGCGGGCTGCGGCACGGGCCTGCTCGCGGTTGATGTGGCTCGCTACGGCGCCGACGTACTGGGCATTGATCTTTCGCCTACGCTGGTTGACCTGGCGGGTGAGCGGCTGCCCGGCGATCTCGCACCGGGCTCGGTCAAGCTCTGCGCGGGGGATATGCTCGATGAGTCTCTTGGCAGCTTCGATCACCTGGTGGCCATGGACTCGCTTATCCACTACGCACCGCACCAGGCTGTCAGCGCGCTGATGACGCTGGCCCCGCGCATCCGCCACTCTATGCTGTTTACGTTCGCACCCGGCAATCCGCTACTGATGGGCATGATGGCGGTCGGCCGACTGTTTCCGCGTGGTGATCGCTCGCCGGCCATCGTGCCTGTACCACCTACCCGATTGGTTGGTCTGCTCGAGCAAAGCCTGGGCCCTCTGGGCTGGCGTGTCGGTCGCACGCAGCGCGTCTCGCGCGGCTTTTATACCTCGCAGGCGATGGAGCTGCTCCGCTCATGAGCGTGCCCGACCTGTTTTCGCCACGCCGCTGGCTGCGGCTTGACCCGCGCCTTCTGCCGTTTGCCGATCTTGCAACGCCTGATCTGCCCCTGTCGCGCCTGTTTCGCCTGGCGCTCTTTCAGGTATCGGTCGGCATGGCCATGGCGTTGATGGTCGGCACCCTCAATCGTGTACTCATCGTCGAGCTCGGAGTGGCCGCGTGGGTGGTTTCAACCATGGTCGCTTTGCCGCTGGTAATCGCGCCCTTCCGTGCCCTGGTGGGTTTTCGCTCGGACACCCATCGTTCGGTGCTGGGCTGGCGGCGGGTTCCCTACATTTGGAGCGGTACCCTGCTGCAATTTGGTGGCCTGGCCATCATGCCCTTCTCGCTCATTCTGTTGTCGGGCGACACGCATTGGCCGCTCTGGATAGGGCCAGCCAGCGCAGCGCTGGCCTTTTTGATGGTGGGGGCTGGCACCCAGACCGTGCAGACCGCCGGTCTTGCCCTGGCCACGGATCTGGCGGCCGAGCAGAACCGGCCGCGCATGGTCGCACTCATGTACGCCATGCTGCTGATGGGTATGGTGGTCAGTGGTCTGGCGTTCAGTCTGCTATTGGCCGACTTCAACAAGATTCGCCTGATCGAGGTCGTACAAGGAGCAGCCTTTGCAGCTTTCGTCTTGAATATTGTTGCGCTGTGGAAGCAGGAGCCGCGTAACCCGCAGCGCACCCGTCCCGACCTCAAGCGCCCAACTTTCGCGCGTACCTGGCGTGAATTCAACCGTCAACCGGGCCATCGACGATTTTTGCTTGCGCTCTTTCTGGGAACAGCTGCCTTCACCATGCAGGACATCATCCTCGAGCCCTATGGTGGTGAGGTTCTGGGCCTGAGCGTATCGGCCACCAGCCTGCTCACCGCCTTCATGTCAGCGGGGGCGCTACTCGCTTTCGTGGTGGCTGCCCGGTGGCTCAAGCGCGGACTCAACCCTCACCGGCTGGCTGCCTCGGGCGCCCTGGTTGGCACGCTGGCTTTTTCGCTGGTGATTTTCGCCGAGCCCATGGCTGCGCCCAATATGTTCCGTCTGGGCACCGTATTGATTGGATTCGGGGGCGGTCTGTTTTCGGTCGGCACGCTCACCGCCGCCATGAGTCTTGAAGCGCAGGGTATGACCGGCATGGCCCTGGGCGCCTGGGGCGCGGTGCAGGCGACTTCAGCCGGGCTGTCGATCGCGTTGGGCGGTCTGTTGCGCGATCTGGTCAGCGGGCTTGCAATCGATGGCCAGCTTGGTCCCGTTCTCAGCTATGCAGGCGTGGGCTACAGCGCGGTGTATCACTTTGAGCTGCTGCTTTTGTTCGCAACCCTGGTTGCGGTCGGACCCCTGGTCCGCCTGGCCAGATCCTCCTCCAACACCAACAGCAAGTTTGGCCTGGCTGAGTTTCCCAGCTGACGGGCCTCGATTCGGGAGATCAACGATGGGAACCGGAGCAATCACACAGTATGTCGATGTCGCCCAGCTGGTTCTATATGTTTTCTGGGTATTTTTCGCAGGCCTTGTCTATTACCTCATTTACGAGAGCAAGCGCGAAGGGTTCCCGCTTGAAACCGATCGCGCCGACGGCACCATCAAGCGCGAGCCAGGGCTGCTGGCTATGCCGCAGGTCAAGACTTATAAAACGCGCTTTGGTGAGTCGTGGGATGCGCCACATGACCGCGATCTGACCGAGCCACCGGTGGCGGGTGAGCGCATTGCGCCCCCTGCGGGAATGCCGATCGAGCCCAGCGGCGATCCGATGACCAGTGGCCTGGGCGCGGGCGCCTGGACCCGTCGTGCTGACGTGCCAGACCGCACCGCTGAAAACGAGATCAAGATCGTGCCGCTGGCCGTAGCGCCCGGCTTTGGCATTGTTGCCAGCGACCTCGATCCTCGCGGTTTGCCCGTGATTGGCACCGACTACGAGACCGCGGGTACGGTGGTCGAGGTCTGGGTCGATCGCTCCGAGCACATGATCCGCTACCTCGAGGTGCAGACGAATGGCGGGCGTCGCGTGCTGCTGCCGATGACATTCGCTCGCGTGCGTCGTGATCGTGTGGGTGGCAATCGCGTCACGGTCGATGCCCTGCTGGCCAGCCAGTTTGAGGGTGTGCCGGGTACCCGTGATCCGCAGAGCATTACGCTGCTCGAAGAAGAGAAAATCACGGCGTACTTTGGCGGGGGTACCTTGTTTGCCACGCCGTCCAGGCGCGAGCCACTGCTGTGAGCGGCCATCGCCACAGCGCCGGGCACGAGCACGAGTTCGAGCCTCAGTACGGATTGCCGCAGACGCTGCCCCAGAGTGAGCAGCTGCTTTGGCAGGGCAATCCGCAGCGGCGCAACGTTGCGCAGGATATCTTCCATCTGCGCGCGGTGGCGATTTATTTTTCAGTATTGCTCGCGGCGCGGTTTCTGTTTGCCTGGCAGGATACGGGTTCGTGGGCCCTGTCTCTGGTTTCGACCTCCTGGGTTGCCCTGATTTTTGCGCTGGCCCTGGTGCTCTTATGGTTTATGGCCGGATTGGTGGCCCGCACCACGGTGTACACCATCACCGATCGGCGAGTCGTCATGCGCATCGGCATGGTGCTGACCGTGACCTTTAACCTGCCGTATTCGCGTATTCAGGCTGCGCAGATCCGCCGACGTCGTGATGGTGGGGGCGACATCGTGCTGAAACTGCATGATCAGGACAAGATCGCCTGGTTGCATCTATGGCCGCATGTCAGACCCTGGCGACTGGCGCATCCTGAGCCTATGTTGCGCGGACTTGCCACGGTCGATGAACCCGCACGACTGCTTGCTCGGGCCTGGCAAGCGCGCCAGCCGCAGGCAATGGCCGTGCAGATTGAACATGACTTCGATACTGCGCGCATGCGCGGTACCGCTTCCGCATGAGCGTCAGTACCCGCCTCACCTCGCGCCCGCGGGTCGAAGGCGCGCCGCTGATTGCCATCGGCGTCCTGCTGGCCGCGACGATTGCTTTGTCGGGCTGGTCAGCGCACGAGAAGCGTACGCAGGCGTCAACGCCCGTGGTCGCGGTACTGCAGATGCGAGCACTGCAGTTTCTGGATGCTGCGGACGGCAGCGTCTCGGTACGCGATGCGGTCAGTGGCGAGTCGCTTGCGCCTATTGTGGGAGAGGCGGGTTTTGCCCGGGGCGTACTTCGCGGGCTGGCCCAGGCGCGCTTGCGTCAGGGGGGGCGCCCTCATGACTCCTTTGAATTACGCCATGAATCAGACGGTGGATTGAAGCTGAGCGACCCGATCACAGGGCGTGTGGTTGATCTCACCGTGTTTGGCCCGTCTAACGTGGCCGCTTTTCAGCAGTACCTGGAGATTCGCACCAGGTCTTATTCCGGAGATCGTCGATGAGCCAAGTCATGCCCGCCAGCGTCGCCGAGCGCGCACCGAATGAAGCCACACGCAAGGCGCAGACTGAATCACTGATTTCGCCGCGTTTTTACACCACCGATGCGGCGGCTATCAACGCGGTGTCGGTGGACAATATCCGACCGCAGTGGAATGCGCTGATGGCTGAGTTTGAAGGGGATAACAACCATGATCACTTTCAGCGACCGGCGGACATGTCGAAGGACTATTCCAATATTCCGCCCGAGCTGTATGAAGAGTTCACCGATTTTCTGATCAGTTCAATTACGTCAGAGTTTTCGGGCTGCGTGCTGTATGCCGAACTACGCCGCAAGGTCGATAATCCCGATATCAAGGCACTTTTTGCCTACATGGCGCGCGATGAATCCCGCCATGCCGGTTTTATCAATCAATGGCTCAAGGACTTCGGCATTGGCGTTGATCTGGCGCTGCTGACCAAGACCAAAAAGTACACTTACTTCAAGCCCAAGTTCATTTTTTACGCGACCTATCTGTCCGAGAAAATCGGCTACGCGCGGTATATCACCATCTACCGGCAGATTGAGCGTCATCCCGAGCTGCGCTTTCATCCCATCTTTCTCTGGTTTGAACGCTGGTGCAATGATGAGTTCCGGCATGGTGAAGCGTTTGCCCTCTTGATGCGGGCTGATCCGCGGCTGTTGTCGGGTCTCAACCTTTATTGGATCCGATTCTTCCAGCTTGCTGTGTTTGCCACCATGTACGTTCGCGATCACACGCGGCCGCGTCTGCATCAGGCGCTGGGGCTTGACCCGACCGCGTATGACCTGCAGGTATTTCACATCACCACCGAGATCTGCAAGCAGGTGTTCCCGGTCACTCTATGCTGGGATGATCCCCGTTTCATCGCGGGTCTTGAAGCGCTCGGTCGCATTCAAGCAGCAGTTGACGAGCAAAAGCAGCGTGGCGGTGTGCTCAGCTGGGTTCGTCGAGGTTGGCTGAGCGCGCGCGCGGCAGCGGTGTTTACGCGCATGTTCTTTTTACCGGTGCGCGAAAACAAACTGCCGGAAGACGCGCGGCTGGCGCCGAGCTGGTAATGCTGCTCCTGGCCGCCAGTGTTTTCGCGCTCCTGATCTGGTGGCTGTCCACAGGGCTGGTGCTGCGCGCCGTGGGCGAGCGGCCCGGCCAACGTTCGGGCGTCCTGGTGCTGGCCTCACTCGCTCTGGGTCTCGGTATTACCGGCGTCGTACTCACCCGAGACCTCGATACGGTCGCGGGTGCCTATCTGGGTTTTGTGAGTGCCTTGCTGGTCTGGTCCTGGCAGGAACTGACCTTTTTGATGGGGCTGGTCATTGGTCCCAATCGCGAGCCCTGCCCGCCAGTGACTGGATGGCGCCGTGCCTGGTTTGCATTCACCGCCATCGCTCATCATGAGATCGCACTGGTGCTGCTGGGGCTGGCCGTCTGGCTGCCCTCAATCGGTGCCCCAAACCAGGTGGCCGCGCAGGTGTTTGCCGTGCTGTGGGTGATGCGACTGAGTGCCAAGCTCAATATCTTTTTAGGCGTCAAAAATTTCTACGAATCATTTCTGCCGCAGCGCTTGCACTATCTGCTCAGCTACTTCACGCGGCGGCGTTTCAATCCTCTGTTTCCGTTCAGCATTGTCATCTCCACCGTAGCGGCTGTGCTCATCTGGCAGGCTGCGCTGAGTGCCAGTTCAGGGCATGAAACCGTGGCGATGGGCCTGGTGGGATCGTTACTGGTGCTGGCCATTGTTGAGCACTGGATGCTGGTGTTGCCCATGCAGCCTGATGCGCTGTGGCGTTGGGCGCTACGTGCGCCGCGCGTATAGACGGCGCGCACAGACGGCGCGCACAGACGGCGCGCACAGACGGCGCGTATAGACGGCGCGTCTAGACGGTGCGCATAGCCGGCGCACATAGACGGCGCACATAGACGGCGCACATAGACGGCGCGTGGGCGCTCTGCGAACGAGCAAGTTGTTCAGTCGGTTTGGATCTCGCCCGCAAAAGGGCGAGAATCCGGGCCGAAGCCTAGTCTTCGTCCTTTCAATCTGCGCGCCTCTGGGCGACTTCACTCCTGCGATCTGCCATGGCCGAGACCCAATCCGACTTTCACTCGCTCGATGCCCTGTCCCCTTTAGATGGGCGTTATTCCTCGCGACTGGGGCCGTTGCGTGCGTTGATGTCGGAAGCTGCTTTCATGCGCTTTCGGGTCGAGGTGGAGGTTCGTTGGCTGATTGTGCTGTCAAAGGCAGGGCTGGCCGAGCTGCCGCCATTTTCAGCATCGGCGCAGACGACGCTGCTGGCCATCGTGAGTGGCTTCGGCCTCGAACAGGCGGCTCGAATCAAGGCGATCGAGCGTGTGACCAATCACGATGTGAAGGCGGTCGAATATTTTCTGAAGGAGTCCGTCAAGGGGCATGCCGAGCTCGAGCGAGCAGCCGAGTTCATTCATTTCGCCTGTACTTCTGAGGACATCAATAATGTCTCGCATGCGCTGATGCTGAAGGCGGCGCGCCATGATGTGCTGATGCCCGCTCTGCGCGACTTGGTCGCGCGTCTGCGCGGCCTGGCTCACGAGCTGGCCGAGGTGCCCATGCTGTCGCGCACCCATGGGCAGGCGGCTTCACCCACCACGCTGGGCAAAGAGTTGGCCAATGTCGTTGCGCGTCTTGATGGGGCTGTAGTGGCCGTAGCCGAGGTCAAACTCAAGGCGAAAATGAATGGGGCCGTTGGCAACTTCAATGCGCACCTGGCTGCCTACCCCGAGGTCGACTGGCCTGCGCTGAGCCGTGGGCTTATTGAGGATATGGGCCTGCAATGCAACGCTTACACCATCCAGATTGAACCGCACGACTACATGGCGACGCTGTTTGATTCAATCGCCCGGATCAACACCATCCTCATTGATCTTAATCGGGACGTCTGGGGTTATATCTCGCTGGGCTATTTCCGGCAAAAACTCAAGGCAGGCGAAATCGGCTCATCGACCATGCCGCACAAGGTCAATCCGATTGACTTTGAAAATTCCGAGGGCAATCTGGGTCTGGCCAATGCGCTGCTGCGGCATCTGGCCGATAAGCTGCCGATCTCGCGCTGGCAGCGCGATCTCACCGACTCAACGGTGCTGCGTAATGTGGGCGTTGCGCTGGGTCATGCGGTGCTGGGTTATGACGCCTGCCTGCGCGGCTTGGCCAAGCTTGAAGTCAATGCGGCCAGGCTGGCTGAAGATCTCGACAGCAACTGGGAGGTTCTGGCCGAACCCATTCAGACTGTGATGCGTCGCTATGGCGTTGAAAACCCGTATGAGCAATTGAAGGCGCTGACCCGTGGACGACGTGTGGGCGCGAACGAGCTGGCCAGTTTTATCGATGGGTTGTCGCTGCCCGAGGAGGCCAAGGCGCGGTTGCGGGCGCTCAGCCCGGCCACCTACACCGGTCTGGCGGCGCGTTTGGCCCGTGAGGTCTGAGCGCTAACGACATGTGTCGCCTGCTCAGCGATCAGTCGCTTGCCGTGAATCATTGATTCGCGCAGCTGACTTGCCCGAAGGCCGCAGGCGGTCGTGGGGTTTGAGGGAAATTTCAGGGATTGCGATTGCGGCCTGTTACAGTTTCAGGGGCAGTCCAATCAACCCTCTGCGGCGATCGTGATTCGCCGTGCCTCACAGGATACCCCCCATGAAAAGTCGCATTCGTCTGGCCTTATCGGGTCTTGTCGCAGCTGCGGCGGTGGCAGCGGCCGGTACGGCCAGCGCGCAGTTTGCCAAGCCGGAAGACGCCATCAAATATCGACAGGCCAGCTTCACGCTGATGTCCAATCATATGGGGCGCTTGGCCGCTATGGCGCGCGGTGCTCAGCCCTTTGACGCAGCAGCTGCTCAACACTCGGCTAAGATTGTCGAGATGGTCAGCCACCTTCCCTGGGATGCCTTTCCCGCAGGCTCCAGCGGCGGCGCGGCCAAGCTCAAGGGCGATCCGTGGAAGGAGGCCGCCAGCTTCAAGAAGCTGCAGGACGACCTTAAGGCGCAGGTTGCCAAACTACCCGCGGCGGCAGCTTCACTGGACGGTCTGAAGGCGCAATTGGGCCCCACGTCGGGCGCATGCAAGGCCTGCCACGATCAGTTTCGCGAGATTCGCTGAAGCGCGCAGCAAGACGTCAGCGAACCAAAGCCCAGACGGCCATACCGCACAGAATGGCCAGCGCCAGGCCGCCCAGTCTGACCTGAAGGTCATCGCGGGCGGAGGCGGGGCCGGGCTGCGTCGGCCCGGCGGCATTGATGGGCGGTGGCGCGTCGCCCGTCAGCATCGCCTGCGTCAATCGTTTGCCGCGAGCTCTCCGGTACCACACGATGGCGGCCAGGTGCAGCACGATGAGTGCAATCAACACGAAGCGATTGCGCAGATGCCAGCCCGTGAGGCTGTTGCTGGTGGCTTCGGACACCCAGTTGCGCAAGGGGCCATCCCACATGATGCCGTCGTTGGCAAAGAGCCCCGTCAGGGTTTGAATGGCGACGGCCAACAGCATGGCGTAAACGGCCCAGGCGGCCAGCGGACTGTGCCCCGGACTGGGTGAGGCGCGCCCGCGCAGGTAAAACCATGCCGCGCGCGGATTGGGCGGAAAGCTGGAGAAGCGCGCATAGCGCGGTCCGACGAAGCCCCAGATCAACCTGAATAGCAGCAGGGCCAGACTGGCGTAGCCGAATCGCAGATGCCAGGCCATGGCGTTACCGCCGATATTGGCTGAGATGATGGCGCCGATGACGCAGACGGCCAGCAGCCAATGAAAGATTCGAGTGGGTAGATCCCAGATGCGCAATGTCGCCGGCGCCTGATCTTGGGGCATATCAGTTGGCAAATTTAATCGAAGAGCAGACTTGCCACGAAGATACCGATGGTCAGACAGACCAGGACGAGTTTGAGCACCGTACCGACCAGCATGCCAAGCCAGGTGGCAATGCCGACCTGGCCGGCCCTGAGCGCATCTTTGCGCGCCAGAAACTCGCCGACGGCAGCGCCCACCAGCGGCATGAACAAAAGACCAATCAGCCCGGTGAAGATGCCCAGTACGGTGCCCAGCGTGGCGCCGATCAGTGCAGCCCGCGAGGCACCCACCCGCTGAGCACCCAGGGCGGCCGCAATGTAATCGACGGCGGTTGCGGCCAGCGCAAGAACGGTAAGAACAGTGGCGGTCAGTGCCGAGACCCGGCTGAAATCGTCAATCCATGCCGCAAGCCAGATGCCGGCGATGATAAACGGCGGCCCAGGCAGGGCCGGCAGCAGCGTGCCGGCGAAGCCGATGACAATGAGCAGTACCGCCAAAACCCAAAGGGCTGTCTGCATGGTGATGCTTAAGGAAGCTCGGGCTCGGTATCGTCTTTCTTGCGCACCGGCTTGACCAGGTCTTCGCGCTTGAGACCCAGCCACATGGCAATCGCGGCCGCGACGAACACGGATGAATAAATGCCAAACAGGATACCGATGGTGAGCGCCAGGGCAAAGTAGTGCAGGGTCGGCCCGCCGAAGATGAGCATCGTGACAACCATGATCTGGGTTGAGCCGTGCGTGATGATGGTGCGCGAGATGGTGCTGGTGATGGCGTTGTCGATGACTTGAACGGTATCGGCCTTGCGCATCTTGCGGAAGTTTTCGCGAATACGATCAAAGATGACCACCGACTCATTGACCGAATAGCCCAGTACTGCAAGAACCGCCGCCAGCACCGAGAGGGAGAACTCCCATTGGAAGGCGGCGAAGAATCCGAGAATGATCACCACATCGTGCAAATTGGCCACGATGGCTGCCACCGAAAATTTCCACTCGAATCGAAACGCCAGATAAATCATGATGCCGGCGATGACGAACAGCAGCGCCAGCGCGCCGTCGGTGAATAGCTCTTGGCCAACCTGGGGGCCGACGAATTCAGTACGCCGAAGTTCGACGGTGGGGTCGGCGGCCTTTAGCGCTCCCATGACCTGTTCGCTTTGTCGCGAGGCGGCCTCGCCCGAGCCGTTTTTAAGCGGCAGCCGAATCATGACATCGCGCGAGGTGCCGAAGTTTTGTACCTGGGCATCCGCGTAACCCATGGCCCCGACCACGCCGCGAATCTTTTCAAGATCGGCGGCCTTGGGGTAGGAAACCTCCATGACCGTCCCACCGGTGAATTCGATGGAGAAATTCAGACCGCGGATGGCCAGCATGGCCACAGCGAGCGCGAAGGTTGCAAACGAAATGACGTTAAACACCAGCGCATGCCGCATGAACGGAATGTCGCGCCGGATTCGAAAAAATTCCACGTGAAAACTCCCTGGCGCTGGTGAGTGGCTAAGGCCTGCGCATCAGCTGCGCACTGCCTTGTCCTCGGGTTTCCAGATTTGACCGATGGACAGCTTGGCCAGTTTTTTCTTGCGGCCGTACCAGACATTGACGAGTCCGCGCGAGAAAAACACCGCCGAGAACATTGAGGTGAGAATGCCCAGACAGTGCACCACCGCGAAACCGCGCACCGCGCCTGAGCCAAAGGCCAGCAGAGCGACGCCCGCAATCAGCGTGGTGATGTTGGAGTCGAGAATGGTGGCCCATGCGCGGTCGTAGCCAGCCATGATGGCAGCCTGCGGCGTGGCGCCGTTGCGCAGCTCTTCTCGGACGCGCTCGTTGATGAGCACGTTGGCGTCAATGGCCATGCCCAGGGTGAGCGCAATGGCTGCGATACCCGGTAGCGTCAGTGTCGCCTGTAACAGGGACAGCAGGGCAATCAGCAGAACCAGATTGAGCGCCAGAGCCAGTGAAGAGATGAGACCAAAGAAAAGGTAGTACGCGCACATGAAAGCGACGATGGCGGCGAATCCCCACACCGTGGAGAGAAAGCCCTTGGCGATGTTTTCAGCTCCAAGGCTGGGGCCGATCGCGCGTTCTTCAATGATTTCCATGGGCGCCGCCAGCGAGCCTGCTCTGAGCAAAAGCGCTACGTCCTGGGCCTCCTGGGTAGTCATGCGTCCGGTGATCTGCACACGTCCGCCGCCGATTTCAGTACGGATGACGGGGGCGGTCACCACTTCGCCCTTACCCTTTTCAATCAGCAAAATGGCCATGCGCTTGCCGACGTTCTCGCGCGTGACATCGCGGAAGATGCGCGCGCCTCTCGCATCGAGGTTGAGGTGCACCGCAGGCTCTTGCGTCTGTGAATCAAAGCCGGCCTGCGCGTCATTGAGATTTTCGCCGGTGAGTATGACCTGACGGCGAACCAGAATGGGACGCCCATCGCGCTCGGCATAGCGCTCGCACCCCAGCGGCACAGTGCCAGCCGCCAGTGCCGCCTGTTCTTCAGCCGATTCGCATACCAGCCTTACTTCAAGGGTAGCCGTTCTACCCAGAATATCTTTGGCTTTGGCCGTGTCCTGCACGCCTGGCAACTGCACCACCACGCGATCGAGGCCCTGCTGCTGGATGACGGGTTCGGCCACGCCCAGTTCGTTGATGCGGTTGGACAGCGTGGTGATGTTTTGTTTGAGTGCGCTGTCCTGAATGCGGCGGACGGCGTCAGGCTTGAGCGATGCGATCAGGCGCAGGTCTATACCCTGGCCGGATTCAGCCAGGTTAAGGTCAGTCTGCGTGTCGCGCAGCAGAGTGGCCGCACGGCTGCGCGTCTCGGTGTCGCGAAAGCGGATCTCAACCGTGTCGCCGACCCGACTGACGCCACCATGACGAATATTGCGATCGCGAAACTGCGTGCGCAGGTCACCCACCAGACCCTCCAGCCGCTTGGTGGTGGCCTGACGCATGTCAACCTGCAGCAGGAAATGAACCCCGCCGCGCAGGTCGAGCCCCAGGTACATGGGCAGCGCACGCATGCTGCTGAGCCAGTTGGGCGAGTCTGACAAAAGATTGAGGGCCACGATCCAGGAAGGGTCGGCCGCGTCGGGGTTAAGCGCTGCGACCAGTGCGTCTTTCGCCTTGAGTTGCGTATCGTTGTCGTCGAGACGAACCCTGACCGAATTGCCGTCGAAGAAGACGCCGGTGGGCTTGATGCTGGCTTTCTCGAGCGCGCCCCGAACCCGCCCCACCATGCCCTCATCAATCTTGACCGTTGCCTTGCCACTGGACACCTGAACCGCCGGCGCCTCACCGAACAGATTAGGTACCGAGTAGAGCAGCCCAAATACCAGGGCGATAGCCATGGCAATGTATTTCCAGATCGGATATCGGTTCATGGGCTAGGCGCGACTGCGTGGTGGCTTGAAGATGGGTCTGGGGCGATGAAGGACGCGGCCTCAGATCGCCTTGATGGTGCCGTTGGGCAGCAAGGTCTGAACGGCGCTTTTCTGAAAGTGCATTTCGATGCTTGTGTCGCCACTGCCCTTGGCTTCGGGCAGTTGAGCTACCTCAAGGGTGATGTAGCTTTCGCCAACCTTGATGATGCGTCCGACGATGCCGCCGGCCGTAACCACTTCATCGCCCTTCTTGAGCGCGCCAAGCATGTTGCGATGCTCTTTCGCACGCTTCATCTGCGGGCGGATCATGAGGAAATACAGCACCACGAACATCAGAATGATGGGCAAAAAGCCGACCAGCTGTTGCTCGGTCGAGCCGCCTGATTGCGCGTAAGCGGTAGAAATCAGCACGTAAGCCTCCGAAGGTCAAACCCAAAATTATAACCGTCCAGGGCTGAGCGGCATCGCGAAACGCCCGTCTGAAGGGGGGCAACCCTGTCCGAGGTCGTGTGCGTGGCGGGGCTCAGGGACCACGGGCGCGATCCCGCGCGAATTCCTTGCGCCAATCCGAAAAACGACCTTCCTCGATGGCTGATCGCATCTGCGCCATCAGTTCGAGGTAATAGTGCAGGTTGTGGATGGTCGCCAGTCGGGCGCCCAGTATTTCATTCACCTTCTGCAGGTGATGCACATAGGCGCGCGAGAAGTTTCGACAGGTGTAGCAGCCGCACTGCTCGTCAATGGGACTTGGGTCGTCCCGATAGCGGGCATTGCGCAGGCGCAGATCGCCGAAGCGGGTGAACAGCCAACCGTTTCGGGCATTGCGGGTGGGCATCACGCAGTCAAACATGTCGACGCCATTGGCCACGCCTTCAACAAGGTCTTCGGGTGTGCCCACGCCCATGAGGTAACGCGGTTTGTCAGCGGGCAGACGGGGTGTGGTGTGAGCCAGCACACGCATCATGTCGGCCTTGGGTTCGCCCACCGACAAGCCGCCGATGGCATAGCCGTGAAAACCAATATCGACCAGGCCGGCCAGCGATTCATCACGCAGGTGCTCGTACATACCGCCCTGCACGATGCCAAACAGCGCGTTGGGATTTTCGAGCTGATCGAAGGCGGCGCGTGAGCGTCGAGCCCAGCGCAGCGACAGTCGCATGGACTCAGCGGCCTGATCGACCGTGGTGGGCACACCCTGGGTCTCGTAGGGCGTGCACTCGTCGAAGATCATGACGATGTCGGAGTTGAGCGCACGTTGAATGCGCATCGACTCCTCGGGGGTGAGCATCAGGCGATCGCCATTGACCGGCGATGCAAACCGCACCCCCTCTTCGCTGATACGCCGCAGATCGCCCAGACTCCAGACCTGAAAGCCGCCTGAATCGGTGAGAATGGGCTGATGCCAGCCGTTGAAGCCGTGCAGGCCGCCAAAGCGCTGGATGACCTCGGTTCCCGGGCGCAGCCACAGATGGAACGTGTTTCCCAGAATGATCTGCGCGCCCACCTCTTGCAACTCGCGCGGTGACATGGCCTTGACGGCCCCATACGTGCCGACCGGCATGAAAATAGGCGTTTCAACCGTGCCATGGTTGAGGCTGACGCGGCCACGGCGGGCCAGGCCGTCGCGGGCCAGCAGTTCAAAACTCAGCATGCGGATATCAGTCGTTGAGGGTGGGTTGACGTTCAAGCAGCATGGCGTCGCCGTAGCTGAAGAAGCGATAGTGCTTGGCGATGGCGTGAGCATACGCGCGCCGGATGATTGATGTGCCCGCGAATGCGCTCACCAGCATCAGTAGCGTGGAGCGCGGCAGGTGAAAGTTTGTGATCAGGGCGTCAGCCACTTTAAAGCGATAGCCTGGCGTGATGAATAACTGCGTCTCGCCTGCCTGCGCGGGCACATGACCGTCCTGCAGAGCGGCCGACTCCAGGGTGCGCAGTGAGGTGGTGCCCACGGCAATGACTCGACCTCCGCGCGCGCGCGCCTGCATGATCGCCATGCTCGCGGCTGCCGAGATCTGGTAGCGCTCGCTGTGCATGCGATGGTCGGCAATATTGTCGGCCCGCACCGGCTGGAAAGTACCTGCGCCCACATGCAGTGTGACAAAGCTGCTTTCAACGCCCGCCCTGGCCAGACGCGCGAGCAGGTCCTCGTCAAAGTGCAGACCAGCCGTCGGGGCGGCCACCGATCCGGGGTGACGGGAATACACAGTCTGATACCGGGATTCATCCTGCGACTCGGCCGCCCGCTCAAGATA
>JBIKMC010000193.1:0-6678 GCA_044359405.1 Burkholderiaceae bacterium
GCCCGAGATGGAGAACACCTTGGTGCCACCGTTGTTGGGCTTGCCGGCCTCAAGGAAGGCAGCACCACCATGACGAATGATCCAGGGAACAGCGGCAAAGGTTTCGGTGTTGTTGATGGTGGTGGGTTTGCCATAGAGGCCGAAACTGGCCGGAAACGGTGGTTTGAAACGCGGCTGCCCCTTCTTGCCCTCGAGTGACTCGAGCAGTGCGGTTTCTTCGCCGCAGATATAAGCGCCATAGCCATGATGCGCGTGCAGCTGAAACGAGAACCCTGAGCCCAGAATGTTTTCGCCCAGGTAACCTGCAGCCCGCGCCTCTTCAAGCGCCTGCTCGAAGCGCTCATACACCGAGAAAATTTCACCGTGGATGTAGTTGTACGCCACCGACACACCCATGGCATAGGCGGCAATCGCCATGCCCTCGATGACGATGTGCGGGTTGTAACGCAGGATGTCGCGGTCTTTGAAGGTGCCGGGCTCGCCTTCGTCAGAGTTGCAGACCAGATACTTCGGCCCGGGGTGCTGACGCGGCATGAAGCTCCACTTCATGCCGGTGGGAAAGCCCGCACCGCCACGGCCGCGCAGTCCTGAGGCTTTGACTTCGGCGATGACCTGATCAGGCGTCATGCCCTCCGTGAGAATCTTGCGCAAAGCCTGATAGCCCTGCCGCGATTCGTAGTCTTTGAGACGCCAGCCATCAGGCGAGCTGAGATTGGCGAGTATTTGCGGGTTGATATGACGCCCGTGGAAACAGGTTTCCTGCGCGCGGGCATCGATGCGGAGGTCAGCGGCTCCCATCGTTATTCCTCAGGCCTGCGCCTTGAGCTCGGCGATCAGCGCGTCGAGCTTGGCGTTGTCCATGAAACTGCACATACGTTTATTGTTGACCAGCAGTACCGGCGCATCACCGCAGGCTCCCTGGCACTCGCTCTCTTTCAGCGTGAACAGCCCGTCAGGCGTGGTTTCGTTGTAATCGATACCCAGTTGCTGCTTGAGGTACTCGCCCGCTTTGGCTCCGTCACGCAGCGCACACGGCAGACAGGTGCATACGGCCAGTTTGAAGCGGCCCACCGGACGGGTGTCATACATGTTGTAGAACGTGGCTACTTCGTGCACGGCAATGGCAGGCATGCCCAGAACCTGTGCGACCGCGTCGATGACCTCAGGCGAAGTCCAGCCCTGCTCGTCCTGGGCGATGGCCAGCGCCGCCATCACCGCTGACTGTTTTTGGTCGAGTGGATACTTGGCCACCTCGCGCTCAATGCGACGCCGCGCGTCATCAGACAACTGCAGGGGGGTCTGGGCTCGCGCGTTCATCGGTCGATTTCTCCGAAGACGATGTCCTGAGTGCCGATGATGGTCACCACGTCGGCGATCATGTGCCCACGGGCCATCTCATCGAGCGCCTGCAGGTGTACGTAACCCGGGGCTCGGATCTTGAGGCGGTAAGGTTTGTTGGCGCCGTCGGAAACAAGGTAGATACCGAACTCGCCCTTGGGGTGCTCGACCCCGGCATAGGCCTCACCCTGAGGCACATGAAAGCCCTCGGTGAAGAGCTTGAAATGATGAATGAGCTCTTCCATGTTGGACTTCATGTCGACCCGCGCGGGCGGCGCCACCTTGTGGTTGTCGGCCATGACCGGCCCTGAGTGGTTGCGCAACCACTCGACGCACTGCTGGATGATGTGGTTGCTCTGGCGCATTTCCTCAACGCGAACCAGGTAGCGGTCATAGCAGTCGCCGTTGCGTCCGACGGGTACGTCGAACTTGAGCAGATCGTAGACTTCATACGGTTGCTTCTTGCGCAGATCCCAGGCAATACCCGACCCGCGCAGCATCGGCCCGGTAAAGCCCAGCGCCTTGGCGCGTTCGGGATCTACGACACCAACACCGACCAGCCGCTGCTTCCAGATGCGGTTGTCGGTCAGCAGCGTCTCATACTCGTCGACATAGGCCGGAAAGCGGTTGGTGAAGTCTTCAATGAAATCGAGCAGCGAGCCTTCCCGATTGCGGTTGAGCTCGCGCACCGCAGCCTCGTTGCGCACCTTGCTGGCCACATGCTTGGGCATGGTGTCGGGCAGATCACGATAGACGCCACCCGGACGATAGTAAGCGGCGTGCATGCGGGCACCCGACACCGCCTCATAGCAGTCCATCAGGTCTTCCCGTTCGCGAAAGGCGTAAAGGAACACCGCCATCGCGCCCACGTCCAGGCCGTGCGCACCAATCCAGAGCAGATGATTGAGAATGCGCGTGATTTCATCGAACATCACACGAATGTACTGAGCCCGCAGGGGCACCTCAATGCCCAGCAGCTTCTCGATGGCCATGACATAGGCGTGCTCGTTGCACATCATGGACACGTAATCGAGCCGGTCCATATAGGGCACCGACTGGATGAAGGTTCGAGTCTCAGCGAGTTTTTCGGTGGCGCGATGCAAAAGGCCAATGTGCGGATCGGCACGCTGCACGACCTCACCATCGAGCTCAAGCACGAGGCGCAGCACACCGTGCGCGGCAGGGTGCTGAGGGCCAAAGTTGAGGGTGTAGTTGCGAATTTCAGCCATGGTGTTCAGCGACCCTGAGCGTAGCCGTCTTCACGGATGATGCGCGGCGTGATCTCACGCGGCTCAATCGTGACGGGCTGATAGACCACGCGACGCTGCTCGGGGTCGTAGCGCATCTCAACATGACCGGAGACCGGAAAATCTTTACGAAAGGGATGCCCGATGAAGCCGTAATCGGTCAGCAGACGACGAAGATCAGGATGCCCTTCAAACACAATGCCGTACAGATCGAATGCCTCGCGCTCGAACCAGCCCACTGCGGGCCAGACCTCAATCAGAGAGGGCAGCAGCGGGAAATCGTCCGCCGGGCAGAAAACCCGCAGACGCAGGCGCCAGTTGTGCTCGAGCGACAGCAGATGCGACACCGCCGCAAACCGACCCTCTCCACCCAACCAGGCACGCGAACCGTCCTCTTCGAGACCGTCCCGCCACGCCTGGTAATCAATGCCCGCCAGATCGATCAGGGTCTCAAAGCGCAGGTCGGGGTGATCACGCAGGGTTTTTGCAAGCTCGAGATAACGCGATGCGGGCACCACCAGTGTGATTTCACCAAGCCGCTCGCTGAGCAGCGTGATGGCATCGCCGAGTACCGTCTGCAGACGGCTGCGGAGGGTCTCGAGTCGGGTCATGGGGATGCCTGTAAGCCGTGGCCGCTGATCAGCGCGCGATGGTGTAAGTGGTGCGGATCTTGCGCTGCAACTGCAGGATGCCGTACATCAGTGCCTCAGCGGTCGGCGGACAGCCCGGCACGTACACATCAACCGGTACGATACGGTCGCAGCCGCGCACCACCGAATACGAATAATGGTAGTAGCCGCCACCGTTGGCGCACGACCCCATGGAGATGACCCAGCGCGGCTCTGCCATCTGGTCGTAGACCTTGCGCAGCGCCGGCGCCATCTTGTTGCACAGTGTCCCGGCAACAATCATGACGTCCGACTGCCGGGGGCTGGGACGGAACACGACACCAAAGCGATCAAGATCGTAGCGCGACGCGCCGGCATGCATCATTTCGACGGCACAGCAGGCCAGCCCGAAAGTCATGGGCCAAAGCGAACCGGTTCGGGTCCAGTTGACCAGCTTGTCGACCTGGGTGGTGACGAAACCCTGGTTGAGTACGCCCTCGATGCTCATGCGCCCTGCTCCGCTTCCGGCTGGTCGGCTGGGTTATTCCCAGTCGAGCGCGCCTTTCTTCCACTCATAAATAAATCCGACCACCAGGATGGCGAGAAACACCATCATGACCATGAATCCGGTGAATCCGATTGCGCCCAGGGAGACCGCCCACGGGAACAAAAAGGCGATCTCGAGGTCAAAGAGAATGAAGAGGATGGCCACGAGGTAGTAGCGCACGTCGAACTGCATGCGCGCGTCTTCAAAGGCTTCGAAGCCGCACTCGTAAGGCGACAGCTTTTCGGGATCGGGGCGGCTCGGACCGAGCAGCTTACCGATCACCATCGGCCCTATGCCAACACCGATGCCCACCAGAATGAACAGCAGTACCGGCAGATAACTTTCAAGCATTCAAGACCCATCCCTGGCAGCGACTGCGCTTTGGTCTGCAAAGCACAAAGAAGCCGCGTGTTTGCCCCCGTCTGCGCGGGGTGCTCTGGTGCCGACGGCGAGACTCGAACTCGCACAGCTTTCGCCACTACCCCCTCAAGATAGCGTGTCTACCAATTTCACCACGTCGGCCCTGCACTGAAGCGCTTACCGTTCGAAGCCCTGTTGGGTTGAGGAGACCCGACAGCGAACACGGAGCACCACAATCGCTTACAAACAACACTCAATTGTACGACGAATCACTTGGGTATGTCTCCGGCGGGACGGCTTTTTTCAGCACCCGCCTTATCAGCCCCGGCACCGGCAGGACGACCATCCGGCACATCGGAGGGTCTGGCCGGCGCAGTGGTCGGCACATCGCCCTCCATCACGCTTTTCGGAGCCTGCGGCCGCTGAAATCCAACGAACGCCAGCGCCAACGTGGCCACAAAGAAGACAGCCGCAAGGCCCGCGGTGGACCGACTGAGAAAGTTCGCCGAGCCCGTGGCCCCAAAAAGACTGCCCGAACTACCTGAGCCGAAAGCCGCTCCCATATCGGCGCCCTTGCCGTGCTGGATCAAGACCAGAATGATCACGCCGATGGCGGCCAGCACCTGGACGACCGTGAGAAGCGTTGCGAGCCAGGCCATAGTCGATTACTCCGTTGCGATGTTGATGAAGATGCGGCGGTACACGCGAATCACGCGGCCGCACGCCAGATGGCGAGAAAATCGGCGGCCTTCAGCGACGCTGCGCCGATGAGACCACCGTCAATGTCGGGCATGGCAAACAGCGCGGACGCATTGTCGGGCTTGACGCTGCCGCCATAGAGAATTGGGGTGAGCACGGCAGCCGGACCAATGCACGCCTCGAGCTGCTGGCGGATGAACGCATGCGAGTTTTGGGCAAGCTCAGGTGTGGCCGAGCGACCCGTACCGATCGCCCAGACCGGCTCGTAGGCCAGCACCAGTTGAGCGGCGAGCTCTGAAGGCAGTGACTTAAGGGATTGCACCTGGCGTGACAGAACTGCCTCGGCGGCACCCGATTCGCGCTCGCTCAGCGATTCGCCAACGCAGACAATGGCCATAAGTCCCGCAGTCAGCGCGGACACGGCCTTGGCCGCGACGTCAGCATCGGATTCGCGCCATCGCGAACGACGCTCAGAGTGCCCTACGAGTGCGAACTGGCAACCCATATCCACCAGCATGCAAGCCGATACCTCTCCGGTGTAAGCCCCCTCCGCCTGAGCCGACACGTCCTGAGCACCCCAGCCAAGGCCGCTGCCGGCAAGCCGCTGAGCAACCTGCCCGAGATACGGAAATGGCGGCGCAACGGCCAGGCGCGCAGGCGCTGCGCCCGCCACAAGCGTCCCTGCCTGCCCGACCGACGCCACAAGCTCATCAAGCAAAAGCGCATTGGACGAACGGCTTCCGTTCATCTTCCAGTTACCAACCACCAGCCGCTGGCGGCTCATGACCCACCCTTTGAAATTCGCACAAAACCCGTAAGTTTAGCAGCGTGCGGCGGCCGTCCGGCGCCGGCAGGGCCCTTCAGCCCTGGCGCGTGGCCCGCCGGTGGTAAGCGCGCCATCCCCAGAGCACGTAGCCCGACAGGCCATAGATGACGAACAGGGTAAACAGAACCAGGGGCGGATCAGAGGACACAATCGCAAACACGAGCACCAGTCCGAGTACGAAGACGAAGGGCACGCTTTTCTTGAGGTTGAAGTCTTTGCCGCTGTAAAATGGCGCGTTGGACACCATGGTGATTCCGGCGAACACCGTCACTATCCACGCCAACCAGGCCAGATCGGCTCCCGTCGCGCTGATGAAGCGGGATTCACGAAGATCGGTGGCCACCCAGATCAAACCCGCCACCAGAGCGGCGGCAGCCGGGCTGGGCAGGCCCTGAAAGAACCGACGGTCAACCACCCCAATATTGGTGTTGAAGCGCGCCAGCCGCAATGCGGCGCCAGCGACATAAATGAATGCCGCCACCCAACCCCACTTGCCCAGGTCGCGCAGCGCCCACTCGTAAATGATGAGCGCAGGCGCCGCACCAAAGGACACCATGTCGGACAGGCTGTCGTACTGCTCACCGAATGCGCTCTGCGTGTTGGTAAGGCGCGCTACACGACCGTCAAGTCCGTCAAGGACCATGGCCACAAACACCGCAATAGCCGCATCGGCAAACCGCAGATTCATCGCCTGGACAATTGCGTAAAAGCCGGCGAACAGCGCTGCTGTGGTCAGCGCATTGGGCAGCAGATAAATGCGCCGGGAGCGCTGCGGCGCAAGCCCTTCACGTGGGGGATGACTCATGAGGCCTCCTGCTCGTAGGGCCGCTGGCGCAACCACTTGGTGGCAATCCACTTCTCGCCGGTGATGACCGGTGCCCCTGCGTGCAGGCAGCGCTCATCAAGCTCGCCACCGGCGTTGCAGTATTCAAAATATACCGCGCACCCGCCCCGGGGCTTTACAGCCAGTCCGATGCGCGGGAAGACCGTATCGCCGCCGCCCAGTACATCATTGAGATAGATCACAAGCGTGGCCACACGCTGCCCGCCCAC
>JBIKMC010000194.1:0-6628 GCA_044359405.1 Burkholderiaceae bacterium
TGGTAGGCGCGATTGGACTCGAACCAACGACCCCCACCATGTCAAGGTGGTGCTCTAACCAGCTGAGCTACGCGCCTGCGTAGCCCATAACTATAGCAGACTCAGGGCTGCCTAGCTCGTCGCGGACCGATCTGCCAGGGCGATACGCGTCAGCCACGCCACTGGAATCGCGCCGACCATAACAATCAAAAGCGCTGGCAAGGCCGCCTCGCCCAGGCGCTCGTCAGCGGCAAAGTGGTGCGCGACCACCGCCAGCGTGTCAAAGTCAAAGGGCCTCAGTACCAGAGTTGCAGGCAATTCCTTCACACAATCAATGAACACCAGCAGCGCTGCCACGCCCATGCTGCGCCTCATCAGGGGCCAGTGCACCTCGAACAGCACCTGCAGCGGGCTACGCCCCAGGCTGCGGGCGCTTTGATCCATAGACGGACTGATGCGACGCAGCCCCGCATCAATGCCCTGGAAACCCACCGGAAAAAATCGCACCAGATAGGCATAGAGGACGGCGATGAGGCCCAGCGATGTCAGGTTGATCGACAGCCCGACCGTCGAAGCCAGACCATCTAGACCGCGACCGACAACGCCTAACAGGGCGAGCAGACTCACGCCCAGCACCACACCCGGAATCGCGTAGCCGGTGTTGGCAAAGCCCACCGCCACCCGCATCAGCGGCATCGACGACAGACGCAGCGCATATGCGGCCGCCAGCGCACAGGGCACGACCAGCGCCGCGCCGGCACAGCCCAGCACGGCCGTGTTCAGCGCCCACTGCCACAGTCGGGCGCCGTGCTCGACCTCGCTGCTCAGTCCGCTCCGCAAGAGCAACAGCGCCGGAATGACAAACCCCAGCAGACTGGGCGCGGCACAGGCAATGCTGGCCCGCCAGGCCGGCCAGCCCTGAAGCGTTTGCCGGCCTGCAGGTCGTCCACCGCGCGCATGAAACTGCATACGTCCGCGACTGCGCCGCTCAAGCCACACCAGGCTCATCACACGCGCGAGCAGCACCACGGCAAGACGGGCTGCGCCGGTGCGATCGCCCATGCCCTGCCAGGCCCGGTAGATGCCCGCCGTAAAGCTGTCGACCGCAAAGTAGCTGACCGTGCCGAAGTCGGCCAGGGTTTCCATCATCGCCAGCACCGCACCTGCTGCGATGGCGGGTCGCGCAACCGGCCAGACCACCCGCCACCACACGGCGCGCGGCCCCAGACCCAGTGACCGCGCGGCCTCCATCAGCGACTCGCTGCGCTCGGCAAACGCTGCGCGCGCGAGCAGGTACACATAGGGGTAGAGCGTCAGCCCCAGACACACCGCTGCCGCAGGCCAGGCATGTACGTCCGGGAACCAGTAGTCGCCAACCTGCCATCCCGTGAGGTCGCGCAGCAGACTTTGCAGGGGACCCGCTGGCGCCAGAAAGTCGGTGTACGCGTAAGCCATGACAAAAGCAGGCATGGCCATGGGAAGAACCAGCAACCACGCGAGCAGGCCACGGCCGGGGAATTCATACGCGGCGATCAGCCAGGCGGCACCGACCCCTGTCGTCAACACAATCACGAGCACGGCAAGCGCGAGTACGAGAGTTGTGGCGGCATACCGGGGGAGGACTGTCTCAAACAGGTGCGCAATCGCGCCCACCGTGCTAACACCGCCCGAGCCCAGACCGGCAGCCAGCAGGAGCAATGACAGGGCAGGCGCCGCCACCAGCGCCAGCGCGAACAATGCCCCGATCCGGCCTATGCCGTTAGAATCCATGTTGAGAATTATATGTATTCGCAAATCGATACCGTTCCGCCGCCGGCTGACCCGCCGGCTCATGCGGCCCCTCCGGCCGAGGCGGTCGCCCCCGAAGTGCTGGCCGTCGAGCAGCTGGCGGTGAGCTATGCGCGCGATGGGCAAACGCGCCAGGTGCTCGATGGGCTGGGCTTTCGCCTGCGTCGCGGTGAAATTGGCTGCCTGCTTGGGGCGTCGGGTTGTGGCAAGTCGACCGCACTGCGCACCATCGCGGGTTTTGTCCGGCCTGAGCGGGGTCTGGTGCGCATCGACGGCCGCATCGTTGCCTCAGCCGCCGATTGGATAGCGCCCGAGGCGCGCGGTATCGGCGTGGTGTTTCAGGATTACGCCTTGTTTCCGCATCTGGATGTGGCCGGCAATGTGGGCTTTGGCCTGCGTAATCTTTCGGCACGCGAGCGTGCCACACGAGTGGCCCAGATGCTGTCGCTGGTGGGGCTACCCGAACTCTCTCAGCGTTTTCCGCACGAACTGTCGGGCGGCCAGCAGCAGCGTGTCGCCCTGGCTCGCGCGCTGGCGCCCTCGCCTGCGGTTCTGCTACTGGACGAGCCGTTTTCAAGCCTGGACCCCGACCTCAGAGAGCGCCTGGCGCTTGAGTTGCGCGACCTTTTAAAGCGTGCCGGCACCACAACCTTGCTGGTGACGCACGACCAGTACGAAGCGTTTGCGCTCGCAGACCGGGTGGGCGTGATGAACGCCGGTCGTATCGAACAGTGGGACACGCCCTACCGGCTTTACCACCGCCCGTCCACGCGGGTTGTGGCCGATTTCGTCGGTCTCGGCGCGTTTCTGCCTGGCCGCATTGAGCACAAGGACGGCCTTTCGACCGTACACATCGAACTGGGTAGTCTGCCCATCCGAGAGCGTATGGATCAGGCCATGGCCGCAGCCCAGGCCGACCACCTGTCGGGAGAAATCACTGTGCTGCTGCGGCCGGACGACGTGATTCACGACGATGCCAGCCCCGTCCAGGCGGAAGTGGTGCGCAAGGCTTTTCGCGGTGCTCAGTTTCTCTACACCCTCAGGCTACCCAGCGGCACCACCTTGATGGCCCTGGTACCCAGTCACCACGACCATGCGATCGGTGAGCGCATCGGCATCCGTTTTGATGCCGACCATATCGTCACCTACGAAAAATCCCCGACGCGTTGAGGCGCTCTGGCGTCGGTCGGGCTCGGCACCGCTACCATCACACGCTCGTGTCCGTCCGAGGGGTTTATCCCGTGCGAATGCCGCTATCTCCATTGCCGTCTGACTGCTCGTCCTCTGCCGTTGTCCCCAATGCGGGTGCTTGCGGTCACCGCCGGTCACCGACCCCATGCCCCTCGGCTTGGCTTTGTGTGGCCCCTACCCTGGCGCTCCCTACCCTGGCGCCCCCTACCCTGGCGCCCCCTGAGCGGTCACACCTGGTCGAGCTTGCTTACCGGATGACGCTCACCGCTCTGTTGGCCCTGCCCCTGCAAACGGTGGCCTCGTCCAACGCAAATCCAGCCGCTATCGACTGGGTCTCTCTGGATGGCTTTTCCATCGCCAAGACAGAGACCACCATCGGTCAATTTAAACGCTTCGTCCAGGCGACCGGTCTGCAAACGCGCGCCGAGCGCACAGGCGGTGGCGCGGTGTTTGAAGCTGGCTGGGTGCAGAAGACGGGCTGGACCTGGGCCCACCCATTCGGACGTCAATATCAGCCGGCCGATGACGAACCTGCGGCACACGTCACCTACGATGAGGCTCAGGCGTTCTGCCAGTGGGCGGGCGGACGACTGCCCACCGACGCGCAATGGCGCTCAGCTGCCTACACTGAGCAGCGTACCAATCCAACCGCGCCCTTTCAGCGCGGGCGTACCTATGAATTTCCGACGGGCGACTCGCCCGCGGGTGCACAGTGTCTGGATGAATGCGGCCCCGCCTCCGCGGCACGTGCGGTTGCGCATGGCGCTGCTCTCAGCCGGGGGCGGGGACATGCCCGCACCAGCGCCACGCCACCGGGTGTAAACGGCCTGCATGACATGGGTGCCAATCTGTGGGAATGGGTCGACGAACCGGCTGGCGCCAGCGGCAATGCAGAGCGTCTGACGCGCGGCGGGTCCTGGTGGTATGGCACGGCGCAGATGCGCGCCACACATCTGCAGAGCAAGCCGGGCGACACCACCGTGGTCTATATCGGGTTTCGCTGCGTACGCGCGCCCTGAGGCAGTTGCGGCGCTTTGGCCTTGAGAAACGCAAAGGCGCCGGCTACTGCAATCAGAGACAACACGGTATAGCCCAGCCGATAGTCACCGGTGAGATCAGCCATGCCACCGGCCACCATGGGCCCGGCCACCTGGCCCACGGCAATGATCACTGACGACAGGCCCATGATCATGCCGATGGAGCGACGACCAAAGTAATCAGCTCGAATCGCCTGCATGAAGGGCCCCCGCAAACCCCAGGCAACACCGTGAAAAACGGCGAAAGCCAGCAGCATCAGAGGTCCCGTGGCATAGGTCAGCATGAGCAATCCAAAGCCATGCCCCAGCATGCAGGCGGCTGCCACGCGTCGCTTGTCGAACCGATCACCAATCACCACACCCATCAGCACGCCACCGATCTGCGCCAGGGTCATCAATGAGATCACCAGCGAGGCCTGAGCCACGGTATAGCCCAGGCCTTCCTTCATGTGGGTGATGGCGTGCACGTTCACGCCCGTGACGACCAGCAGGGCCACCCCGTGCCCGATGGCCAACAGCCAGAACGCGCTCGTGCGCATCGCCTGTCGCGCGGTAAACCCGGGATGTTCGTCAGCGCCGCTCGAGGCGCTTGGCGCCGGTGCCTGGGGCTGCGTAACGGGCGTGGGGGGCGTGGGGGGCGTAACGGGCGTAACGGGCGTAACGGGCGTAACGGGCGTGGCGGGCGTGGCGGGCGTGGCGGGCGTGGCGGGCGTGGCGGGCGTGGCGGGCGTGGCGGGCGTGGCGGGCGTAACGGATGCCGAGGCTGCGGAGGCTAACGACGGCGCCGAGGGTGCTGGCAATGCAGACTGCGCGCTCAAGGGCGGAGCAGGCGCATCGCCATCAGGGTGCAGGCCCAGGTCTCGTGGCCGGTACCGGAACACCGACACCAGGGGCAGTCCCACCAGCAGCACCAGCACGCCTGAACCCATGGCCGTCATGCGCCAACCAAAGTAGGACATCGAGGCCGCAATCACGGGTACGGCCAGGCCACCCAGGGCCAGGCCCAGCCCGCAGGCTGACAGGGCCCTTGCGCGTTTGCGCTCAAACCAGTGAATGATGGCAACGTTGATGGGGAAGTAACCACTAAGGCTGGTGCCCAGTGCAATCATGACGATGGCGCCGTAAAACCCCGCCAGCGAGTCAACGTTACCCAGCAGCATCAGACCGAGCGCGAACACGAGGACGCCCAGCCGGATCAGGCGGGCCTCGCCGAAACGATCGATGAGCCATCCCAACACGGGTCCGATCAGCGCCGTCTCAACCGACTGCAATGCAGCGGCCCCCGACAGGGCTGTTTTACTCCAGCCGCGCTCGGACGACAGCACCGCCACATAGGCTCCGAAGGACTGTACCAACATGCCCGCCTGCAGAAACTGCAGCACGCCTCCAGCTGCGACCACGCGCCAGCCGTAGAACCGGTTGTTGAATAAGCCCACGGCTGCGGCGCTGCTCAGGCCTGCAACTGTGACAAGGCCCGCCCGATACGGGCGATGCCCTCGTGAATCTGCTCGGGCGAGGGTGTGGCGAAGGACAGGCGCAGCGTACGAGCATCGGCCCGATCACCGTAGTAAATATCGCCCGGCACAAAGGTCACTTTCTGCTCAATGGCGAGCGGCATCAGCGCCCGAGCCGATTCAGCCTGGGTGAGTCGCCCCCACATGAACATGCCCCCCTGGGGAATGTTGAACTCAACCCGGCCAGCCAGATGCTGCGCGATCGCATCACGCATGGCACCGGCCCGTTCACGGTAGGCACCCAGAATGTTGGGCAGGTGCCGACGCAGACGATCAGCCGCAAGATAGCGCTCAACCGTGGCCTGGGTAAAGCCGGGGTTGGAGATGTCGTCCAGTTGCTTGGCCAGCGCACAGGCGCGTCGAATCGCAGGCGGCGCGATCAGCCAACCGATGCGCAGACCCGGCGCGATCACCTTGGAGAAGCTGCCCAGATGTACCACCCAGTCGCGCGAACCAGGCACCTGATCAACCAAGGACAGCACATGTGGCACGGGCTCGCCGGCAAAGCGGAGCCGGCCGTAGGGGTCATCTTCGATGATGATGAAACGATGCTTGACCGCCAGTTCAAGCAGCTTCAGTCGGCGCTGCACGGGCATGGTGGCACCACTGGGATTGGCAAACGTGGGCACCACATACATCGCGCGCGGCCCAGGCTCGCCGCGTCGCCTCAGGTCATGTAGACACTCAGCCAGCTCATCGACCATGAGGCCTTCAGCGTCGACGCCAATGGTGATGGGCTGCACGCCGGCCACCTTCAGCACCCGCAGCGGCCCGGTGTAGGTGGGGCGCTCGACCAGGGCGCGGTCACCGGCGCGCAAAAGAGTGCGCACCAGAAGATCAAAGCCCTGCTGAGACCCACCGGTGATGAGCAGATCGTCGGGTGAACACGATGTGCCACAGTCGGCCATCCAATCGGCCACGCGTTCGCGAAGACCCGGCAGGCCATCGGTTGGGCCGTACTGCAGCGCCGCCACGGGTGAGTGCGTAAGGGCTTCATCGACCGCTGCGCGAATACCCTCGCGATCAAACAATTCGGGGCCCGGATAACCACCCGCCAGGGAAATCATACCCGGCACCGACATGAGCTTGGCCAGCTCGCGAACCAGCGACTCGCCAATG
>JBIKMC010000196.1:0-6581 GCA_044359405.1 Burkholderiaceae bacterium
TCGAACGGTGTGAGACGACGGCGGTATAACGATAACGTTTGGCCAGCTCGATCGCGGCAAAGGTTTCGGTCAGCGTACCGATCTGATTGATCTTGATGAGGATGGAGTTGGCGACGCCGGCATCGATGCCCTGCTGCAGGATGCGCGTGTTGGTGACGAACAGGTCGTCACCCACTAGCTGCACCCGCTGACCCAGCTGGCGGGTGAGAATCTTCCAGCCTTCCCAGTCATTCTCGGCCATGCCATCTTCAATGGAAATGATGGGATAGCGATCACACCAGGTAGCCAGCAAATTCGAGAAGTCTGTCGCCGTCAGCACCAGGCCTTCGCCTTCAAGGTGGTAGCGACCATCGCGGTAAAACTCAGAGCTTGCACAGTCAAGACCCAGGGCGATCTGGGTGCCCGGTTCGTAGCCCGCTTTTTCAATCGCCTGCAGAATGAGTTGAATCGCCGCCTCGTGATTGGCCACGCTGGGGGCAAAGCCGCCCTCATCGCCGACCGCAGTCGATAAATGACGATCGTGCAGCAGCTTTTTCAGCGCCTGAAAAACCTCAGCGCCCCAACGCAAAGCCTCGCGAAAACTGGGCGCCCCCACCGGCAGAATCATGAACTCCTGCAGATCGAGGTTGTTGTTGGCGTGCGCGCCGCCGTTGATGACGTTCATCATGGGCACCGGCAAGGCCATGGCACCGGAGCCGCCGAAGTAGCGATACAGCGGCAGCCCCGACTCCTCGGCTGCTGCCCGTGCCACAGCCATCGATACAGCCAGGGTGGCATTGGCGCCCAGGCGCGACTTGTTCTCGGTACCGTCAAGGTCGATCAGGGTGCGATCTATCCAGGCCTGTTCGGCTGCGTCGAGCCCCATGAGCGCTTCGCAGATTTCAGTGTTGACGTGCTCGACCGCACGCAGCACACCTTTGCCCAGAAACCGCGTTGTGTCGCCATCGCGCAGTTCAATCGCCTCACGCGAACCCGTCGAGGCGCCCGAGGGAACCGCTGCCCGTCCCATGACCCCCGACTCGAGCAGCACATCGCACTCAACCGTGGGATTGCCCCGCGAGTCGATGATTTCACGTCCAATGATGTCGACAATTGCGCTCATAGCCGTCAGATTCCTTCAACCACGTACATATTGAACACGGAAGTGGCGCCAGCCCGGGCAGCACGTGCTTCGCGATAGAGCGCGGAGTCGTAAAAAGCCTTGGCCGCATCCATGGATGCAAATTTAAGAACCACCACTCGATGGGGCTCAATATCGCCCTCAAGAACTTCGGTCTTACCGCCCCGCACGACAAACTCACCACCCGCCGCCGTAATGGCCTGCGGCGTGAGCGCGGTGTACTGCTTGTATTGATCGGGGTTGCTGACTTTTACATTGGCAATCACATAAGCCGGCATCGCAAGACTCCTTGAAGCCCTCAGTTGGACGACATATCGGCCAAGCCCAGCTCGGCAAAGCCATTCTTTTTGACGACGCGATCAAGCTCGACCAGGGTATGCAGCAGTTCAGCCATACGGTTCAGCGGCCAGGCGTTAGGCCCGTCAGACAGGGCCTTGGTGGGGTCAGGATGAGTTTCCATGAACAGCCCGCTTATGCCCGTCGCAACGGCGGCGCGCGCCAGCACCGGAACGAACTCGCGCTGACCGCCCGAACTGGTGCCCTGCCCGCCGGGAAGCTGCACCGAGTGCGTGGCATCAAACACCACCGGGCAACCGGTTTCGCGCATGATGGCCAGCGAGCGCATATCAGACACCAGATTGTTGTAACCGAACGAGGCACCACGCTCGCACACCATGATGCAGTCAGCCGCATCAGCATTGCCGTCAGCAGCAGCCAAAGCGGCTTCGCGGGCCTTGTCGACCACGTTTTTCATGTCATGTGGCGCCAGGAACTGGGCCTTTTTGATGTTGACCGGTTTGCCAGCCGAGGCCACCGCGCGAATGAAGTCCGTCTGCCGCGCCAGAAAAGCCGGGGTCTGCAAGACATCGACTGCTGCAGCGACCTCGTCGATCTGATCGATTTCATGCACATCGGTCAACACGGGCACACCTAACTGCGAGCGCACATCAGCAAGAATCTTGAGGCCCTGCGCCATACCGGGTCCACGAAACGAGCGGCCTGAACTGCGATTAGCCTTATCAAAAGACGACTTGTAGATGAAGGGAATACCCAGCGGACGTGTGATTTCAAGAAGCCGTCCAGCAGTCTCGAAGGCCATCTCGCGGGATTCGATCACGCAGGTGCCTGCTATCAGAAAGATAGGCTGGTCGAGCCCCACTTCAAAGTGACAAAGCTTCATGATGTGAATGTTGTTTGCCGACCGACAAGGCCGATGGGTTTGAGCGCCCGATCAGGCTGCCTGCGCGGCCGAAGCACGACCCAGCGATCGGGCCAACGCCGCCTTGACGAAGGCGATGAATAAAGGATGTCCGTCGCGCGGCGTTGAGGTGAATTCGGGATGGAACTGTACAGCCAGGAACCAAGGATGGGCGTTGGCTCCGTGCTGTGGCAGTTCGATCATTTCAGTCAGTGCCTCGCTGGGCGTACGGGCGGCAATTCGAAGGCCGCCCTGCTCGAGGCGGGCCGTAAAGCCATTATTGACCTCGTAGCGATGGCGATGCCGTTCGTTGACCGAATCGCCATAGATGGCAGCCGCCATGGTGCCAGCCTGAACCGGGCAGCGCTGCGCGCCCAGACGCATAGTGCCGCCAAGGTCGGAGTCGCCATCGCGACGCTCAACACGGCCCTCGCGATCAAGCCACTCAGAAATGAGACCCACGACCGGGTAAGGCGTGCCAGGATCGAACTCTGTGCTGTTGGCAGCATGCAGACCGCACACATGCCGAGCGAATTCGATCACGGCCAGCTGCATGCCCAGACAGATACCCAGATAAGGAATTTTGTTCTCGCGGGCATGACGAATAGCCGCGATCTTGCCCTCAACGCCTCGTCGCCCAAAGCCTCCTGGCACGAGAATGGCGTCGAAGCCCTTGAGCAGCACATCAGCACCTTCGGCCTCAATGCGCTCTGAATCAATGTATTCGATGACGACCCGACTACCCGTATGAATTCCAGCATGCACCAGAGCCTCAGTGAGCGACTTGTAGGACTCGGTAAGGTCAACGTACTTGCCCACCATGGCGATACGTACTTCGTGGGTGGGGTGCTCCAGCGAATGCACCAGGCGGTCCCAGACGCTGAGATTGGCCGGCTGCGCTTCAATGCGCAGGATGTCGGTGAGGGTGCGGTCAACACCCTGCTCGTACAACATGCGCGGAATCTTGTAGATACTGGTGGCATCCCAAACTGAAATGACCGATTCGAGCGGCACATTGGAGAAGAGCGAAATTTTCGCGCGTTCGTCATCGGGAATGCGTCGATCAGCGCGACACAAGAGCATGTCGGCCTGAATGCCGATTTCGCGAAGCTTTTGCACCGAATGCTGCGTGGGCTTGGTCTTGAGTTCACCGGCCGATGCGATGAAAGGCACCAGCGTCAGGTGCACGAAGGCACTGCTGCCCCGTCCAAGCTTAAGACTCATCTGGCGGGCTGCTTCAAGAAACGGCAGGGACTCAATATCGCCCACCGTACCGCCGATCTCAACAATGGCTACCTGGGCTCCGCCGGGCGTACCGACACCGGCACCACGTTCGATGAATGCTTGAATTTCATTGGTGATGTGGGGAATGACCTGAACGGTACGACCCAGATACTCGCCGCGGCGCTCTTTGCGAATCACTGAATCGTAGATTTGGCCCGTGGTGAAGTTATTGTGGCGACGCATTTTGGCCGACACGAAACGCTCATAGTGACCCAGGTCGAGGTCGGTCTCGGCACCGTCTTCAGTGACAAACACTTCGCCATGCTGAAACGGGCTCATGGTGCCCGGATCAACATTGATATAGGGATCGAGTTTAAGCAGGGTGACGCTCAGGCCCCGCGACTCAAGAAGGGCGGCAATTGACGCGGCGGCGATACCCTTGCCCAGGGAAGACACGACACCGCCGGTAACGAACACGAATTTGGTCATGGAGATGGGCCCGGTAAGCCGTGATTATATAGGGCCAGCGGCGCTGCCCGATGACGGCGAATCGCGCGGCTCAGGCTGCAAGGTCAGGTGCTCAATGCCGAAATCGGCCGCCAGGCGCTCGCGTGCGCTGGCCAGCACGGCAGGCCACCGGGCCAGTGACGCCACGCCCAGATGAGCGGCCAGGGCAGGCTGCCCGCTGCTCATGCTCCAGACATGCAGGTCGTGCACATCCATCACACCCGGAATGTCTCGCAGAACGCGCGCGATCTCTTCAGGATGCAGGCCGCCCGGCGCGGCGTTCATCAGTACACGTGCGCTATCGACCAGCAGGCGCAGGGATGACACCAGCAGCAGGGCCGAGATCAGCAGGGTGAGCAAGGGGTCAATCAGCAGCCAGCCCGTGTAAGCAGCAACACCGATAGCGATGATGGCTGCCATCGAGGCGGCGAAATCACCCATGACATGCAGTAGCGCGCCACGAATGTTCAAGTCGTGGCTGTCCCGGTGCAGCAACCACCAGGCGACGGCGTTCACCACCAGGCCGGCAACGGCGACTGGCATGGCCGCGCCGAACACGATGGGCGGTGGATTGCTGAAACGACCAACGGCCTCAGCCACGATCCAGGCAATGAGCCCCAGATAAAACAGGGCATTGACGAAGGCCGCCAGAGATTCGACCCGCTCATACCCAAAGGTGTGCGCGGCATCGGGCGGACGCCGTGCCAGCCACTGAGCCCCCCAGGCCAGGGCAAGTGCCAGGGCGTCGGTGAGCATATGCAGACCATCAGCCACCAGGGCGAGCGAACCGCTGAGCCATCCGGTCGTGATTTCGACAATGCCGAAACCCAGTACCAGCGCCAGGGACAACCCCAGGCCCCGGGAGGGCGCGGCCGAGCGACCATGCCCGGGGTGGCGATCGTCCTCGCCGTGCGAATGTAATTGACTGTGTGTCATGACCTCTATAATCGCAGAAGCGCCAACATTTCACCGGCGGAGATTCCGATGAGCAAACTTTATCCAAGCGCCGCTGCAGCGCTATCCGACATTGTCAAGGACGGCCAGATGATCGCCGTCGGCGGTTTCGGCCTGTGCGGTATACCCGAGGCGCTCATTGCGGCACTGCGCGACAGCGGCGTTAAAAACCTCACCTGCATCTCCAACAACGCCGGCGTTGACGGATTCGGTCTGGGCATGCTGCTGGCCACGCGGCAGATCCGCAAGATGATCGCCTCTTATGTGGGCGAAAACAAAGAGTTCGAACGTCAATACCTGGCCGGCGAACTCGAGCTTGAATTCACACCGCAGGGTACGCTGGCCGAGAAACTTCGTGCGGGCGGCGCCGGTATCCCGGCCTTCTTCACGGCAACCGGCGTAGGGACGGTGGTGGCTGAAGGCAAGGAAATCCGTGAATTTGAGGGCAAGCGTTACGTCATGGAACGCTCATTGGTGCCCGATGTATCGTTGGTCAAGGCCTGGATGGCCGACCGGTCAGGCAATCTGGTCTTCCGTCGAACGGCCCGCAATTTCAACCCTAATGTAGCCATGGCCGGGCGCATCACGGTCGCCGAAGTTGAAGTGGTGGTGGCCAACGGCGAGATAGACCCCGATCAGGTTCACCTGCCGGGTATTTACATCGACCGACTGGTGCTCAACCCCACCCCCGAAAAACGTATCGAGCAGCGCACCACGCGCGCCGCGCGCTGAAGGAGAGCAACATGCCCTGGACTCGCGATCAAATGGCCGCCCGCGCGGCACGCGAATTGCGCAACGGCTATTACGTCAATTTAGGTATCGGTCTGCCCACTCTGGTGGCCAATCATGTACCCACCGATATGGAGGTCTGGCTGCAATCCGAAAACGGACTGCTGGGCATCGGCCCGTTCCCCACTGAGGACGAAGTCGATGCCGACATGATCAATGCCGGCAAACAAACCGTCACGACGCTGCCGGGCTCGTCCATCTTCTCCTCGGCAGACTCGTTCGCCATGATTCGCGGCGGCAAGATCGATGTGGCCATCCTGGGTGCCATGCAGGTCAGTGCCAGCGGCGACCTCGCCAACTGGATGATCCCTGGCAAGATGGTCAAAGGCATGGGCGGCGCCATGGATCTGGTGGCTGGCGTGGGCCGGGTCATTGTGCTCATGGAGCACACAGCCAAAAAGAAGGACGGCAGCGAAGAGCAGAAAATTCTCTCAGCCTGTACGCTGCCACTCACCGGCGTCGGTGTCGTCGACCGCATCATCACCGATCTGTGCGTGCTTGACGTCACAGCCCAGGGCTTGCGTCTGGCCGAACTGGCCCCTGGCGTCACCCGCGATCAGGTGCTGGCCAGCACCGGCTGCCCGATCGACACCGCCGCTCTGTCCTGAGCCGGCTGACGCGCCACTCAGGCGTCAGCGCGGCGTGGACATCGCCACGCGTACCGCCTCGGGTATAGGGGCTGACTTTCGCTGCGGATAGTCCACCCAGACCAGCTTGGCACCGCCACGGGCGTAAAGCGTATCGGGGTCATCCGTGCGGCTCATCTCGACCCAGGTTTCGCAACTTGAG